>JAZQGX010000023.1:0-22317 GCA_045540275.1 Kiritimatiellia bacterium | reverse complement strand
GGACATTCTTTCCTGCGAGCAATACACAGTGGCTTGAAAAAACCAAAGAGTCGACATTTAAGCTATGGGCTGATTGCACCGACGACGAACGCTCTGCATATTTCACCGCATTTGGCGCCGACGCCGAAATTCCGCTGGGGTACACAACCTCGCCTTATGCGACATGGTTGATCAAATCCCGGGGGGCGGCGGGATTGCTGATACTGGTTAAATGACACAAGCTAGTATAATCAAAAAGTGACCCTTTGCACTTTTCCGTGGTTTCACCAAGCAAATCAAAACGCCAACAGGTAAATCTTTCGCGCATCTTCAGAGCCTTGCTTTTTAAACGCCCCGAAAACGCGGCCTTTGCTTTTTACCAATCCCGATATCAAACGGTCAATGCAAGACGGATCAAGAACTCCGTCGCCGATCCACGCGCGGAATTGGCCGCCCTTCCTCCGGCTGAGCGTGCTGCGTACTTTGCCGCCCACAAGGCGGAATTTTAACCCACCTAACTCAAAGGAATATTAATTAGGGCTCTTACTTCTCCCGGACTTGTTCTTGCTATCGAGTCTATGTTCTCCACGGCTCGCGGGGACGCTCGCCCTCCCGATATTTTTCATCCGCACCGTAATCTCACGCAATATGCGCACCTCAAAAGGATTGTCCCATGCCTGGTTAATACCTTGCCATACACCTATTACGGCATAATAAAAAGACCCCCGAAGCCTAGTGTCGCCTCGGGGATCTTCAATCAGAAATTCAAGCATCTGTCAATACAGGAAGAATACACTACCCATTAACCCATGCTTAAACCCTATTGTGTATGGCCAGCCACCTTCAGTCCAGACGTCGCTCCATTCCACAGAAGTATCAACTTTATTGTATGAATACAGAACCTTGTTGGCAGCATAATTCTCAAATGTGACATTAAAACGCTTAGGAGTAATGCCTGCCCTCCATGAGATCAACGGCGAAACGAATGCCGGACCAATCAAACCCGGCGAATCAGAATCAATCGTAATCGCTATCGGCTTATAAACATAGGTACTGTTCCCGTTCTTGTTTCCAAGCGAAGTGGTCGTATATTTTCCATCCGCGGAATTGGGGATTTGACTGAATGGAGGATTTTCATACCCGCCTGCAGGAACCACAAATACCAGTTCTCCTCCGGTTACCGACGTAGTATCGTGACGAAGTTCACCATTGAATTCCAACTTGGCTTTACGACCGCGGAAAACAATCTTACCGCCGGCGTTTTCATAACCAAGATGAATACCCTTATCACGAGGGCACGGACGATAAACATGCCCGTTGTCAATTTCAAGAGCACCGCCGTTTCCGCCAATCTTAAAGTTGCCGCCAGCCATATAGAGCTGTGAGCCGTTCTGCACCAACACCCGACTACCGGTGGCCTTGCTGGCGTGAATCCCGTAATTCAAATTGATAATTCTGTTGGTCGCATTGTCACGCAGCGAATACAAACGATCCGTTCCTACCACCAATCCGCTGGCCGTCAGGGTGAAATTACAATTGGAAATGCATATTTCTCCGCCAGTACCTTCTATACTGCATGTCACCACCTCCAACGTCTTATCAGTACCACCGGTAAATCTGACATTCAAATTGGCGTCTTTCATTGTCAGCTGATTGACTTTACGCAATGTGGATGTAAGTATAACCTCGGCAGTGGTATCCGTTGAGAATACCGCCTTGCATTTATCTGTAGGATACCCGATTCCGTATGTACTGGTCCAGTTTGCGGCATCCTCCCAGTTTCCGCTCGTAATCGCCTTTTTCCAGGTGTACGTGGAATTGTCATATACCGTAACCTGCTGTACCGGCTGCGCTACCACCCATGCGGCGGTGGAGCAGTCATTGGAGCAGACGAATGAGTAGTACAACGTTCCGAGCTCAGATGCTATAACATCGCCAATCGAAAACGACGCAGTACCCGCCTTGGCCAAAACAACCGCCACCTTGCTGGTGTTGCACAAAGAATCATCATTCATGCTCCATGCAACATAGATGTAGTTTGTATTCGCCCCTATCGGATTGGGCTTAGCCGTGAACGTCAGCTTTCTTCCATCATTTGAAACTGAGCTTGTAACCCCCATCGAACCCAGCGTGGTAAATTCATAGACACCGATTACATCCGAATTTCGGGCTTTATCAATTGCCATGACGCGGAAATACGTCGTCTCCCCCGGACGGATGTAACGAGCACTGGCAGGATCGGAATGGTAAAGTTCAATATTGAATTTCGACGAGGTATTGAACAAACCATCCACCTCCCAGCTCTCAATGTCTTCAAAAGTCCCGGTACGGCTCACATCAACTATGATTTCAACATCACCGGCGCCAACTCCTAGCAACTCTCCGCTAAGTTCAACCTTGTCGCCGCGCTCTACCCCGGTGACCGACACGTTCGCATCGAGGATCGGTTTCGTTATGTCCTGATATTGCAACACATCGGACACTGAAATGATATCCGTAGCCATCACGGCGGTGAATGAACCGGTGCCTGCATTCTTGAAGAAACTCTGCGACACCATGTCGTACATGCCGATAGTGCCGTCAGCCATCTTGAAAGGGACTAGATCCTGGACCAACGTCTCTCCCGAACCATCGGCACTTTCGACAAACGCCTTGAATCCATAGCAGCGACCGTAATATTTGCGGCCGTCGATTGAGCCTCCGTTGTCCAAGCCCATGAGCTTGAGAGTTCTGGTCGACTTGGTCGCAACCGTGTATTTAGCCAATTCGGCCGCTGTGAATATGACCTTTTCATCGTCGACTAAAACACCGTTTCTACCGTAATTCAGGGTCCAAACATCCCCAGGGTTCTTTCCGGTACTTCCGCCGCCCAGATTTGAGGCGTTACCCCAACAGACGTTCACCGTAGTGCCGGCTCCCTTCGAAAGCCAGACCAAATATATATAGCCCGCATTGCGCACGCCGAATGTCATTTTGTCATGACTCGTATCGGTGGTTGAGAAAGTGAATTCCGTTCGCAAATATTGGTCGGGATAAAGCCCGGTATTGATATACTGCGAGCCGAGCGCATTGATGTACGCGACCTTGGTACCAACACTCGCCATGCTTTCCGGCACCATGAAAAATGCGCGCAGGTATTTGATTGAAGACCCCCACCCCTCAGGACAATCAATCGTCAAAGAGGTCTGATCACCGGCAACGTCGGCTACCTTTTCGCAATACTCCCAAGTATTGGTAGTATCTCCTCCGCAATTTTTCCCATATACGATGTATAACGGCATCGAGCATCCGGCACGCTGGAATTCCAGCTGGATTGATTCGACATTGTCAGCGATGGTTTTTATTCTACGACCGTACAAATCGGGAGCCAGCGGCACGGCAGACAGCTGAAACGAGAAAACATCAGAGGCAACGCCCTCAACTCCGTTTGCGGTCACGACCAATTTGGCATAGTACATTCTGCCTGATTTCAATCCGTCTAAAACCGCGCTGCCTTCGCCAGCGACGGCCGAAGATGCCAACTCTGCACTTTCAACCAGCTCGTCGTCCCTCACCCCGTAGTAAATGCCCACCACCGCATCATCGGCACCGGCCATCTCGGAAATATTCCACGCAATCGTTGCGCAGGAAGGCGAAGTCGGCGTTGCCGAGATAAATTCAATTACCGGTTTGACTTCGCCCTCTTCAACCTCTTGCGCATGAACATTTGCCGATGTCAGCATAAGCGTCAGACAACATGACAGTGCCGCCTTGCCGAAATGTCGATGATCGTAAAACATAATACTCCTTTTTTAAAACATTAGCATTGAACGAAACGAATTATAATGAAAAATTCTAATTAATGTCTATCTAAATGTTCTAATTCGAAAATTTACCCTTCCGGACCCTTTCTGGTTGACGGCGGAAATGGATTTTCGCTACAATAGAGGTATCTTTTTTGAGGAAAAGAGGAACGAGGGTGCGCCTTCGGTCCTTTTTTGTTGCGCACACTAACCGAAAGGCGGGAAAAATGAACAATGAATTATTGGCTGTAGTCAGCTACTTGGAGCGAGACCGGGGCGTAAGCCGGGAGATTATCGTTCAAGCTATTGAATCGGCTATTCAGCAATCCGCCAAGCACAGCTTGGACGTCTCTGACGCACTCCGGGTCAGCATCGACAGACGCACGCTGGAAATCAAAGCCCATGACACTTTGACGGTATCCTCGACCAAGCGCGGCCCCGGATACATCCATCCCACGTTGGCACGCCGCTTCACCGCAATGCCGATTGAAGGCTCGTCGATTGAAATCGAAATTCCCACAGCGAAACTCGGACGTATCGCTGCAACTTCCGCACGCCAGATGATTTTGCAGAAAATCCGCGAGGCTGAACGGAAGAACGTCTATGACGAATTCAAAAACCGGGTCGGCGACATCGTCAACGGAACCGTCAAACACATCGATCGCCGCGACCTCTACATCGACTTGGGCAGATGCGAGGCCGTAATGCCCGCAAAGGAGCGCATCCCGACCGAGGAGTACAACGTCGGTGACACCGTCCGGGCTTACGTCTATCGTGTGGCACAGAATGACAAAGGACCTTCCATCATTTTGTCGCGCGCTTGCCCCGAGTTCGTGAAAACCCTTTTCAGCCTTGAGGTGTCGGAAATCGCCGACGGCATAGTCGAGATTATGAGCGTGGCGCGCGACCCCGGCTTCAGATCGAAAATCGCGGTCAAAACGATGGACGACAAAATCGACCCTATTGGAGCGTGCGTTGGACAGCGCGGTTCGCGCGTCCACAACATTATGCGCGAGCTCAACGGCGAGAAAATCGACATCGTCCGCTGGAGCAGCGACATTTGCGATTACGTCGCCCACGCGCTGCAGCCAGCGAGGCTCGAGAGCATCGAGATCGCGCAAGACGCTCCTCGCACCATTTATGCCACGGTATCACCGGACCAGCTTTCGCTGGCGATCGGCAAGCGCGGACAGAACGTAAGACTCACGACTAAACTCACCGGATGGCGCGTCAACATCGAGAAGACCGCCGGACAAGAATCGTTCGCAGAACAGCGGCAAAGCGCGATCCGCCGTCTTTCCGAAGTTCTGGAAATCAGCGACGAAACCGCTCAGACGCTTGTCGACAACGGCTTCCTGACCCCCGACGGGGTTTTGGCCTCTGACGAGCCTTACATTGCGCAGGTGTGCGGATTCGACCCCGCCACGACACACAGTCTTTTCGTGACCGCCCAGGCGGTTGTCGATGCCCGCCAAAACTATAGCGAGGCATGATTTTCCATCGGCCAAAGAATCAGACGATAACGGCGGAAAATTCCGCAAAGTTCGAAAGAGGGAACAATGAGAGTATACGAACTGGCAAAAAAAATGCAGGTTTCCAGTGCTGAAATCATCGAACGCGCCAAACGGCTTAACGTGGAAACCTACTCGTCCCTGTCAAATTTGGACGATTCCGACATCAAGAAAATCGAAGATTCCTTGGCCAAGCGTACCATTGACCAAATTCGCGGCGGAAAACTGAAGCGCGACGAACTGCTCGCCAAGAAGCGGGCGGCGGCGCGCAAGGCTGCCGAGGAAGGGGCCCAGGCCAACCGCGAAGCGCTGAACAAGAACCGTCAGACCGCAGAAAAGGCGGCAGAGGCGGCCGCCCAGCGCAAGGCGAAAAAGCAAGTCGAAAAGGTCAAGCCAGTAGAGGTGCAACCCATCGCCCCCACGCCTGCGGCTCCCGTCGCCGTAAAAGAGGAGCCCGCTGCGGCTGAACCCGCGACCGCTCCCGTTGCCAAACCCCAGGAAACCAAGGTCGGCAAGCCGGCGAAACCCAAGCCGTCGCGCATTGAAGATGACTTTGACGATCCCGACGAGGAAAAAGCTCGTCCGTTCCTGGATCGCATCAATCGCCGCGAACAGTCTCACGATTTCGGAAAGCAGTCGGGAAAACGCGGCAATGACGAACGCATTGAGCGTTCTCGCGAACGAGAGCGCGGAAACCGTCCTCCGGCCGATGCGCCCCGCGGAGCATTCGCCCAGCGCAACGGCACCCAGCAGCAGCGCAACGGATGGGGTCAGAACGCCCAGCGCAACGGATGGGGCCAGAATCCGCAGCGCGGCAACAACCGCCAGAACGGGAACCGCCCCGACGACCGGTACAACCGCAACGCGCCCAATACCTCCCGCAATCAGCAGACGGCGGCGACGCCCGCCGTCCAGTCGACGGCTGCGGGAGAGGCCGACCGCGTCATTACATTGCAGGGTGCGGTCGTAATCAAAGATCTTGCGGAGAAACTTGACATCCGCGCCAACCGCCTTATCGCGGACCTGATGGGACTCAACATTCTAGCTTCCATCAATCAGCGCGTCGAGATCGACGTCGCCAAACGCATCGCTGAAAAATACGGCTACCGCATTGAACTCGAGCGTCAGAAGCGCTCAACCGACCGCCGTCCCAGCATCAAGAGCGAAGACGCCGACGACATGATTCCGGATGACAAGCCCGAGGATATGCAGCCCCGTCCGCCGGTGGTCACCTTCCTCGGACACGTCGACCACGGCAAAACATCCTTGATGGACCGCATCCGCAAAGCCCATGTCGCCTCCGGCGAAGCTGGCGGAATTACGCAGGCCATCAGCGCGTACCATGTCGATATCAACGGACGCAAGATCACATTTATCGACACCCCGGGCCACGCCGCATTCTCCGCAATGCGCGCCCGCGGCGCCAACATGACCGACATTGCGGTGATCATCGTCGCCGCTGACGACGGTATCATGCCCCAGACGAAAGAGGCCATCGCCCAGGCGCGCAAGGCCGGTGTGCAGATTATGGTCGCCATCAACAAGTGCGACCTTCCCAACGCCAAGCCCGATCGCGTGCGCCAGATGCTTCAGGCTGAAAATCTCACCCCGGAAGAATGGGGTGGCGATGTGATCTGCTGCGAGGTTTCGGCTCTCACCGGCGCCGGTATCGACCATTTGCTTGAAATGATTCTGCTGCAGGCGGATATTCTCGAACTTACCGCCAACCCCAATCGCCGCGCCAACGGACACGTTGTCGAGGCGGAGCTCGAACACGGTCTCGGGCCCACCGCCACCCTGCTGATTGCCGGCGGCACGCTAAAGGTTGGCGACATCGTGCTTTGCGGCCAATACTTCGGCAAGGTGAAGGCGCTTATCGACGATTGCGGACGCCGCATCAAAGAAGCAGGTCCCTCCGCCGCCATCAAGTGCATGGGACTTTCCGGCGTGCCGGAAGCTGGCGCCGAATTCCGCGTGATGCTTGACGAGAAGCGTGCGCGCGCATTGGCCAAGCAAGCCGCCGAGGAACACAAGATCCAGCAGCTTACGAACGCCAAAGCGACATCGCTTGACGATCTGATGAACCGCATCAAAGAAGCGGACAAGCGCGAACTGCCGATTATCGTAAAAGCGGACACGCAAGGTTCGGAGGAAGCCATCTGCGAGTCGTTGCGCGAAATCGAGAGCAAGAAGGTTTCGCTCAACATCATCGGCACCGGCATCGGCAATATCTGCGAAACCGACATCAACAACGCCTGTGCCGGTCATGCCATCGTGGTGGGATTCAATGTTGGATGCGAATCCGGCGTCCAGCAGCAGGCGCGTCATGACGGAGTGCGCATCAGCACCTACCGCATCATCTACGAGTTGATTGATTACGTCAAGAAGAGCATGCTGGATTTGCTGCCTCCCGAATACAAAGAGGCGATCAAGGGACATGCCACCATCAAAGCGGTATTCGATATCGGCCGTCTCGGACGGGTCGCCGGATGCCAGCTGGAAGACGGCATGTTGCGCTCCAAAGCGCGCTTCAGAGTCTTCCGCAAAGGCGAAAAGCTCTGGGACGGAAAACTCACCTCGCTCAAGCACTTCCAGCAGGAGGCGGCCGAGATTACCGGTTCGCAGGAATGCGGCATCCACTTCAACGGCTTTGAGAACTTCCAGGAAGGCGACATGGTCGAGTGCTACGAGTTGGAAGAACTGCCCCGTACGCTGTAAGCTTTTTGCGACGCCATGAATATCTATCTGGACATGGATGACGTCCTTTGCGAGACCGCACGCGATTTGTGCGGCCTCGTTTTTCGTCTTTTCGGAAAGGGCTGCCAATACCACGAAATGGAGCTGTTCGATTTGCAGCGCGCCTACGGGCTTACCGAAGCGGAGAACAGAGTCCTGATGGAGAACGCGCATAGCGAGGATTTTCTCGGGGCGTTGAAAATCACACCCGGCGCGGATCTGGCGGTACGGAAATTGACGGAAGCCGGACATGAAGTGACAATCGTCACGGGTCGGCCGGTTACGACCGCCGAGTCCTCCATCAGGTGGCTGGAGAAAAACAACTTCCCCGCGCTTTCATTCCGTTGTCTTGACAAGTACAACCGCTGGTTCATGGGAGAATCGTCTTCCCCCTACTATCTTTCGCGCGAAAATTTTTCAAAGATGCGGTTTGATTTTTTTGTCGATGATTCGCCAAGCGCCGTGCAGATGCTGTCCGAACGCGATGACGGACAGATTCTGGTTTTTGACCGTCCGTGGAATCAGATGGTTTCGATTTTGCCCCCGAGGATGAAGCGTGTCACCTGCTGGGAGCAGATTATGCGCATGATAAAGTAGCTTTGGTCTGATTAAACTCAAAGCGGCTCTGACGCAGTAAAAATTACGGGAGGGATATGGGATGAGGATTAATGCCAAGTTGATTCTGTTCGCCTTGATAGCATCAGGCACAGCCCTAGCGGAAAACGGATACCAGGTATATAGGCCGCAGGAACGGTTTGAAGCGGCGACGCGCAAATTCACCGGCATTCCCAGTCTGGCGGTAGGGGCAAACGGACGGATGTGGGCAACCTGGTATGCGGGTCCCACCCCTGGCGAAGACCGCAACAATTACGTTGTGCTCTCAACCAGCGCCGACGGAGGAAACACTTGGAAGGAGTGCCTTATCGCCGATCCCGACGGCAAGGGACCGCGACGTGCATTCGACCCGGAGTTATGGATCGGCCCAGATGGAATCCTGCGCTGGACATGGACCGACCGCTGCACCGGTGGCAAACAGGATTACAAAACCGACAAGCTGTGGATGGCGGAATTGGATCCGCTCAGGGAGCCGGCGTCGATTCCGGTTTGCCGTCACGTCGGGGACGGTATTATGATGTGCAAGCCGATCGTCCTCTCCAATGGCGAGTGGATTTTTCCGGTTGCAAGGTGGCAGGATGAAACGAGCGCGCGTTTCCTCGTCTCCAACGACGGCGGCAAAACCTTCGCCGAACGAGGCGGAATATCGCTCCCCGGGAAAGAACGACTGTACGACGAACACACCTTGGTCGAAAAAAAGGACGGAAGGCTCTGGTGTCTGATTCGTACAAACAGCGGCATCTGGGAGTCGTTTTCGAAGGACCGCGGTGCGACCTGGAGCGATGCTCGACCGTCCCGTTTCGCCCACCCGACCGCACGATGCTTTTTCACGCGCCTGCAATCTGGCGATCTGCTGCTGGTAAAGCACGGGCCGCTGGACAAAAAGGTTAACCGTTCGCATTTGACGGCGTTCATTTCAAAGGACGACGGCGAGACTTGGTCCAATGGTCTTCTGCTGGATGAACGCTTTGAAATTTCGTATCCGGACGGACAGCAGACCGCAGACGGGACCATTGTTATCGCCTACGACTACAACCGGTACAAAGAGCAGCATATTCTCTTTTGCTCGTTTCGGGAAGAGGACGCAGTTGCTGGAAAATTCGTTTCCGGAAAAGAAAAATTGAGAAAACTGATAAGCAAAGGTGGAAAACCCAAAAAATAATGGTATAATTTTCCCCTTCAAATTCAAGAGGGATGATTATGCACACACCGGGAACTTGCGAACTGATTTTAAGACTGGTTATCGCCGGTTTGTTCGGCGGACTGATTGGTGCCGAGCGCGAATACCGGGCGAAAACGGCGGGTATTCGCACACATCTGCTGGTTGCCGTCGGAGCTGCGCTGATGATGATTGTTTCGCGCTGGGGATTTGACGGAGAGGGAGATCCGGCGCGGGTTGCGGCGCAAATCGTCAGCGGCATCGGTTTTATCGGCGCGGGAGCCATCATGGTCAACAGGCGCTCAGTACACGGGCTGACCACTGCGGCCGGGGTTTGGGTGTCCGCCGGCATCGGCATGGCGGTTGCATGCGGCATGTATGCCATCAGCATTGCCGCCACGGTGATTTCTCTGGTTTGCCTCGAGATTTTCGGCTGGCTGTTCCGCAATCACCGCAACGCGCAAAATCACGAAGGCTCCGAAAACTAAAACGGATTTCATTTATGAGCATTACAAGACAGAAGGCAATCGAATCGGCCATCGGCTACCATGACTCTTCAACTCCGGTAGCCAAAGAGAACCACGCCGAGGGATATTTTGGATGCAATGTATTCGGGTGGGACTGCATGCGCGAGCACCTTTCCGCTGAGGCCTACGCCAAATTGATGAAAACGGTGGAACAGGGAGAGACGCTTGATTTGAGCG
Organism: Kiritimatiellia bacterium; assembly: GCA_045540275.1. Taxonomy (GTDB): domain Bacteria; phylum Verrucomicrobiota; class Kiritimatiellia; order RFP12; family UBA1067; genus RGIG8368. The sequence continues at coordinate 11,831 of JAZQGX010000023.1, read as the reverse complement.
CAGCCGACGAAGTGGCGGCGGCGATGAGCAGTTGGGCGATCAAGCGCGGCGCGACGCACTATGCGCACGTGTTCTACCCGCTTACCGGGCTAACCGCGGAAAAGCACGACTCCTTCTTTGATCCAGACCGCAAAGGTCATCTGCTGGCGAATTTCACCGGCAAACAGCTTATTCAGGGCGAGTCGGATGCCAGTTCGTTTCCGAACGGAGGAATTCGCGCCACCTTTGAGGCGCGCGGTTACACGGCGTGGGACGTTACCAGCCCCGCGTACCTGATTGAATCTAAAAACGGAATAACGCTGTGCATTCCGACCGCGTTTTGTTCATGGACGGGAGATGCGCTGGACAAGAAAGTGCCGCTGCTCCGCTCGATGCAGGCGTTGAACAAACAGTCTCGCCGCGTTCTTGCGCTGCTTGGGCACGAAGATCCTGGGGTAATTACCGCCTCTGCCGGTCCGGAGCAGGAGTATTTTCTGATCGACCGCAGTTTCTATTATGCCCGCCCCGATCTGCTCAGCGCCGGGCGCACCCTGTTCGGCACCAAGCCCCCCAAGGGGCAGGAGCTTGACGACCAGTATTACGGAGCGATTCCCGAGCGCGTGTTGGCGTTTATGCAGGAGGTCGATCGCGAACTGTACCGGCTGGGAGTTCCGGTAAAGACGCGCCACAACGAAGTGGCACCGGGGCAGTATGAGATCGCCCCGGTGTTCGAGAGCGCGAACCTGGCCACCGACCATCAGTATCTGATAATGCAGACGCTGCAGCGCATTGCGCCAAAGTACAATCTGGCCTGTCTTCTTCACGAAAAGCCGTTCAACGGAATTAACGGCAGCGGCAAACACGTGAACTGGTCAATCGGCTCCGACCGGTTGGGGAATTTGCTTTCGCCGGGAGACACGCCGCAGGAGAATATGCAGTTTCTGCTCTTTTGCGCGGCGGCGATACGCGCGGTAGATCTTCACGCGCCGATGTTGCGCGCTTCGGTGGCCTCGGCGGGAAATGACTGCCGACTTGGAGCGAATGAAGCTCCGCCGGCGGTCATCTCGGTGTTCCTGGGCGATCAGCTGACCGAAGTGTTCATGAGTATTGCCCGCGGTACGGCGGGGAAATCGAAAAAGGCGGGGGTCTTGAATGTGGGAGTGGACATACTTCCCAAACTGCCGAAGGACGCCACCGACCGCAACCGAACAAGTCCGTTTGCATTTACCGGAAACCGATTTGAGTTTCGTGCGCCCGGAAGCAGTCAGTCGATTGCAGGGCCGATTGTAATTCTGAACACCATAATGGCGGAATCGCTGGATTATATCGCGTGCGAACTTGAGAAGCAGGCAAACGGCGAACGAGCGCAATTCAACACGGCGGTGCAGAAACTTTTGCGCAAAATCATCCGCGAGCACGGCCGGGTTATTTTCAACGGCGACAACTATTCGACGGAGTGGGTGGACGAGGCGCGCCGCCGCGGACTTCCCTCGGCGGAAAACACGCCGGAGGCGCTGAATCAGATGGAGTGCGAAGAGACATTCCGGATTATGGAGAAGCACGGGGTGTTAAGCCGCCGCGAGATGGAAAGCCGGCTGGAAATTTATCGTGAAAAATACTGCAAGGACATGGCGATCGAGGCGAGTCTCTGTCTGACCATGGCGAGGACGATGATTTTCCCTGCGGGGGTAAGATATCAGCACATGCTGGCGAAAACGGCGGTGGCGCTCGCGACGCTTGGCAAGTCGGGATGCACGACGACGCTGGATGAAATCAATGCGGTGCTGTCGCAATTGCAGCAGGCGATGCTTGCACTGGAGGAGGCGTTGCCCTTGCCGGCCCAGGGAATTAAGGAGCAATGCGGGTATATTACCGGCACGATTCTTCCGCTGATGAACAAGGTAAGGGAGGAGGCCGATGCGCTGGAGCGTATTTGCGCCGATGACATCTGGACGCTGCCGACCTATCAGGAGATGCTGTTTATCAGATAGGAAAGCTTCTATGCGCATACCTTGCGCATCCGCCGTTGGGAAAGCGGCCACCGCTTCGTCTGCACCGTCATTATCGATAATTTCCTATGCCACCTTCGGCCGACAAATGTGCACTGTATCTTTTATCACACATCAACCGGCTCCGATCCTTTGAAACGAATAAAAGACCACGCCAGCAGAGTGGCAAAATAAGTTGATTATATAATTGCCCCACTTTCAGTCGTTTTAATGTTTCCTTGCGATCAATTTCACCTATTCTGTAACAGATATAATTCTTCACATGGCAAGCGCAATGAAAAACATCATACCGATTGCAACTATACGCCACGAAATCCACCAGAAAACCGGCAGCAGACAAAGACTTAATGCCGACAGTGCCGCCGGAAACGGAGCAGCTTCAAAAGACGCGGCATTCCACCAAAACAAAAAAGAAGCGTAAAGCTGTCCAAGCAGCGACCAGGCCGACCAACTAACGATATCCCTGCGCGACGAAACCACGATGCCCCGGGTTGACACCGGCAGCAACGCAAGAACACATGCCCCCCAAAACAGCAACCGGCCGGTCGGCGAATCGGGATAAACATGTAAACTCAAATTCTTCCCCATCAATCCCATAGCCGTAAATGCAAACGGCATATACAGCAGAAACCACCCCGCCATACGCCACTTCAACGGCCAAAGCACAGCTTCGGAGCAATACGGACAAACTCTGGCTGCGCGCATCGGCACGGTGCGTCCGCATGAGCAACACTCTCCCGCCGGCAATTTGAACTTCATTTCTTCGGCCTCTCCCCTGCATCTCGCTCTCCGCGACCGGCCGCTTCAAATGCGATGCAGCACTTCATTTTACAGCACATCCCGTTGGCTGAAACCGGATTGACCGGCAATGACTGCTCGCGCATCATGCGAATCGTCACCTCCGGAATTTGCTTCATCCATGTGCAGCAGCAAAGAGTTCGTCCGCACATCCCGATACCGCCAAGTCGCATCGCCTTCGCCCTGCCGTTCAACTGCCACAAATCGATTGAGGTGTGCAGTTCACTCTGAAGCTCCGGTATCATCCGGCGCAGATTGACGGGATTAGGCGCGGCATACCGGATAAACATACGCCCGCCGCCATAAGACAACCGGCAGCTCAAAGCATAAGCACTTTCGCCTTTTTTGGCCGCCAGCCGATCGAAAAACTTACCTGCCGCCTCCGCGCGCGCGGCATTTTCCCTGATCCTCGCCTCATCCCCGGCGCTCAACACGCGCACCACTCTGAATCCGGGCGGTGGTTCATTACATTCGACTATACTTTCCAACACGCCCGTATCCAGCCCGTAATCAACCTCAATCACCACCGTCGCGCCGATGTCATTTTCTCCCAGACCGCCGGGACGGCATGTAAAAACCGCCCCTTCCGGCATTTGGATTTTGGCGACTTTCATTTCTTCTCCGACTCCGCGATTGCCGCATTGACGGCTGCCTCATCAATCACCTGCAATCCGCATCTTGCTGCAATGGCGGCAAGATCCAAACCATGCTGGGCGGCGAGACGGCGCGCGCGCGGGGTGGCGCGCACCCGAGAAACACCGGACGAAACCACCTTGGCAATTCCCGTATCCGCCTCCTGGCGATACTGATGCATCAAAATGGCGTTTTCCTCCGGTTCGCCAGGAATCGGTTCGTTGGCCTCGCCAATTGCGCCGATGGCATAACGGATTGGAACGACACTGCCGACTCCGGCAAAAACCGCCAGCAGAGTGCCCGAGACGGGAGCATCAAAGACAAAAACTGATTTGTCGGTGGCCAGATCGACAAGCGCTTCGCCAGCAAGCACCTCTTCACCGATTTTCCGGCGCCATGCCACCACTGAAACATCGCGGATATTTGCGTCAATCACCGGTATTCTGATGTATGTCATGATTCCTCCTGTTTATCGCGCCGCTTCAATGCCGCACTTGAAAGTAAACCGAGGCAGAGCGGCAGCAGCAGGCAGCTCCGGCTCAATGCCGAGTAAATCTTCCCCGTTGAAATCTCCTCGCCATCCACCAACGCATCGAGCGCATTGATATTCACCACCGAACTGATGGTCTTGTCGACCTGCTCGGCCACTGAAAATCCGACGCGTTTGAGCACGGTGTCGGTTTCCTCGTCGGATACGGAGGAGACTATGGAGCTGCTTACCGAAAAAAGCACCAGCAGCAGAGAACCGGCAAACGCAGCCACCGGGAACGAAAAGGCGGCTCCCAGTGCCAAACCCAGCGCGGCGATTGCAGCAAGAGCGCCGAGGTGAATTAGCGCGGCGCGAATTAGATTGCCGGCAAACGAGGCTCCCTTTCTCGTCAGAGCGACATCCTTGCGCAATCTGGCAAGCAAAGTCGCATCGGGGGCACTCGCCTCCCCATATTCAAGAACCACCTTGAACGATTTCAACCCGACCGCTTGCTGCTCTGGTAAAGGGAAAAGCAAAACATTACGCTCGGAGCGGATTGACGATACCGAAAACGATTTTTCGGCACTGTAATTCCCTGCGCCGTCGCCGGGCAAAACGACACACCGTGCATCGGCCACCTGCCGCGAATTCCATTCGGTTTCAAAACGGACGCGCAATGCCGGCGCGTCGTCCCGGACGATATCGTGCGGAACCTTGAAAACCAACTCGAGTTTTTCACCGGGAGCGATTGCGGTATAGCGGTCGGGGGCGCGCCGAATCAGGGTTTTCATGATCCTGCGCCGTGAAAGACCTTTAGGCAGATTTCCCGATCGTTTCATTTCGTCATACACCTGCTTCGCCTCTTCGGCATAGCTTGGCATCACGGGACGCACCACGGAAACGCTGTCGCGCATCCCTCCGCCCTCGCTGGCCGGATCGTCCGGCAACATCAGATATATGGTGCACGACGCATATAGAAGCGCAATCGCGTTGATAGCGCATACCGCCAAAAACTTTCCAGCATACAGCTGGAAACCGGTTATGGGCTTGACCCAGGTCAACCCCAACCGGGAAGAAGAGATTTCAACGGAGAAAAGCGAACAGCAACCCCACAAGGTAGCGAGCGCCAAGGTTACAAAAACCAAACCCAGTGTGTAGGTGAGCAAAACAGTCGCCCGACCGGCGACGGTTCCGTCGCCTTTAAGCAAAGGGGGAAGAGCGAACAACAGAATGGTAAGAAGCAGAAAAACCGCACCCGCCGTGCCGCTGCGCACGGCGGTGCGCAATGTCAATGAAGCAACTCCGAAAATCCGACGAGTCAGCCTCAGCATCCGGCACCGCCTCCCGGACCTTTGGAAAGAAAAGGTACTGGCTTGAATTGGGGTTCGCCATCCCTCCCGACCGCTCTTAGAAAATAGCGCTCAAGACTGATCGACGGCGTGTCAAGTTCTATGGGGCGATTAAATCTGTGGGACAATTCCGTCCGCACCGATTCGGCGTCGGCGGTATTCAGATCGGGAACGGTAAACCGCTTTGCACCTGCATCGCAAAGCAAGTCTCCGACCCGGCCCTCCGAGCAGAGCTCGCCCCGATTGAGAATCGCGATACGATCGCAAATATCCTCGGTATCGGCCAGCAGGTGTGAGGTGGTCAGCACCGTAACACCCGCCGCCGGCAGCGAACGGATTAAATCTTTGACCTCTCGCGTGCCAATGGGATCAAGGCCCGAAGTCGGTTCGTCCAGCACCAGCAGCTCCGGTGCGTTGATTAGTGCCTGCGCCAAGCCAACGCGCCGTGCCATGCCTTTTGAGAAACCTCCCACGGGACGATCGGCGGCGGCGGAAAGCCCGGTCATCTCCAATAGCTGGGAAATGCGTTCTCTAGCCTCGCCGCGTCCGATGCCGAACAGCGACGCATAATAGGACAGAGTTTCCCGCGGCGTGAGAAACGGATGCAGATGCGACAACTCCGGCAGATAGCCAATGCGCGATTTGACCGATGTCGATTCTGGAGAAGATCCCAGCAGTTCGATAGAGCCTGAGGTCGGACGCAAAAGCCCGAGCATCATTTTTATCGCAGTGCTCTTGCCCGAGCCGTTGGGCCCCAGCAATCCGAAAATCTCGCCGCGGCGGACCTCGAGATTCAGCCCCTTGAGCGCGACCACCGTCGGGCGCAGCCAGAAATCACGGAACACCTTGCGAAGTGATCGAAGTTTTATCACCGGAGCGTCGTTCATTTATCATCCTTTACGCTTATGCGCCGGCATACGCCTTTTCAAGTTTCTCCAATCGTTCGATGGTTTCCTGAAGCTTGATCTTCTGCTCGCGCTGTTGTTCAACGATCGCGGCGGGCGCACGCGAAACGAACGATTCGTTGCCGAGCTTGGCCTCGACGGTGCGCAGAAATCCGCGTGTCTTTTCCAGTTCACCGCGGACACGCTCAAGCTCGGAGGCGACATCCACCAAGCCATCAAGCGGGAGGTAAATGGTGCCAATGGAAATAACCGAACAAGGAAGTGCGCGATGTCCGTCGTCAGCGGTAATTTCGAGCGACTCGGCCCGCAGCTGCCGGGCGAGCGAGGCTTCGGACCTCCTGCATTTTTCGGCGTATGCGCCATCATTGAGCTGGATTATGTACTTCACTGGCTTGTTAGGCGCAATGTTGTATTCGGCGCGAAGTGCGCGTCCTGCCGTCACCATCTCCCGCAGGCTTTCGACAAATGAGGCCGTTTTTTCATCCGCCCCCCAAACCGCCGCCTGCTCGTCGCTGAAAGGAACGGGCCACGGCGCCTTCATGATGGAGTCGTCTTCATCGCCGTATCCCATCTGGTGCCACAATTCCTCGGTCAGGAACGGCATATACGGATGGAGCAATTTGAGAACGGTCGAGAAGACTAGCGTCATCAGTGACAGCGCCTGGTTGCGGCGTGCTTCATCGGAGGCGTTAAGGTCCTGCTTGACATACTCAAGGTACCAATCGCAGAACTTGTCCCAGATAAGCTCGTAAATCGCCAGCGCAGCATCCTGCAAACGGTACTTTTCAAGCAACGAAGTGATGTTTTTGACACTCTGGCTCAAAGTCCAAAGCATGTGGCGGTCGTCGTCCTTGAGGAGCGCAGGATCAATTGCAACATTCCCCGATGCAATGGCCCTGACATCAATGACGTTGGGATTGCGGTCGAGGTTCATTTCGATGAATCGGGCCGCATTCCATATCTTCGTGGCGAAGTTGCGGCCGATTTCGAATTTGCTCTTGCTGACGCGGGAATCGGTCTCAAACGAGGTGATCAGCGCCAGCGAGAAGCGCAACGCATCGGCACTGTATGCATTGATCAGTTCAAGCGGATCGAGCGAATTGCCGAGCGACTTCGACATTTTGCGGCCCTGCTCGTCGCGGACGATGCCGTGAATGATGACATTGGCAAACGGCGCGCGGCCGGTAAACTTGAGACCGGCCATGATCATGCGCGCGACCCAGAAGAAGATGGTATCCTGAGCGGTGACCAAATCGACCGTCGGATAATAGAAATCAAGGTCGGCGGTTTTCTCCGGCCAGCCCAATGTCGAGAACGGCCAGAGCCACGATGAGAACCAGGTGTCAAGCACATCGGGATCCTGTTCGAACGAGCCGGTGGCCGAGCAGTGCGGACACTTGGTGGGCGCGCTCTCCGCAACGATCAGCTCGCCGCATTCGGGACAGGTATAGGCGGGAATGCGGTGTCCCCACCAGAGCTGGCGCGAGATGCACCAATCCTGAATGTTCTCCATCCAGTTGAAATAAATTTTGCTCCAACGGTCGGGGACGAAACGGACTGTTCCGTTTTTGACCGCTTCGATCGCCGGTTCCGCAAGCGGTTTCATCTTCACGAACCACTGTTTGGAAAGGCGCGGCTCCACCACCTCGTGACAACGGTAGCAGTGTCCGACCTGATTGTCATAATCTTCAACGTGATCGAGATATCCGCCGCTTTCAAGGTCGGCTACCAGCGCTTTGCGGCATTCGAAGCGGTCCATTCCGTTGTAACGGCCTGACAGCTCGTTCATCGTGCCATCATCGTTCATCACGTTGACCTCTTCAAGCCCGTGACGCTTGCCAACCAAAAAGTCATTGGGATCGTGAGCCGGCGTGATTTTGACGATACCGGTGCCGAATTCTTTTTCGACATAGTCATCGGTGACAATCGGAATTTCACGATTGCTCAAAGGCAAGATCACCTTCTTGCCGTGCAGGGAGAAATAGCGCTCGTCCTTGGGATTGACCGCAACCGCGGTATCGCCCGGCAGCGTCTCGGGGCGGGTGGTGGCTACGACGATATAATCTTTGAAGGGTTCACCGTCGACGCCTTTGACGCTTCCCGCCACGGGATAACGGATATGCCACAGATGCCCGTGATTTGCCTCGTGTTCGACTTCGTCGTTGGCGAGTGCCGTACCGCAGCGCGGACACCAGTTGACGATGTAGTTGCCCTTGTAGATCAGACCTTCTCGGTACAACTCGCAGAAGATGCGCGTCACCGCCGCAGAACAGCCTTCATCGAAAGTGAAACGTTCGCGCTTCCAGTCGGTGGAATTTCCGAGCATACGTTGCTGGTGGACGATGGTTCCACCGTACTGGCGCTTCCACTCCCAAACTCTGTCGACGAATGCCTCGCGGCCGAGGTCTTGCCTGCGCTTACCCTCTTTGCGTAACGCTTTTTCCACCACGTTCTGGGTGGCGATACCCGCATGGTCAGTACCTGGCACCCAGAGTGTGTTATAACCGGACATGCGGCGCCAGCGCACCAGAACATCTTGGATCGTCTGGTTGAGCGCATGGCCCATGTGAAGAATGCCGGTAACATTGGGCGGAGGAATTACCACGCTATAGGGAGTCCCACCCTCCTCCGGTCTTGCATGAAAAAGACCATGATCTTCCCACCAAGAGTACCATTTCGCTTCAACAGCCTTCGAATCGTAATGTTTATCCATCATTTCTTTGAGTCCTTGAAAAATTGAACTATAATTTTACCTTTTATTTGCCGTTTTGAAAAGGATTGTTTAAAATCGCCCCTTAAAATCGCCAACAAAAATACAGGCTTGCATATCAGGATCATTTCTGATATTATGAAGCCGTTCTTATGCAACGGAGGTTGCAGGTCAGAGCGAGCTTAACTCAGTTGGCAGAGTCCCACCTTGCCAAGGTGGTGGTCACGGGTTCGAACCCCGTAGCTCGCTCCATTTTTTTGCCTTTTTATTCCGTCACAGGATTCGCAATATCGCCTCGGCCAATTCACGTCCAATACCCGGCATTGTAGCAATCTCGTCGACTGAAGCCGTCGCAAGGCGCGCCACGGAACCAAATTTGCGCAACAGCATCGCCTTTTTCGCTGGACCAATTCCCGGCACCGCGTCCAAAGCCGATGCGTGCAAAATTTTACCGCGTAGATGCCGATGGAAGGATATAGCGAAGCGATGCGCTTCGTCTCGAAGTCTTATCAGCACCTTCAATGCTTCGCCGTCCCGTGGCAGCAGCAGGTTTTCGCGTCCGTCGTCTAATACGATCTCCTCGCGCTTTTCTGCAAGTCCAAGACTCATCACCCCCGAAAGCCCCAGTTGTTCAAGCTCACGGCGAGCGGAGCGAAGCTGGGTGATACCGCCGTCGATCAATATCAAATCGGGAAGAGGTTTCCCCTCTTCGAGCACTCTGGAGTAGCGGCGGCGGACGACTTCGGCCATTGAGCGCGGATCGTCGGCACCATCAACCGTCTTAATGCGGAATCGGCGATAGCACCGGCGGTCTGGCAAACCGTTTATCGCAACGACCATGCTTGCCACCTGATGGGTGCCGAAGAGATTGGAAATGTCAAAACCTTCGATTCTGAGCGGAGGTTGAGACATGCCGAGAATTCGCCCCAACTCTTCCGTTCCGGCCATTGCCACCTGTGCCTGCAAGTCTGGTCTACGAACAATGCGGGATCTCTGTTTCACCATTTCGCAAAGCGCCATCCACACATCCCGAAGCTCGGCCGCCTTCTCGAAATCGTGTGCGGCGGCGGCCTCATTCATCTTGGAGCGAACTTCGTCGATTACCGACAGCCGTTCTCCGCGCAGAAAGGCGCATGCCTCGTCGAACTGGGCATGGTATTGCTCCTCGCTGATTCTGCCTACGCATGGGGCGGTACAGAAGCGAACAACATCATTTATGCAATGGCGATATGTGTCAGCGTCAGGAAATATGGGATTGCACCGTCTTAAACCGTACTTTTTTTCCGTAAAATCCAAAACTGCTCTAACCACCTGGGCCGAAGGGAACGGCCCGAAATATTCCGCATGGTCATCACGGACGATGCGGCAGGCGGTGATTCGCGGCAATGGTTCTCCAGAATCTGCGCGCAGGGACAGATAGCGTTTGTCATCGCGCATTAAGATGTTGAAGCGGGGGCGATACTGCTTGATAAGATTTGATTCCGTAAGCAACGCTTCCGCCTCGTTGCGAACCGTCATGATTTCAAAATCTTCAACGCTGTGCACCATGCTGCGCACTTTTGGCGGGGCGGTACGCAGCGTAGAATCACGGAAATAGCTCTGCACGCGTCTGCGCAGATTGACCGCCTTGCCGACATATATGATTATTCCGCGACGGTCGCGCATAATGTAACAGCCGGGTTTTTCGGGCAGCTTTGCCAATTTTTCTTTTAGCGTCGAATTAAGCTGCACCTGGCATCACTCCGCTGAAACTCGCCCCATGATGGCGCGACGTAGGGTAAGCGGGTCGGAGTAGCGCACTCCGCTGTCTGCGGGAAGGCCGAAAGCCAGGCGCGTGACTTTGATATTTTTGTTGCGCAAGCATTCCGACAAGAAGGATGCGGTTGCATCGCCTTCAATGTCGGTACTCAAGGCGAGCAGCACCTCTGATGGTTTCTCGTTGTCTATTCGCATCAATAGCTCATTGATGCGCAACTCGGCTGCTCCAGTGCGTTTTGCCGGCGATAATTTTCCAAGAAGCGCATGGTATCTGCCTTTAAAGGCGCCGGAGCGTTCCATGATAAGGATATCGCCAGGTTCTTCAACCACACAAAGCATTGTTTGGTCGCGGGATGTATCGGAACACAATGCACAAGGAATTCGATCGGCGGTGGTGAAAGAGCCGCACATATGGCAACAGCGAACCTCATCGGCTGCCTGTTGCAAGGCATCCATGAGAGTTTGTCGTACGCCATTTGGATTACGGAGAAGAAAAAGAGCCGCACGCTCCGCAGAACGGCTTCCCATACCGGGCAGCTTGGCGAGCGCACGGACTAGATCATCGACAACTTGAATCATTTTACTTGCCGAACAAACCGCCTGCCATACCGGAATCGCTCATCATTTTGGTCATGGCGTCCTGAGTCTTTTTCTTGACTCCGGAAATGGCGCCGTTAACGACGTTGAGGAGCATTGTATTGAAGCGATCCTGTTTTTTGCCATTGGTCAATTCGCTGACAACTTCTGGAGACACGCGGATTGCGGTGACTGTAAAATCTCCACGAATATCGCAAGCGATACCGCCATTTTCGTAAGTATAGGTAATGCGTTCGATTTCAGCCTGGATGCGGGAAGCCTCGCGACGCATCTGCATGACCTGCTTTGCCTGTTCCAAAATACCCATTTCAAACACCTTTCAATTTGTTTATTTAAAATCAACAGACCAAGCATATCAAAAAGAATCCATTGCTTCAAGACACGCTTATCTTGTTTTTTCATACGGTGGCCGTTGTCTTTGCCGAAGTGTACATCTCTCCGACAACCATTCTCCACCTTCCATTCTACGACTTCTGCAATTCATCCGCACCGTAATCTCATTTTATCCTTGCGCCCTGCATCCCGCTTTGATACACTTCTCTCAAATGTGCGCAACACCCCATAGTTTCTCCCCTCAAGTCGAGGCCGAACACAAGGCCTGGATGGCGAAATACACCCCTTTCG
>JAZQGX010000022.1:0-3425 GCA_045540275.1 Kiritimatiellia bacterium | reverse complement strand
AACAAGATCAGCTGCTGTAATAAGACAAGTGAAACCACTACAAACGGTTGGGCGTTGGACTGCAACGGAAACAAGTGTTAGAATGATCCGATACGAGTTTGTTATCGAAGGTGGAGTTTCGGGATCGACAGCGGCAGGTGTCGTTGTTGTTGAAACGTTTAACGTGTCGATTAATGTTATCGGCATCTTACCATCACCAGAGGTTGATACGGATACAAATCCTGACATTCCCATTCCAAATGATTTTACGGGGCCGGCAAGATGACGACACAAACACTAATTTTAATTTCTTATCTTGCGATTATAACGGTGCTTTCTCATCTGATGAGGCAGTGGTGTGTCGGCATTCTTCTGATACTACCCGTGCCGTTCATCGTGCAAATAACTGCAAATCTTGGATGCCTCTGGATTCTCGCGGTTGTAGTTCTAACCATTCTTGATATACGGATAATGCGCGAGAAGTCTGTGTTTATTAAATATAATCCAATGGTAGAGGGTTGCAAATTACCCAAAGGATGCATTCTGGCCTTTTGCCTCTTTGCCGTGATCGTGGCGTTAATAAGATTGCTGATGATGTTTTTTGAAAAGTAGGAGGGTGTAGAACTTAATGAACTTGAAGAAGTTACTCACTACCGAAATGCCTACGATCTCCAAATCAATGCCTTATTGGAGAGCGTTCAAAGTCTGCTCTCTACTTTTTTTGCTTCCGGAAGCTGCCATGATATTTGCGTTGCTGTTCAATCAAGTTACGTTGACCGAGTTCTGGCAAATATCGCTTTTCCTATTGCTATTATGGCCTATAGAACCCATTGTTCTGCGCATGAAAGAACGAACCATGTTAGTGATCATTGTGGCTGCTGTGGCGATACTGCTCATAGCGGTCGTGATTTGTAATGTGTCGAAGAAGAGCAATCAAAGGGAAGAACCTCCCCGTATCTATTCCGATCAATGAAGGACAGTTAACATGACTCGCAAGGAACTGACAGCCGACATCAAGAAGCGGATTGCCGCAGGGGAATCGAAGCGCGCGATCTTCTCCCGCTATTCAATGACTGAGTGGGAGGATGCAGCGTCACGGATTCTTCCGCTTCAGGTCACGCTTGCAAAACGCAAAAGATGGCGTTTCCTGAATTGGGCATTGGTCGGGTGTCTTTCAGTGATCACGCTGTTTAAGGTCATTGATATTATTTTCATGACAGGCAACTTGAACAACGCGGGCGCAAGGATTGGCATCGTCTTGTTCGGCTTGGCGATAAATGTCGCAGTCCTCGTGGGCGTCATTCGATACAGCGGCATCGCATATATGATAACCAGCGTCCTCATCCTACAGAGCTTTGCGAAGATACTTGAAGCGGCCGGCAAGATGAACTTTGCCTTTGACCTCCCCACGGCAATCTTTGTAGCCAACGCCTCGTTTGCATTTATCGCTTTTGCGTTGGGCTTGGTTCTCCATCGGCTAATGCTGCCATGTACGACTTTCTTCTTCACGGCGAAGAAGACCGCGATGGGCCAGCCAGTTTTTGAAGACTGAAATCATGGGAAAGACATACACAGATTTCTCGCAACTCTCCAAGAGGATGTTCAAGAAGAGCGCCCCGGTTGAGGAGATAAAGCCGTTGCCAAAGACAAAGGCGGTGGGCGGGGACGATGCAATATCGTTCTTCGGACTGAACGCGCCAGAAACGCCCACAGGCGCGTCCGGCGGCGGGTCGGGGAACGAGCGCATCCTTGCGCTCGAAGCCGACGTGCGGGCTGTACGCGCCGAATCCGCCGCCCTCGAGGCGGCGAAGGCGGAAGCGGAACGGAAAGCGGGCGATTTTGAGCGCCAGTTGGCCGCTGAACGGCAGATGCGGGTGGCGGCGGAGGCCGAGCGCGAAAGGCTGCGCGGCGAGGTGATGCGGTTGCGGAACGAGCTGGAAGACGCCTTGACTGCGCCGCCAGCCCCGTCTGTTACGGTCGAGCCTGTAAAAGAGATGCGCGTCGATGGCCTGTTGAGGATGCCGACGACGGCAGAGACGTTTCCGGGAGAGGTTCGGGAACACGTCCTTGCCGCGCTTTTGGAAGCACATGAAGCGGCGGAGAGTTCCGAACGCGATAGGCGGGCTGCGGTATTGGGCGATGTGCTTGCGGCCAACAAGCCGAGCGGTGAACTCGAAAGCCGCCGGAAGGCGTTGCGGCAGATCATCAAGGACACCGGCTCGTTTGTCGATGCCCGCACGATAGCCGCGCTGGAGAAGTTGGGCTTCAAGTGTGTGTCGGGCAACAAGCATTGGAAGATCGACTACGCCAATGTCCGCATTCCGATGTCAAAAACACCGTCCGACCATCGCGCCGCCTTGAACACGGCGACGGACATTGCCAACAGATGCTTTTAAGGTGGCCGGATGATCATCTGGAATCCGTGGCACGGGTGCCATAAGGTGAGCGAGGGATGCCAGCATTGCTACATGTACTTCCTCGACCGTATGCGCGGCATCGACACCTCGAAGGTGTCCCGCAACGCCAACTTCGACATGCCGTTGAAGCGTGGGCGTGACGGACGCTTCAAGGTCACCCCTGGCATGGAGCTGCTGGTCGGGCTTTCCACGGACTTCTTCGTCGAGGAGGCGGACGCCTGGCGCGACGAGGCATGGGCGGTGATCCGCAAGCGCCCCGATGTCGTGTTCCGAATCCTCACAAAGAGGGCTGGCCGAATCCGCGACCACCTTCCGGCCGATTGGGGCGACGGATACGAGAACGTCATGCTTCAGGTCACGACCGAGAACCAGGCGCGGGCAGACGAGCGGTTGTCCATACTCCTTGACATTCCTGCCAAGCACAAGGGCTTCATGGCGGCTCCGCTCATCGGCCCGGTCGATGCCGAACGCTACCTCGCCACCGGACAGTTCGAGCAAGTCCTCTGCGGCGGGGAGAACTACGACGGGGCGCGGCCTTGCCATTACGAATGGGCGAAGGGACTGAGCGACCAATGCCGGCGACACAACGTCACGTTCGACTTCATCGAGACCGGCACGATGTTCGTCAAGGACGGAAAGGAGTACCGCATACCCGACAAGCGGGTGCAGAGCCGACAGGCGTACCTTTCGGGCTTGAGCTTCCAGGGCAGGACGCCGCAGTACAAGCTTCGTCCTGCGGAAGGGTCGCTCTTCGACGAGTCGATCACGCTGCGGACCGGCGAGTTCCGCGAAACCTGCGCCACATGCGGCTCTCGCCTCACCTGCAACGGGTGCAGCAACTGCGGAGCCTGCGAAAGTTGAAATCGGTGGGATTCCAGCCTTACAAGATTGCACGCTTATCCCGATTTTTTCGGGGGAAATTATCCCGACTATACGGAAACCCCAGTAAATAGGGCTTAAAAATTTATTCGGACGATGAAAAAACAAGCGTAGACTTTCTTGAGAGAGACGATTTTACGTAAAAAAAGG
>JAZQGX010000021.1:0-3659 GCA_045540275.1 Kiritimatiellia bacterium | reverse complement strand
ATGGCTACGATCCGACTTATTCGAGGCGGCGCGAATCGAGGTCGCACGCCGCCACGATGCGCGCGCCGGGCGCGCCCATGAAACCGGGCGCGTCCATCGTCAGCGCGATCCTGCCGCAGCCTATCTGCGCCACGTGGAGGTTGTTGCTGGGCGCCGTCGCACCGAACACGCTGCGCGGCACTATGGCGGGGAACGCTATCGCCGCGCCGGACGCGGCCGCACTCTTCAGAAAATCTCTTCTCGAACTTTCCATCTTTTTCCTTTCGATTTTGCGCGCGGCGCCGTTCCGCGCTTCGATCATGGTCGGACTGGCGGGGATCGGACCCGCGACCCCAACATTAAAAGTGTGGTGCTCTACCAACTGAGCTACAGTCCGAGGTCGTTTGCTCCTTATTTTACCAAACCCGGGCCTTCTTTGCAATAAAGAGTTTCGCCCTGGCGGCGGCGGAACATCACCGGCGAAATGGCGATTTGCGCCGCAAACGGTCGTGGCGGGAATATGGTATAATTGTATCGAATATGCGCATGATGGACGAGATTCGCGCGAAGCGAGACGAGATTTGCGCTATCGCGAGAAGACGCAAAGCCGAGAGGCTTTGGGTCTTCGGCTCGTGTGCCTGCGGGAAGGAGTGACATGAGGATATATCTCGACAATTGCTGCTACAACCGCCCGTTTGATCCGCAAACGGATTTGCGCATTCATCTTGAAACCATGGCAAAAGTACGCGTACAGGCGCTGATGAAAAGCGGGGCGGTGGAATATGTTTGCAGTGATGCAATGGATTATGAACTTGGGCAAAGTCCGAATTTCCAAGAACCAGACATGATTGAGCCGTGGAAATCCAACGCTGTCGACATGGTGTCCGTCGATGATGCTTTGATTTACCGTGGCGAGGTGATTGAACAATATGGGCTAAAGGCAATGGACGCGATTCATGTTGCATGTGCGGAGGCGGCTTCCTGTGACTGGTTTCTTACCACGGACAGGGGCATAACCAAAAAGTTGCATAAGATAGGCAGGATGCGAATAGCCAATCCCGTTGATTTCATAATGGAGGACTAATCATGACGATGATTCCAGACAACCAGCTTCGCACGGAATGCTTCAATGTTCTTGTCAGCCATTTCGGTTACCTCGACACAGAGCGTTTTGTTGTGATGATGCGCCGTTCTCCGGAAGATTATACAACGTGGCATCAGCGGCATTTCGGCAACGGAGAATCTGTTCGAGAACTAGGCGAGAAGATCAAGAGATTCGCAGCCGCGAAACGTCAAAACACGATGGCCTAACAATCTCAAACCGAAGAACTGAAATGAAAGGAAAGACAATCAGTAACTAACCGGTATATAGGCAGGCAACGGCCCGTCGCATAGACAATTTGCGCTGCAAAGCGGTCGTTACTAGGAATGTGAGAAGTTTCAAGATGGACGGCACCTTGCAGAGGAAGCGCAGACGCGCTTGCCTCTCTTCGTGTTTCCATCAAGGCAATTCTCACAGCCTCTAGTAGAACACGAAGGGAGGTTTTCTTTTTTCGTTCGATTGCCAAGTGGCGAACAAACAAAACCACGCCACTTGCCAATCCGCGCCGCAGGTGGAGTGTTCAACAACCGGCGCGGGAAAGGAGAATCTGATATGGATATTAAATGTCCGCATTGCGGTGAGGAATACATCGCCGAGGCAAACGAGTATGGCAAGTTTGTCAAATGTGAAACTTGCGGCGAAGGTTTTATCGTTGGCACATCTGCCACGAAAAAACTGGGCAAAGCAGTTCAAAATATAAAAAATGCCGCAAACGATTCAAACACTGCCTGCGGTCAAGAGCCTGATGTATGTAATTTGCTTGGGATACATAACGACTCGAAGTAGTCATTGTCGTCTGGCGGCTTGTTAAGCGGTCGAGCGACAAGAAGCGAATACTGGGCGTTTGTAGCGCCAGTTCTTATCAGCGTGTTTTTTATAACGATTGCAATTGATATTGCAATTGGTATTATGTTGGCTGCAATCCATAACGGAGACCCCAGTTTGGTGCCACTACAAATCATTTTATTCGTAGTTGCTGCTCTCGTGTGTAACCTATTGACTTTCCCCGTAACCGTTCGCAGATTGCATGATCGCAACATGTCGGGATGGTTTCTTCTGGCGTTTTTCGTGGGGTCGCTAATCCCTATTGCCGGTTGGTTTGTAGGATTGGCACAATTCATCATCATAGGTTGTCTGGATGGAACCGTAGGCCCAAATGAATACGGACCGGATCCCAAAGGCAGAAAACCGATGCAGCCGCAATTCGTTGTGCCGCCGTCATCGGTTGCCGGCCATGAATCGCCGGAAGATCGTCTGTTGAAATTGCAGAAACTCAAGGAGGCTGGCATTGTGTCCGAAGAGGAATATGAAGAGAAACGAAGAAAGTTATTGGCGGAAATTTGACATTGCCGATAATGAAAAGCGATTGCACACGACTGTCCGCGATGCGCCCAACGCCTGGCTTTCGTATGCGCTGGATGCGCCGGGGTTGATGGCAAAGTCAGAGCCGTTGACGAACGAGGATATCGAGATAGAGTCTATAGTGCCGTCAAGCACGGCAAACGGCACTTTCGACCTTGCCATCAGTATCGCCGGCGCGGAGATTGGCGAAGGGGCGCGGCTTACGGAGACGCTGGGCATCGAAGGCGCGGCGGAACTGAACGAGTCCGCGTTTTCGTGCGAAGGGCTATCCGTCAGCTTTGAGCACACCGCCGACGGCAAGGTCAAGGCGGCCATCACGCCCGACGGCGCGCCGCCCGCCTTCTTCCTGCGCGGCAGGGTGAAGCGGCGGGAAAAATGCCGGAAGATTTGAGGTGCAGATTTCAAGTGTCACTTGAAATCTGCACCGCATTTGTAGTATAATAGCGATGTCTTGTCACAGAAAGGATTGTCGCATGATAAAACGAACAGCGTCCGCAACTATCGCAAGATACGCCTCGTCGTATCCGGCGGTGACGATATTGGGGCCGCGTCAGGCGGGGAAGTCGACGCTTGTCAAAGCGATGTTTCCCTCGTACTCGTACGCCAATCTCGAGTTTGCTGAAGTCAGGGAGCTGGCGGAGAGCGATGCCGTGGCGTTCTTCTCCATGTACCCACCGCCTGTGATAATTGACGAGGTTCAAGCCGTTCCAGGGATTCTCTCTCATGTACAGGCTCTTATCGACGAGAACCGGAAGGCGAACGGGAGGTTCATTCTCACCGGCTCGCACCAGAGCGCATTGTCGTCGGCGGTGTCGCAGTCCCTCGCAGGGCGCACGGCCATTGTCGATCTTATGCCGCTATCGTTGCGAGAGCTGACTAAATCCGACCTACGGCAATCGGCAGATTCTCTCATGGTTCGCGGTTTCATGCCGGAGATTGTCGCAGAAGGAAAAGACCCTGACGAATTCTACAGGTTCTACTTCCGCACATACGTGGAGCGAGATATAAGCGCATTCGTGAATCTGCGCAACAAGTCGCGTTTCGAGAAGTTCATGAAGCTGCTTGCCGGTCGGGTCGGACAGCTGTTGAATCTCTCCTCGCTGTCGACGGAGGTGGGCGTTTCATCGACAACTCTTGAGGAATGGCTGTCTGTTCTTGAAGCGTCTTATGTCTGCTACCGGCTTCGTCCGTGGTTCACCAACATCTCAAAGCGGAT
>JAZQGX010000020.1:0-10131 GCA_045540275.1 Kiritimatiellia bacterium | reverse complement strand
GGACGAGGCGATCGCGATGCTGGCGCAGCAGCTGGTGTCCGCGCCGATTTTCGACGCGCTTTTCTCGGACTACCAGTTCATCCGCAACAACCCGATTTCCAAATCGCTCGAAACGTTGCTGGCGCGTCTCAACGAGAACATTGACAAGAAGGATCGCGAGACGCTTGACCGATTCTACGAGTCGGTGCGCCACAAGGCGAGCGACAAGACGACCGCCGCGCAGAAGCAGCAGATCGTCGTGCAGCTCTATAACAACTTCTTCAATATCGCGTTCAAGGACACGGTCGAGAAGCTGGGCATTGTCTATACGCCGGTTCCGGTGGTGGACTTCATCGTGAAGTCGGTGGAGCGCGTCCTAAACAAGCATTTCAAGTGCTCTATCAGCGACCGTGGCGTGCACGTGCTTGATCCGTTCACGGGAACCGGCACGTTCATCACGCGGCTCCTCCAGAGCGGCTTCATCAAGCCGAAAGACCTGCTCTACAAGTATGAGAACGAGATACACGCAAACGAGATCGTGTTGCTCGCGTATTACATCGCCGCCATCAACATTGAATCTGTTTTCCACGATGTTTATGGGGAGGCCGTTTCTCACGCAGAGACCGCAGAGAGCGCGGAGCATGCAGAGCCCGCTATCAAAAATACCTCTGCGAACTCCGTGCCTCCGCGTGAGATAAAATACCATCCGTTTGACGGCATAGTTCTCACCGACACGTTCCAGCTTGGCGAAGATGGCGCGGTGCTTCCCGGCATCTTCCCCGAGAACTCAGAACGCGCTGCCAAGCAGAAGAAACTCGACATCCGCGTGATCATGGGGAATCCGCCGTATAATGTCTCAAAGGGGACAAGTTATCCGAATTTGGAACGACGCATTGCCGAGACGTATGCGCAGGGGACTGATGCGGTGAACAAGAATTCACTTTACGATTCCTACATCAAGGCATTCCGTTGGGCGTCTGATCGCATCAAAGACAAAGGAGTGGTGGCATTCGTCACGAACGGCGGCTGGCTCGATGCGCAGGCCATGAACGGTTTCCGCGATTCGCTTGTGAAGGAATTCGACCACATCTACGTTTTCAACCTTCGCGGTAACCAGAGAACACAAGGAGAGGTTTCACGTCGTGAAGGAGGGAAGATATTTGGGTCGGGTTCGCGTACGCCTGTCGCAATTACGATTCTGGTGAAGACGGGGGAGAAGGCGAAATGAATAATGATTCAAAACAGCGCAACGCCGCGCTTGGCATTGTCGCCGCCGTCCGCGAAATCAAGGCGGCGATTCTCAGGACGCGCTACATGGCGGCGCGTCTGGCGAACGCGGAAATGCTCAAACTGTACTTTGGAACAGGTGCATACGTTTCGGCTAATTCGCGCAAAGGAAAGTGGGGAACCGGGGCAATCGCCGAGATTTCCTCAAGGCTTCAGCAGGAGTTACCGGGGCTGAAGGGATTTTCCGCCACAAGCATCAGATATATGCGGATATTCTTTGAGACGTGGTGCCCATCTTCAATTCATCAATCGGTGATTGATGAATTGAATGCCGACAATAGTTTGACGCGGCTAAATCATCAATCGGTGATTGACGATTTAGCCGATAGAAACTTTCTGCCGTCGATAAAACAGGCAAATCGCCAATCGCAGTCTGATGAAATCCGCCCATCGGTAATGGGCGATATGAACTCCGCCGACGTAGATGCGTTCCTTTCCGTGAGCTTCACGCATCATATCCAGATATTCTCAAAGTGCAAGACACCCGAAGAGAATCCGTCCATCGGGATTGTCCTGTGTCGCGAGGCGAACAGGGGTTTTGTGGAGATGGCGATCCGCGACATGACGAAGCCAATGGGTGTCGCCGTGTTCCGAAGTGACAAAAGGGTACCCAGGGCCTATCGCCAACTGGAGCCAATGCTCAAGGGATTGACAGAGATTATGGAGGACCGGTCATGAGCGCCATCATCCATTATCACGACATCGGCGATTACCTGAGCCGAGAGGAGAAGCTGAAGATCATCGACGACTTCGGCGACATCGCCTCCATTCCGTGGCAGGCCATTGCGCCCGACAAGCACGGTGACTGGCTCAACAAGCGCGACAGCGAATTCGACGACTACATTCCGCTCGCGCCGGAGGAGAAGTTCGACTACCTTGCAAAGAGCTGGTTCACGGTCAATTCATCGGGACTAAAGACGGGCATGGATGCCGAGGCGATAAACTATTCAGCCGATGCGACTGTTGCCGCGATAAAGGCGAAAACAGGTTTCGGCGATCCAGCGCGACTCCGCGAATATTCCTATCGCCCGTTCAACAAGCAGTGGCTTTACTACGACCGCGAAGTGAACCAAAGGCAATATCGCATTCCTGCAATCTTTCCGGTTGGCAAGTACCCCAACAAGGTTATTTGTGTGACGGGGGCGGGAGGTTCAAAGGATTTTTCATGCATAATTACCGATTGCATACCCGACCTCCATTTTTGCGGCGACGTTCAGGCGTTCCCTCTCTACTGGTACGAAGAAATTAAGACAGATACATCTGTAATGGAACTGCCGGGGCTTGAGAAGCAGAGCGGCTACATCAAGCACGATGCAATCAGCGACTTCATATTAATGGAGTTCCGCAAGATCGCCGGGCCGAGGGTGCAGAAGGAGGACATCTTTAACTATGTCTATGGCGCGTTGCACAATCCCGATTACCGCGCCAAATTCGCCGCGGACTTGAAGAAGCAGCTGCCGCGGTTGCCGCTCCCGAAGAATCGCAGGGAATTCGAGAAGGTCGAGAAGATCGGACGCGAACTTGCGAACCTTCACTTGCACTACGAGGAAATCGATCCGTGGCCGCTTGATGAAATTGCAGCGGGCAAGATTGATTATCGTGTGGAGAAGATGTCATGGGCGAAAGACGGCAAGACGGTCCGCAAGGACATGCTGGTGGTGAATCCGTCGCTCACTCTCGCGAGCATCCCGAAGGAAGCGCACGAGTATGTGGTCAATGGCCGTACGCCGCTTGAGTGGTTGATTGAGCGGTATCAGGTTTCCACCCATGCCGAATCGGGCATCAAGAACGATCCGAACAAGTGGGGTGAGGAACACGGTTATCCTGTGTACATCGTCGAGTTGGTGAAGCGCATTGTCCGGCTGAGCGTCGAGACCGTTCGTTTGGTCGGCGAGCTTGGCGACGGCAGGAAAGCTGCCGCGGAAGATGCCACACAGGCGCATCCGAGCGCCACGCCGCCGTATTGGTGGAAGTCTGGCAAGTGGGGCGTCGCTTCACCTATGCCAGAAGGCGGTCATGTCGTCATGGGGCTCAAGCACAAGTGGTACGAGAAGATCGAGGCAGGTCTCAAACACGAAGAGCTGCGAGAGGTCAAGCCGTTCTGGGATGCAAAGCTCGCCGGTCGCAAAGGCAAGGAACTCCGCGCCGTGACCTTCATGAAAGGTCAGGCCTCCAAGGAGCAAATGACCTGGGAAGTCCTCCGCGTCGATCTCCGCGGCAACTACTACTGCCTCGAACTCGGCAAGAGAATCGCATAACAGGAAGGAGTCTAAATGGATGACAATGTAAAATATCACGTTTCTGCATTTATTGCAGAGTTGAACGCTCGGATGCAGTCACGGCCGATGCCTAAGTGCCCGTTTTGTGGCGGGAGCAACTATACAACGCCGGAACAGGTTGCTACGATTCCCGTGGGCTATACTTTTAGGGGCTTGTCTGTTGGACAGACAGCGCCCTGTGCTATGGTTGTTTGCACAAAGTGTGGGCATGTGGATTATTTTGCACTCGGCATGCTGGGAATCCTTCCGCGCGCTAATAAGGAAGGGGGGCAGAATGAGTAAGCCAACTCTGACCGTTGAATCCAAAAGAATAGTTTTGGATGTTTGTCAAATCACCCTGACCATTGAACAATTGACAGTCGCGATGAATAATGTATATGAAGCATCCTATTCGCGTGTCAATAAATTTAGATGGAGTGATTTATATTCAGTTGCTTTTTCTGTGTCGGCAACATTATTTGTATCGTGTCTGACATGTAATTTTAAAGATTTCTCGGGTGTGGTATCATGGCTCAATGCCGGACGTCTTTCATTTGGTGCTTGGCTGTCTTTGGCTGTGTTGTTTGTCTTTGGTGTCATTTGTCTCTGCAATAAATCGCATAAGAACGACGGAGTCTTTGTTGACAGAAATAATACTGTTATATGTGAGATCAACAAGTTGCAGTCAAAGAATGAGGAGGCAGCATAATGGAAGTTGAGCAGGGAAAGTTGGGGCTGTTCAAAGTCAATAGCAGCCGGTATGTAATAAAATTTGATACAGTCAAAGAGGCTATTGATGCTGATACGTTAGCAAATGCGCTTAGTGCCTATAAGCGCACGGTATTGTCTTTAGCAAGTGAGCAGCAGAACGATGACGAGTTGTTTGTCGATGTTGATGCGATCAACAAAGGTTGTGTGGAAATCCATACAATTTTAACCGCAGTACAAAGTGTCATAAATCCAGAGACTTTACCTGCGATTATTGACGGCATAAAAAATCTTGTTGGCCTATATCGGTTCTTAAAGGGTCGGCCAGCTAAAAAGGTTGCCGTCCATGATCCTTCCGACAATTCAAGTGTAAACCAAGTTGTGATTACGAATGCTGATAATGCGAAAATCACAATTAATAACAATGTATACAAAACGTATGTTAATTCTGATACGCCGCCATTTGGGGATTCCCGTAACTATGCACAGGATAAGATATCCTCGGTGCGGATGTTGGATGAGGAGCAGAATGAGTATGTGCGCATAGATAAGTCGGAGTTTGAGAGTTTTGAAAAAGGGCGGCATCGCGTAGACGATGAGGATATAATAGATGTTGAGGAGGAACTTGAATTGGTCGTGACGACCATTCCGATCGGGTCTCCTAAAAATCAGTGGGGATTTATCAATGCTGGCGAAAAGATTTATGCGAAGATTAAAGACGAAGGTTTTATCGCAAAGGTCAATCATCATGAGATAATGTTTGGTAAAGGGGATCGAATTCGGGCTAAGGTTTTGACGCATCGGGAATTTGACCCTGCGCTGAATTGTCTTGTGGTAAAGTCGAGAAAAATAATGAGGGTTCTTGGAAGTTACCATGGTAAGGTTGAGCAGCCGCAGCTGAATATTGATAAAGCTGATGCATAGAGAATTATGAAGGGTGGTGAAATGCAGCCGTTCCGAAAGTATGACTTGACGCAGTCGCTTAATGCAATTTCTGAGAAGATCAGGGCGCGTGTTGATGAATTTACAGACGCAGAGCTCATGGCTAACGACGTTGATATTCTTTGCCGTAATTTGTATACAGAATTTAGAATAGAGCCAGTCGAGATTGATGACACGACAATGCCTAAGCCGGTTATCATAAGGGGAAAGATTGAGAAGTACCTTGACCATGTTCATTATTTTGATGGGGGACGAACTATAATCGTTGATGGTATAACATTATCATTTGCATTCCCATTTAACGGGGAAAGGAAATTGTTTGAATGTCGTGGGTCAACTTTTACATTTTCGCCATACCCATCAATCTCAATTCAAGATGGGTGCGTCATTTTCAAATATTCGTATGACGAAGACGCTATTAAACAGGATGGATGGCATGATGGTGTTATATCGCGCGTAAAAAGTGATTTGTCAGAGATTAAGCAGGGCCTTGCCTATGTAAATTCTGATGCAGAAAGGGCGAACCTGCAATTGCCAGGCCAGATTCGCGCGGCAATCTTGGCGAAAAAGTCGCGGATCGAGGCTTTATACAAAGCGGCGGAATCTTTTGATGTTTCTGTAGGAGCAAATGAAGTAGCGCAGCGGATAATAGCGGTTTCCAAGCGCCCAATTTATCCGATTGCTCACACATACAATTCAGCCGCACCAGAATACTCCATCTCAGATGAAAACTACGCAGAAATTCTTAAGGTCATAAAACATACGGCGATGACCTGGGAGCGCACCCCGAATTCTTATCGCCATATGGGCGAGGAGGATTTGCGGAATGTCCTTTTGGCATCTTTAAATGGACTCTTTCTAGGTAAAGCGAATGGCGAAGCGTTCCGCAAGGATGGCAAGACGGACATTTGCATTGAGGCTGAAGATCGTACGGCGTTTATTGCAGAATGCAAAATGTGGACAGGGGAAGGAGAAGTTCATAAGGCATTTGATCAACTAGATTCGTATTCAACTTGGAGAGATTGCAAGGCGGCATTAATTTATTTTGTAGATCGCAAAGATTTTCTTGCTATTGCTGGCAAGATGTTGGCGGTTTTACAGGATCAAAAAGATTTGCAGGGAGTCCGCGAACTTGATCGGAATGAGTTCGTTTGTCGAATGTTGTCCAACCGCACGCCTGGGCATGCGATAAATGTCCGAGTGCTGCTTTTCAATTTGCATAGCGACGAGGATAAAAAGGGGGCTTCTAAATGAGCCGCGAGATGGTGATGTAAAATAGCGAAAGGAGTATTAAAATGGCAGTTCCAGCATTCACGCAGTTTTTCCCGGTAGTATTTCGGGCCCTCGCAGACTCGCAAGGCCCTTTGTCGCATAGAGAGCTGCGACAAAGGTGTATAGAGACATTTCACTTGACTCAGGACGAGATTGCCGAGACTATTGCGTCGGGGCAATCGCGGTTGGCGAATCGTGTATATTGGGTCGTTTCGTATTGCCGTATGGCTGGATTGTTGGAAAACGCAGCCAGAGGTTATGTGCAACTTACCGAAGATGGACGACGCTTTTATGCGGAGCATGGCGATGGCATTACTTTGGCGATGGTCAAGGAATGTCCCAGGTTTATTGAGCATCAAGAAGCGTCTTCTTCGGAGTCTGATGCCGACGAGTCATCGGATTCCAGTAGCACGATAACGCCAGAAGAACGGATAGCGGAAGCGGTCGCAGAATATAATGCAACCTTGTCATCGGAATTGTTGCAGGAGATTAACGATAATCTGACAGATGATGATTTTGAAAAGTTATGTGTGATGTTGTTGATAAAGATGGGATATGGCAGGCCTGAATTGAATCGAGACAGTGTCACGCCACATAGCGGAGATGGTGGGATTGATGGTGTTGTAAGAGGTGATCCATTGGGTTTTGACTCAATCTATTTGCAGGCAAAGAAATACGCGGAAAATGTTCCTGTATCTCCTAATTTGATCCGTGAATTCATCGGAGCAATGTCTGGGAAACGGAATGGTGCATTTATAACGACATCTCGGTTTACGTCGGGCGCAGTGGAGGCGGCCCAAAGGGCCGTTGACAAGCATATTGTTCTTATTGACGGCCCGAAGTTGTTGAAGTATATGATTGAATATGGCTTGGGTGTGCAAACGATTGCAACTCATGCGATCAAGAAGGTTGATGCCGAGTTCTTTCGGGATGAGTTTTAGCTAATGTTAGATACAGAGTGGCAAGGGACATGGCAGACAGAGATGACATATTAAAAGAGCGGGAAGAGCAGGAGTATCTCGGCGTTTGGTGGATACCCCGTGACGACGCCGAGCAGCGTAATGTCTCTGGAGTCATGCGAATTGCCGAGGGCGAAAAGCTGGATCTGCAACTCTTGGGCACCTTTTCGCCGGGCGAAAGGAGACTCGCCTTAATGAACTACCCCGTCATCAATGGCGCAAGTCATGGGTTAAAGCGTTTTACGATGTTCGATGTGTCGGTTGTGTGGCGGGGATCTAACGGATCAGAGTCTGCAGAATTGGACGAAACCAAGCTTTGGTGCTTGGAGGGATGGGTTGGGCCAGAATGCTATAAGAAAAAAGAAGATATAGCGTTCTTTAGTTTGAGTGCTGGGATGTTTGGACTGTCGGCGTGGCATAATGTTTGTCCTTTTTCGTTTGACGATAATTGGGAAGCTCATGAAACAAAACTTGTCTATAAACGTCCGGAAGATGTGCTGTTGTTTGAAGATGACTATGTGACGATCTCTGTTGGATATACATGGAAGGGGCCTACTCGGGCTATTGGCCAGACTGAGGCGGATGTACGGCATGAAGCTCAATTTGTCATTAAGTCAAAGGCGGGTAAACTGCCGTTTTACGGTGATGATCGGTCGTACGAGTTTTATCTGAATTTTGTTCGTGCGATAATCGGGCTCATGACAGGTGCGCCCGCACCGCTTTACAATTGCACGGGCGTATTACGACGACATGAAATGCCTCATGATGGCAAGCCATTTGTTCCGGAGATTGTTCTTAAGCATACATGGCGTCGCGACATGCCGAAGTTGCCGGAAAAAGGGCTTTCGCCGCTTGATGTCTTGGTGCCATACGCGAAACTTGGGAATGTTCGCGAAGTGACGAGTAATTTCTTTGAACTGCCGAAGTTGGCACGTGACTTTGTTGGCCACCTTGTATATTTGAATGGTTGTGATTCAAATCTGACTCAGGGTGTTTTGTCTGAATTGGTGTTTATGTTTGAAGGCATTCATCGGGAGTTGTATGGTGCAGACAGGAAATTGATTTTGAGATTTATTGATGAGTTAGCTCGATTGGCGGATGTGTTCCCGTATTTGGGTGATGATGAGTTAGGATTGTCTTTGGCCATATTTATCAAGAAACGTCGAGACAATTATTCTCATGCCAATCCAGATGATTATCATAATGAGTTGCGCTTATTTATCTTTGCTAAGATGTGGATGCATCAATTTATCGCGGCTATGATTTTAGTTAAGTGCGGGATGAATCCAAAGGACTTGTTCAAAAGTTTGGCGGCAAATCATTCATACGCTAATCTCTCCAGAGAATTGCCGGTCTTGATTCGCCGTCACCGTAGTTTGCATCCGTCGGAACTTGAGGACACCAAAAAGTATCTGTAAAACATTATGAGGAAGCAAAGCGGTCTGAGATCATTGGGGTTTAGACATGATTGCCACAAGTAAATTGCCACACTAAGATGCGGATACAAGGAGATTGGTATAACATGAGCTGGTTGCCGAAAAGAGAGAAACTTGATCCGAAGCAGGCGTCGGCGTTTGACTTTGTCGTGGCGCAGGACGGGAACTTCTACGTGTCTGGAGAGGCCGATTCATACGATTCACAGACATGCACCGATCTTGAACGACTTGCCGTCCTCCATCTCGCTGACGATCAAGGTGCTTTGGTCGGTAAGAGTTTGAGTAGAAAGGAGGCTAAGGCATGACAATAACAATGTTTTGTTGTGGTATAATACTCGCAAGTGCGCGGCAGCCTCTTGTTGTGGGATGATTGCCGTCAGGAGGATTTCTTGAGGAAGGAATGAAATGAGAAAAACAATAGAAGTCGTCGGTGGCATAATCGGCAGGGACGGGAAGTACCTGCTCGGCCGTCGTCCGCCCGGCAAGTCCCAGGGCGGGCACTGGGAGTTCATCGGCGGCAAGATCGAGCCGGGCGAGACGCCTGAGCAGGCGCTAGTGCGCGAGTGTCGCGAGGAGCTTGCGCTGGACGTCGTCAACACGTGCATCCGCACGTCGGTCGTCCACGAATACGACGACCGCACGATCAGGCTCACGCTCATCGACTGCGAGCCCGCGCCCGGCGCCGAGCCTGCCGCGCTTGAACACTCCGAGCTGGGCTGGTTCGCCGCGGAGGAGATGGACGCCCTTGACTTCTGCGCCGCGGACAGGGAGCTTCTGCCGGTGGTTCTGGGCGGATCTCGTGGGGGTGCAGGGCCATGAAGTACGCGATAATGAGCGATGCGCACGCGAATCCCCTGGCGCTGGAGACGGCGCTGGCGGACGCCCGCGCGGCGCGCTGCGGCAAGTTCATCCTGCTCGGCGACGTCACAGGCTACGGATACGACCCGAAGCGGACGCTGGACATCGTCCGCAGGAACTTCGACGTCGTGCTGATGGGCAACCACGACTCTGCGTGCGCGGGGCTCGAGCCGGAGCTGGAGGTGACGGCGAACGGCAACTACGATCTCGACCGGATGGCGCGCGGTCTGCTCTCGGAGGAGGATCTCGCGTGGCTGCGCGGGCGCGTCTACCTGCACGAGGAGGCGGATTTCGTCTGTGCCCACGGCGACTTCACGCAGCCGAAGATGTGGAACTACATCCTCTACGGCGAGGCCGCCGAGCGGAACTTCCTCTCGCGTGACGACGGTCTGATGTTCTGCGGGCACACGCACCATGTGGCGATCTGGGAGC
>JAZQGX010000019.1:0-6104 GCA_045540275.1 Kiritimatiellia bacterium | reverse complement strand
ACGCGCAGAAGGACATCCTCTGCGACACGTTCGGGGCGATTTGTTCAGCAACGCTGTTTTTGATGTGCAACCATAAGGAAATGGAGCGGGAATATGTCAATCGGGATAGGTGATGCTGCGGCAATGCTTTTGTTGACGGGATTCGGCGCGTTGGCATGGCGGCGGAAGAAGGCTGGCGGCAAGACGTGGGCTTTCCGCATAATCCCGTTCGGAATCATGCTGATGGTGTTGGTTGGCAAATTGCTGGAAACCTGGTGGTTTTTCCTCGTCTTGACCTTCGCTGCTTACGCCTTGGCTGCCTATCGCGGTGGTTGGCGCCTGAAAGAACCATGCAACCGTATTCTGAACGGCCTTTGGTGGGTAACGCACATCGTGGTCTATTTTGTCATTCTTTTCACTTTTTGCTTTGCCACTGCTTCGGTTCTTTGTACCGTCATACGTTTCTCGCCCATTGCGACTGAAGGTGACTGGCCGTGGACGAAAGGCCGGATCACTGAGGATTTGCCTTTTGCCGTAGAGTACAAACGGGCCAAGACCTTCTGTGCAGAGTACGACAAGCGGCTTCTTTTCAAATCAGGCAAGCGGATCGGGCTTTTAATAGACACCTGCGGTTACGGCCCGTTTATGGTTTATCGCCTCAAGGACGGCAATTACTGTCTGGTGGATGGTTATGGCTTGGTTGACAATCAACGCCGTCTGAGGGTGAACGTCGAAAACGAAACAGTGGAACTTGAGTTCGGTGGAAGGTGGTATGCTATCCCAGAAAAGGGATATGTTCGCGGGTGGGGAGGCTCAGATGACTACTTCTCGTTTGACATGTATTCGGGTGGCGATCTCAATGGCGAGGGGTGGCATGTCTCCGTAAAGGGAACACCCGTCGATAGCTCTCTTGACGGCATGGAACTGATTGGAGAAATTAATACAAGAGGGAAATTTAAAAGGTCAGGATCATTGCCACAGCAACCATGATGAAAGCGATACTCTCGCGGAACTTGAACGAACGCACGACAGGCTTCAAGGACAGGCCCGCATCTGATTGTCCCCTGTCGCGTGGTCGGTGCGGCCATCTTGACCTGACAAAAAACGGGTGCCGCAGACAATCGGCACCCGACAGCCTCGGGAAGAAGGAATACCGAAGCTGAAATTGACGATTCCTCAGAGCGCGGCCTTGAGCGTGTCGACCCACGCGGCAATCTTGCCGTCCGTCTGGTCGGCCTCGTTCGTGTCGTCCAGCTTGAGGACATCGCCCACAAGCGTCGCGCCCGCGTCCTTCGCGGCGTTGGCGATCGTCTCGGCCGCAACGCAGAAGGAATCGGCGAAACCCTGCGAGTCGCCGAGTCCGAAGACCGCGACCTTCTTGCCCGCGAAGTTCGACTTAACGGCGTCGTGCTGCGCCGCCCAGTCGTCCTGCAGATCGCCGACGCCCCAGGTCGAGGAGCCGAGGATGAGAAGCTCGGCGTCGAACGCCGCCGCATCCGCCGCGTTGATGTTGATCGGCGCGACGCCGAACGCTGCGGCGATCTTCATCGCGACGGCCTCGGTCATGCCGGTCGTGCTGCCGAATAGTACGTGTACCTTGTCCATGTTTCTGTTCCTTTCGTTGTTTAACCTGCCCTTTTCAGGGAAAGCCTGTCAATGAAGTCGCCGATCCCCTCCGATGCGTCGAAGACGGCGCGCGCGTCGATCTCCGCGTTGCGGTAGAGCGTCATCCGCGCCACGGATTCCGCCGCGCTGCCGTAGACGCGCCACGCGCCGTGGTGGACGGGCGTGGCGGGGAGGCGGCTGATGAATCCGGCCACGTCCTTGAGCGGATAGCCGATGAAAATACCGACTTCGTGGGGAAGGTCGCACCGGCCCGCCCTTCGCACCAGATGCGCCAGCAGGTCGTGCAGGGACGCTGCCGGCGGATAGCCCATCCGCGTCAACCACCGGGCGTTGCGCGGTTCCGCAAGCGTACCGGCCAGAACGTGCGGATTGTAGAAGAGCACGAGCGAACTTTTCTCTTCGACCGTGAGTTCGACATAGTCCAGCCCGAGGATCCCGTAGATGTCGCTGCGATAAAGGCATACGCGAAGCCCCTCCGCGTTCACACCTTCGTAGCAGTGCCGCACGCGCAGCAGTTCGCCGGGTTTCACGCCCCGCCGCACGGCGGCGGTCTTCACCAGCAGGAACCTCAGCAGTTCCTTCCGGTGCGCTTCGTCGACTCTGTTCGCATTCTCCGTCATCGCCTTGTCCGCCTTAAAAGTTAGCACAGTATAACATTAATCCGCCGGCCCTGTCAATAGCCAAGGCTAACTTTTTGCGCCGTGCCCGGAAATGCTGCCGCGTACCATGCTTTTGCATCTCCTCCGAACAATCGCATGCCCGGAAAAGCCAAGATTTGGTATACTAGGATGCATCGCGTTAAACGGAAGACATGGCGGAAAAACAATGAAACTGTTTGAACTTGTTGACAGGAGCGCACATGACGCTTGAAAGCAGCATTGCAGGTTCCTGGTATCCTGATACGGCATCGGGCATCCGTGCTCTTGCCGGCGAGTGGGAGCGTTCGCCAGGCCAGGAGATCGCGCCGCCGCTTCAACGGCCCAACGTCCTCATCCTCCCCCATGCCGACTGGACGTATTCCGGCGAAACGGCGTGGTCGGCGGTTCGGATGGTGAAGGGCGCGGATTTTAAGCGCGTTGTCGTCCTCGCGCCAAGCCACCGTGCGTGGATCGAAACCCGCCTCGTCGCGCCGGAAGCGGATGCCGTCGCAACGCCGCTCGGCAGGGTCGAGATCGACCGCGACTGGCTCGACCGCCTTTCGCTTGTTGCGCCCGTGGCGAAGGACGACCGCATCCACCGAGGCGAGCACGCGGCGCAGATAGAATATCCGCTTCTTCAGCATGCGCTTGGAGAAAGATTCAAGATCGTCCCGCTCGTTATGGGCGGTTTCGGCGCAGACCAGATGGGCATGTGCGTTCGCGCCCTGTCGCGGCTCATAGACGCCGAAACGCTGCTCGTCGTCTCATCCGACTTCACGCATTACGGCACCGACTTCTCGTATGCGCCGTTCGGAACGGATGGCGGCGAAGACGTGCGGGAGAAGGTCGCCGCGCTTGACGCCGAGGCGTTGTCTCTGATTTCAAAGCGCGATTCGGACGGCTTTGCGGCGTTCACCAAGCGCACGGGCGCGACCATCTGCGGACACGTCCCCATCGAGATGGCGCTTCGCGCCTTTCCCCCCGGTTCTTCGGTTTCGCTTGTCCGCTATGCGACTTCTGGCGATCAGGACCGCGATTTCAGAAGGTTTGTGTGCTACGCGGCGGCGGCGGGACGCATCGAATGGCCGGACGAGACGGATGCCGTACTCGACACGGATGCGCGCGCGTTTCTTCTTCGCCTCGCCCGCGCGTCGATGGAGGCGGCGGTCAGAGGTGGAGGCCTGCGTCCGCCGCGTCAGAAACTTGCGTCCAACGCGCCGAAATCGACGCTTGCCAAGATGGGTGCGTTCGTGACATTGAACGACAGGATTACGGGAGCATTGCGCGGCTGCATCGGGGAGATTCTGCCGATGCGCCCGCTCGTGGAGGCCGTCGCCGTGCGCGCGGTCGATGCCGCGTTGCACGATCCGCGCTTCCCGCCCGTGTCGGAGCGCGAACTCTCCTCGCTGCGCGTCGAGGTTTCCGCGTTGACGCCGCCGAAACGGATCGCTTCTTGGAACGACATCGTGCTGGGTCGCGACGGCATGACGCTCGAAAAGAACGGACGCTTCGCCGTGTTTCTGTCGCAGGTCGCGCCGGAGCAGGGCTGGGACTTGCCGACCACGCTTTCCTACCTCTCGCAGAAGGCCGGCCTTGCACCCGACGCCTGGCGCGACGGCGCGACATTTGAGACGTTCCAGGCGGAGGTGTTTCATGAGTGACGCGGTGAGCGCCGTATGCACGACATGCCCACGCCATTGCCGGCTTGCCGATGGCGAGACGGGCTTCTGCCGCGCACGCAAAGCCAAAGGCGGCACGGTCGTATGCGCGAATTACGGACGCATCACGTCGCTCGCCCTCGACCCAATCGAAAAGAAGCCCGTCGCGTTTTTCAAGCCGGGAAGCAAAGTCCTCTCCATAGGTAGCTACGGTTGCAACATGCGGTGTCCGTTCTGCCAGAACGACGTCCTCTCGCAACGCGGTGAAGGTGAGGCCGCGTTTCAAGCGGCGACGCCGACCGAACTGGCCGATGCCGCGCTGCGGCTGAAGGCCGAACGTGGGAACATCGGTCTTGCCTACACATACAACGAGCCGCTTGTCGGGTGGGAGTTCGTGCGCGACTGCGCCCGCGAAGTCCGTGCGAGAGGAATGGCGAATGTTCTCGTCTCCAACGGCTGCGCGGAGGCGAACGTCGTAGAGGAAATCGCGCCGTTCATCGACGCCGCAAACATCGACCTGAAAGGCCCGTCGCAGGAATTCTACAACTGGGCGGGCGGCGATTTTGCGGCCGTGTGCGGAACCATCCGAATCCTTCATTCGGCGGGCTGTCACGTCGAGGCGACGACGCTCGTCGTTCCGGGCCGGAATGACACCGACGCCGACATCGACGCGATCGCCGCTTTCATCGCCTCCGTTTCGCCGGACATCCCGCTTCACGTCACGCGGTTCTTCCCGCGCTGGCGAATGGCGGACGCACAGCCGACGCCTGTCGCGACCATCCGCCGCCTCGCCGATGTCGCACGTCGGCGACTCAGTCGCGTACGTGTCGGGAACTGCTGAAGCAGAGGACTGATTGCGAAAGGGACGCTATGGATCTAAATGGCAAACCGCTGTTGCAGATAAACTACTCTCGCGATTCGAATAAAGGTGCGACTTGGGACGTCATGGTTCTTCCGTCCGGCCGGTTCACAAATAAGGATGATTGTGAATTGCCGTTCCACGGCGCTAAACGCTATACTATCCGTGTAAGCCATGCAGAGCGGCCGTGTCATCATACTTCCAGGGGCGACAAAGCTCAACGCATTCGTCCATGCGTTGCGCCGCGTTGCGCGCACGAAGACCTTTGAGCAGATCACCGTGGGCGAGATCGTGCACGAGGCCGGCTACTCGTCGCGCACGTTCTACAACCATTTCAGGAGCAAGTACGACCTTGTCTTCTGGAGCTATGCCGCAGCGGATTATGCCGACCTCGCGCGGACAAGCGGTGATTTTCCCGGATCGACATTCCCCGAGTGGGTGCTGCGCGGGCTGGAGCGCCTTGAGGCCGACCGGGCGCTTTTCCAGAGGGCGTTCCGCGACCGGACCGGGACGGAGAGCCTGTGCATGACGCTTGTGCGCCACGGCATTGCCGTGATACTGGCCTACATCCGGCGCTGGCACGGTGCGGCGGCGGTTACGGACGACGTCGTGCGCCTGGTGCGCTTTTACGTTGAAGGCGTCGTCAGCGAACTTGCGCTCTGGATTGCGGCGTCCAATCCGATGCCGCCGGAGACGTTCCGCGATTTCCTCATCGAGGCGGTTCCCGCGCCGCTTGGCAGCCTGCTTCTGGAAACAAAACCACGCAAGAGAAAGGGATACGGAAAATGACAATCAAGGCAATTCGCATGTTCGACGGCGGCTTCATCTCCCAGCCCTTCGCCTTTGGCGGCGAGGAAGGCAAGGAGGCGTTCGACGAGCAGATGTACTACCGCAACAGCCTTCAGAACTTCGCGATCGACACGGGCGACGAGGTGATCCTTGTTGATACGGGGATCGACGACGGATTCAGCCAGCCGCGCGCCGCCGGCGCACCGCTCTACATGGGCGAGCGCGTTTCCGGCTACAGGAACGCGCTCACGACCGCCGGGATCGATCCGGCGCGCGTCACGAAGATTCTCATTACGCACAAGCACAATGACCACACGGACCACATCAAGAGCTTCCCGAACGCGAAGGTGTATCTTTCTCCCGAGGAGGCGGATGCGATGAAGCTGGACGGGGAGAACATCGTGCGCTGCCCGTTCTCCGACGGACCCTATTACGAGTTCGAGCGTTCGCAGATCATCGCGCCGGGAGTTCGCTATATCTTCGCGCCGGGCCACACCAAGGGCAACTCAATCATCATCGCGGAGAACGACGGGCTCTTCTATATGATGCACGGCG
>JAZQGX010000018.1:0-37998 GCA_045540275.1 Kiritimatiellia bacterium | reverse complement strand
ATGGTAAATGCACTAGTTCGTGATATCGTCATCCGTGCCCATCTCACCATCGGGACCGGCGGAAGTGATGGTTATCTTACGGCCTTTTTTCTGATAACCGAACTCAACGCCCCAGGGATCGACAAGAGAAGCCGGCTTGAGCAGCCCGGGTTTATCGTCGGTCTCTTCGGTAAGTTCAGCCAGACTGTCCGGAAGCTTGCCGTTGTGCGACATGCTGAACATCTGGCAAGCCTGTTCAATGGTATTGATCGAACCGCGGGCGGTTGTTATACGGGCCTCCTGATCCTGTCCGGAGAAAACGATTTTCGCACCGGCGTAGAGGATACCCAGAATGCAAACCACCATCAGCAATTCCACCAGCGTAAAGCCGGCGTTCGAACGTTTAGCTTTCTTGTCATTATTAGTCATTTTGACCTCCTTGTGAAACAAAAAATCAACCTCCGGCCCCCATGGACGCGGTAGCCTGCAATACGGCCATCAGAATTCCCACCGCCACAAATCCCACGATGCCGCCGATCATCACGATCATCAGCGGTTCAAGCGCATTGGTCAACATCTTGATGTTTTTGTCCATCTGCTTTTCGTAGCGTACGCCGATGTGCTCGAGCGCACTGGGCATATCACCCGACTGCTCTCCTATGGCGAGCATATCGGTCATCATTTTCGGAAACACTCCGCTTTGGGCGAGCGGACCGGATATCGACGTGCCGTCGGTGACCCGTTCGCGGGCCTTTCCCAGCGCATCTCCGATAACCACGTTACCGCAGGTCTCTTGGGAGATTTTCAGAGCCTGAAGCACGTTGACACCGTTGGAAAGCAGAGTGCGCATCGTATAGGCGAGCGCGGAATATGCGCCGCAGGCGATAATCCCTTTAATCAGCGGCGCCTTCAGTTTAAGTCCGTCAAGCTTGCGTTTGCCTTCGGGCGTTTTGAGATAGCGCACCAGCAAGGCGACACCGGCACCGATGACGATGGCGGTGAACAATCCGTACTGAATTATGAAATCACTGGTTCCCATCAGGATTTTTGTAGGCAGCGGCAACGCATCGCCCATGCTTTCGAACATCTTGCGGAACTGCGGTATGATTTTAACCATGCAAAAGATGACCACAACCACGCCGAAAACCAAAACCACCGCGGGATAGGTCATTGCGGAAATGATTTTCGAACGCATTGATTCCGAGCGTTCGTAATATTCGACCAAACGGCGCAGAACTTCGATCATCGCGCCCGACGCCTCACCGGCGCGAATCATATTGCTGTAGAGCGGCGGAAACGTTTTGGGATGGGCGCGAACCGCATCCGACAGCGGTTCGCCATTCATAATCCGGTCGCGCAGATCGCCCGCGATGCGGCTTTGCGCCGAATCGGATTCACCCTGGTTGGCGAGACAGTTCAATGCCGCTCCAACCGTCATGCCCGCCTCGATCAAGTCACTCAATTCCGAAGTGAAGAGCAATACCTCTGACGACTTCATGCGATCGGCGTTGCCGCCGATTTTTAATGAAAAAAACGAAGAAGAGCCGGAGCCGCCCGCCTTGCGCTTCTTTCCCGCCTTGAGCGCTACCGTCAACGGGGTGTATCCGAGTCGTTCGATGGCAACAACGGCTTCACGGGAAGAATTCGCCTCGACGATTCCTTCCATCTTGCGTCCGTCTTTGGACAATGCTTTGTATCCGTATTGCGCCATATACCCGCCTCAAATTTACAAAATGATACCACAATGCCGTTACTACATAAAGCAAATTCACATTTATAAATTTTATAAAATTCTTAAATTTAAATGTTGACAATCGGCAATGGGATTTGATAATATTCACGAAGTTTTTGCAACACATAGCAAGGGCTATTAGCTCAGTTGGTTAGAGCGCTTCTTTGACATGGAAGAGGTCAGTGGTTCGAATCCACTATAGCCCACCAATAATTGACTGGAAGAGGGAGAAGTTAGCTTCTCCCTTTTGTCGTTTCTGCGATAGCCGCGGTTGAAACGATTCGACACGCAAACGGATTATGACCGTTGGATGTGCATGACGGAGGAAAATTGTAATTGCGCAAATACCATTTGACGCGGATAAATTTTACCGTGCAAACTCTTCCGCCACAAATTCGCGCAACGCATCCTTCCAGAACTTCGGCTTGAAACCGGCCGCCTTCAGCACCCCCTTTTCAAGAGCGGAATTGGCGGGACGGGGCGCAGGACGTGGAAACTGCTGAGTGGTGCACGGCACAAGCACGCGTTTCAGCCCCAGCAGACGAAACAACTCCGAGGCGAATCCGTACCAGGAACAAACCCCGTCACAGGTACCATGAACCGCACCGCGTATTTCAGGGTGCGCCAATATGAATTCAACGGCATCGGCGACCGATTCGGCCGAGGTCGGGTTTCCGCGCTGATCGTCGACCACCTTAAGTGCTTCACCGTCAATTGAACCGAGGCCTGCCATGGTGTGCACGAACGAAGGACCGCCCCGACCGTAAAGCCATGCGATGCGCAGAACAACCGCATCGGGGAGCTGCGAGAAAACGGCGCGTTCCCCGGCGAGTTTACTTGCACCGTAAACCGTCATCGGATGACAAGCGTCATCTTCCGTATACGCCTCGGATTTCGCACCGTCGAAAACGTAGTCGGTGGAAATCGCAATCAGTCTTGCGCCGCAGCGTTTACATGCCTGCGCAACGTTTGCAGAACCGGTTTCATTCAAACGGAAGGCGGTTTCTTTTTCACTCTCGCAGCGGTCAACATTGACCATCGCGGCGCAATGCAAAACCGCATCGGGCTGAAACGCGTCGAAGGCGGCATGTAGCGATGCGGAATCCAGAATGTCGCATTCCGGCAAATCGGCAACGAAAATGCTGTTTGCCGATTCCAGCCGTCTTTTCAGGGTTCGCCCCAGCATCCCTTTGCCGCCGGTAATCAAGATTTTCATAATCGCCAACCCCCTACGAACGGAAATCCTTCAAATGCCCGAGCAGTGAAAGAAAACCGCGCCAGTAAAAACCGAAATCGGAAATCGGATTGTGAGTGGAGAACAGGCGGCGGAACAAAGTTTCAGGATGCAGGAACGCCCGATACACTTCGCGAATCGCCTCCTTGATTTCACTCTCGGAAACCCCGGAACGCATGACCTGCATGCGCATATCGTAATCCTCCCAATTCTCGGTGAGCAAATCTCCGGATGCTTTCAGCTCTCTGAAAAGCGGAGTGCTTGGATAAGGGACGACCTGTGTAACCTGCAATGTGTACGCCAACCCTTTGCGCAAAAGGCGCGTGGCAAGCGCGACCGTGCGCCTGATATCCTCGCGATCCTCCCATGGGTAACCGAACATCACCGTCACATGTACATCAAGCCCGGCGGCGGCGGCGGCGCGCGCACCCTCTTCAATGTCGGAAACCTTGATCGCTTTTACCAAACGGTCGAGCGTCGGCTGGTTGGCGCTCTCCAAACCGAACAGCAGAAATCGGAACCCAGCCTTGCGCATTAGCCTGTAATCGGCGGCGGATAGACGACCGAAACGCATGTTGCAATCGATCCGTACCTTGCGGTTGTATCCGCGCTTGATCATTTCCTCGCAAAACACTGTTAGAAAATTGCCTACCGGAAACGAGCCGGTATCGTCCATGATCTCCTTGACTCCGTAGCGTTCGATCAATTCGCCGATCTCATCGACCACATCGATCGGATCGCGGGTGCGATATTGCGGATAAAGCGCCGTCCAGGAGCAGAAGGTGCATTTCCCGTGCCAGCAGTCGCGCCCCGACATCAGATAGGTGCCGGGAATTTTACGATAATTGCCGTTCTTCTCAGCATAAAGCCGCCACTGGGTCAGATCGCGATCAATCCATGGCAGAGCGCGAAGATCGTGATCAAGCCGAAATGGGCCGTTGGAAAGGATGTTTTCGCCGCTACGCCAGTAAATTCCCGGCTCGAGCGAAGAACAATCGCCGCCCTTCTCCAGATTGTCGACCAGCGACGAGAGCAGAAAATCATAATCGCCGCCTGTTAGAATGAAGTCTACGGGACAATTTGCAAAACTCTCCTCCGGCATTGCGGTAACATGGTCTCCGCACATGACCACAAGAAGTTCGGGGTGCGCTGATTTCCATCTGGAAACGATTTCCCAGTGCCTTTTCACAACCGGAGTCTTGGTCTCGACCAGCACCAGATCGGGGCTGTTTTGCGCCAAAAGCGAATCAAACTCCTCGACCGTTTGCTCTGAAGCGATTCCATCCATCCAGAACACCTCGTGTCCGGCCTTGTGCAGCATGGTGGCGGCAGTGGCGGGAACAACGGGATAGATGTAGGTGGGACGGTTGAACCACTGGAACTGACGGTTCTGGGCAAGCAGCGGCACTCCCGATTCCGACGGCAACGGAGGAAATGTAATTGCAACTCTCATCGTTCACCTTTCAAGTCACTGAATCGGTCACCGGCTCGGCATCGACGTCAGCGGCGGTGATGTCGTTGGCGCGGTCGCCGAAACGGGTCAGTTTGTCGTCGAAGTCGAGACGCACTTCACCGGTCGGCCCGTTTCGATGCTTGGCCACATCGACGATCGCAAGACGATAGTCATCATGTTCCTCATCGCTCGGGATCTTGCACGGACGGCGCAAAAGCAACGCCACGTCGGCATCCTGTTCGATGGCGCCGGAATCGCGCAAATCCGAAAGCTTGGGTTTGTTCGAACGGTCGCCGCGCTGTTCGGGAGCGCGACTCAGCTGCGAGAGCACAATTACCGGAACATTCAACTCCTTGGCCATCGCCTTGATGTGACCGGAGACTTGCGAGATTTCAATCTGACGTCCCTGGCGCGCGAATTCGCGGCAGTTGCACAATTGCAGATAGTCGATGACAATAAGCTCGATGCCGTAGCGTTTTTTCAGACGGCGGGCGCGGGCGCGCATATCCATGACGTCGAGACCGCCGGTGTCGTCAACATAGATCGGGGCCTTGCTCAGTTCGGAAGCGGCGCGGGTCAGATCGCGGTTGACCTCCTGGGGATTGCCTACCGCCTGTTCAAGCTGGAACGAAGGTCGCCCGGCAAGACCGCAAAGCATACGCATCGCCAGCGACTCGGTGGACATTTCAAGCGAGAATACCGCAACCGGATGCTTGCGGTTGTGATCGCCCGCCATCGGGCGTCCGTAAATGTCGCGGCCGAGGGCAACGCATTCGGCGATGTTCATAGCAAGCGATGTTTTGCCCATCGACGGACGGGCGGCCAGTACAATCATTTCTGCCGGACGCAACCCGCGCATGGTGCGGTCCAGATTGGCGAAACCGCTGGGAAGACCGGCCATCGCCCCTTTGCCCTGCTGAAAGAGACGGTCGATATGAGAAATCGTGCTGGTGATCGCCTGCGGCCAGGTCATGCCGCTATTGCCGCGATTTTCCGAAATGCCGAGGAAGTTCTGTTCGACCTGCCCCAAAATCAGATCCGCCTCGGCGGATTCGTCAAAGCAGCGTTTCTCAGCGTCTCTTGCGCACTCGATCACTTTGCGCAGCAGATGCTTTTTTCGCACCATGCCGATGTAGTATTCGGAGTGCGCCGCAGTCGGAGTTTCGTCGAGCAGCTCCTGAATGGCGCGAGGACCGCCGATTTCGGCGAGAAGACCTTCGCGGCGGAGATGCTCGTTGAGCGTAAGAGCGTCGATGGTAAGATTGTTTTTCTGCATCGCCGACATTGCGGCAAAAATCTTGCGCAGGGGGGGAGAGAAAAAAGACTCTTCGGTAAGTCCGTTTTCGGTGCAGAGATCAAGCACTCTGGAGGCGCCGCCGGACGAGACATCCAACAGAATCGAACCGAGGATGGCGCGCTCGGCCTCTATACTGTGCGGTGGAACTTTAAATTGGTTTTCATCCATGGCGGGTGTCGGCTTTCTTTTTGAAAATTAAAATCCAAAATCCATCTGGCCGGAAATGGTGACTTTCTTTCCGTCGGCCAGCGCAGGATCAGAGGTGTCATAAACACAGAACTTGATCGAAGGGAAACGGCGCGAGAGTTCGTCCTTGATATATTTCGAGACCGCCTCGACATTGCCTAAGTCGTCATCGGAAAAACCGACGCTGATTGGACGGCCGGATCCGGGATCGTCTGTATTTTTCATGATTCGAACCACATGCTCGATAAAATCCCTAATGGCGAAATTCTTTCCGCTGCCGGGATTTTCACTGCCGGTGTGGGCGCGCATCCATCGGCAGAACGCGGGATTCGTAACCGCATGGAAACGGTTCAGCGACAGGTAGTAGTCGATCTGCGCATCGTCGGAATCATGCTCGGTAAAATGGTCGTAGACCGCGCGGTAGCCGCGAAGACTGGCGAGCATCATCTTCCGCTCCTCCGGCGACAACACCATGTCGATAAAGAGGCGGACCGCCTGTTTGAGCGATTCGGAATCGTGACCGCGGGCGGTGACGATGGCAAAAAGACGCCCTTCCCTCAATGTTTCGCGAAGTGTTTCAAAACTTGGCCCGGGCTGCTCTTTGCCGCTCAGCACCCGCTCGAGCGCAATACGGGTGTCGCTCAAGAATCGGCTCTCGCCTTCGCCTTCATAATCTTGAAAATCGACAAATGCGTTCTTCCAGTCGTTTTCCGGCGGACGATACCGTTCCGAATCAGAGCGAACCACGGCGAATGCCGCGGTTGAGACGCTGTGCCTGCGCCACACCCCATCATCGCCCTTCTTTTCAAGATATATCTTCGTGGGCATGTGCAGGATGTTGTCGTCCCAATCGAAGATGTAATACTTGAAATCGCGCGACGCGACATTCATGTTGAGCTCGCCGGTATCCATTGCCACTCCGTTACAGGACGCCCTTGCTGGACGGAACACCGGTTTCACGCGGATCGAGACTCACCGCTACGCGCATCGCCCGCGCAAAAGCCTTGAACATGCCTTCGCAGATATGATGAGCCTCGTCACCGTAGATCTGGCGAATATGAATATTCATGCGCGCCTCGACACTCAATGCGCGGAAAAACTCCTCCAAAAGCTTCACCTCGAAATCGCGGACCATGCAGTGTTTCATAGGCGAGATAAAAACGAGAAACGGTCTGCCACCCAAATCGAGATTTGCCGCGCAAAGCGTCTCGTCCATGGGCAACTCGGCAAATCCGTAGCGGACAATGCCGCGACGGTCGCCCAGAGCCTCGTTCAGCGCCGCGCCAAGCACGAGACCGACGTCCTCGACGGTGTGATGGTAGTCCACCTCGATATCACCCTTCGCTTTAATCTGCAGATCGATTAGCGAATGCTTGGAAAACAGCGTCAGCATGTGATCGAAAAACGGAATACCGGTATCGATATCGGCCTTGCCGGAACCATCGATATCCAAGGAGAGCTTAATATCCGTTTCCCTGGTTTTTCTGGTTTTGGAGGCTGTGCGCATCTAAAAGTCCTTTCATCATAAAATGTACCGCTATTTTACCTTATCGCGCTATTTCTTGGCAATCAAAAACAGCCCAACCGAAAAATCATGAAATCTTCGCCCCTGCCGTTTCGGCGAAAGTTGCATTAACATTGCC
Source organism: Kiritimatiellia bacterium (assembly GCA_045540275.1). Classification (GTDB taxonomy): domain Bacteria; phylum Verrucomicrobiota; class Kiritimatiellia; order RFP12; family UBA1067; genus RGIG8368. The sequence goes on along the minus strand of JAZQGX010000018.1, from coordinate 30,474 downwards.
GGTATCAATCCCGAAAAAGCGCAACGCCCGTGCCGGAAGCACGGGCGTCGAGACAAGCGTCCGCCTACGGCATTACGATCTTGACGATTATGTGCATATCGGTGTCGCGCACCGGCGCATGCCAAACCGCGACATTGTCTTCTTTGGGCGCCGGGACCAGAAGTTTCCTGACTGTGTCATAATCGCCGTTGTAAAGCGCCAGACAGCAGTCGAGCAAATCGTTTTTCCTGTTCCCGTTCTGCGTCCTCCACTTCGAAATCAACTGCTCCGCCTGATCCTTCTTGCCCAATTCCCGCAATGCGAAGGCGATAATCACCTCGCGAGACTTAAATGTGGCGGAAGGCGTGATGGCGGCAATTTTCTCCAGCCACTTTTTACGCGCCGCCAAGTCACCGCGCTTGCCGGCGATCATCGCCTCGGCAAAATGCTCGACACGCAGATCGATGCGGAAATCCTGCGGCTTGCCCGAGCCGAGCGTTTCGCGCCACTGGTATGAATTGGCAAGATATTTCGAAGCCTCGTCGACCTTCCCCGAATTGGCGAGTTCAACGGCGTATTGAATATTCGCCAGTCGCCAGATGTACCTACCGAGCCATGAACCTTCTGCCGGCATGACCACCACCTTCTCAAGAAGATCGATAGCTTTGCGGTATTGACCATCGGAACGGTAGGCTCCGGCAAGTTTCAGCGCCAGCGTAAAGCATTCGGGAAATTTGGCATACCCCTCCTCTCCGTATCGGATTGACTCGTTCCATGCGCAGCGCGACTCCGCCTCATCCATCAGTGCGCCGTATATCCGCCAGCTGGGTTCCATCGCCAGCGCCCGCTCCAAATCGGCTCGGTACGGCTTTTTGAGCAGCTTGCAAAGTTCGGCGCGAGCTTGGAAGAACGGTGCGAAATCAAACTCGCCGATCTTCTCGAACTCTGCCAGCGCCTCCTCGAAACGGATGTTGCGCCAGAGGATCAAACCGCGGTAATAGTCGATTTTCGGATCGTCGCTCCTTGAATCGGCCCATGCCAGCATCTTCAGCGACTGCGGACGGAACGGCAGCACCCAGCGCGGGTCAAGCTTGAGCGCCTCCGCCAGCAGACGGCGCGAATCGTCGCACTGCCCCTTCTGTTCGGCGATCCAGGCGCGATACATGACGGCTAGAGGATATGAGGGGGCGCAGGCGAAAACGGAATCGGCTTCATCGAGCAGACCGAGACGGACATACCAGGAACCTACTTCCATGCAGGTCTCCTTGGGAAGCTCGTTTCGAATCAACGAACAGAATTGTCCGGCGAAATCCCCTCCCGTCAGAAACGCCGCTTCGGCGCGCGCGGGATGCCACAGTGGAGCGGTTTCCAACGCGGCCGCTATTTGCGCATTGGCCGCCTTGACCTCGTTGCGCTTGCGATAGACGACCGCAAGCACCTGCCGCGCATCGAGGTTGCGGACGTTGTACTCGAGAGCGCGAAGCGCATACTCTTCAGCACGGGCCAGACGCCCTTCGGACAGGTAAAGTTCAGCAAGATACGCAAAGGCGGCGGTACGGTATTCGCCGCTTCGCGTCGCCAGCGAAAAGCCGTCCTTGGCGTCGGCGATGCGTCCGAGCGCACGGCTCGCCACCGCTCGGACGAAATTCGCCTCGGCATCATAAGCGTCAAAAGCAACAGCCTTATCGAGATGGGGAATCGCCTTTTCGTACATTCCGCGCCGCACATAGACAGACGCCAGCTTGGTGTGAGCGGGAATATACTCCGGATTCATCTCCAGCACCTTTTTAAAGCTGCGCTCCGAATCGCCCCAGCGCTTTTCGAGCAGCTCCTGAACGCCCATCGCATAGAGACCGAAAACACTCTGATAGTCATACGTGCTTTTCTTGGGACGGGAAAGCTCAAAATCGCGCTTGCGTTCGCTGTACACCAGCTCGTCATCGCCAATCTCTATCACCAGACTGCCGACGGGGATCGACGCCAGTCCCTTGATTGTTTCAAATTTCGGCTTGAGAACCTCGAAAGAAGCGGTGTATTCCTTGACGAGTTTTTCATCATCGTAGATTTTAACCGTGCGACTGCCGGAGCTCAACGCGGAGAAGGAAAGCTGCAAATCGCCCTTTTCACGCTCAACGCGAATCGCCCCGAATTTCGACGCCTTGTCAAAGCCGCCGATGGCTGCGGTCGGGAACCAGTATTCATCCCAGCAATCGGTCATGAGCGGAGCGATCCCCGAATTCTTGTAGCTAGAAAGTTTGCTGTGGGCCGGCTGGTTGAAAAGTCGGCCGGACTGCAGCTCGACATACTGCCCGTCGTTGTCGGTCAACAAATCCTCCCAAATTGCGCCGTCGCGCGCAGAGGACCACAAGAATATCTTCTGGCCGAGCTTGGCGTCGTAAGGAGCATGGTGGACGGTTCCAAAAGCGTCTTTGTGATAGTAGACACCGTAAAAATCCCCCAGATATCCGAGCACATGCTCCGAGGCGTCGCCCGAAAACTTTTCGTAATCGTCGTAGAAGCGCAAATCGTGCCCCTTGGAGTCTATCGGCCATGAATCCAATTCAGTTCCGTGCCCGATGAAGGCATTGCCGGGGAAGATGTATTCGGCCTTGCCGCGCGCCTTGTACGCGGCATTCATCCACTGGTAGCTCGAGACCTCGGACGACGAGATGTTGTGCCATGTAACCGAAGTGCGAAAATATGCTTTGTCCGCCGGCACGTTGATTTCTACCGACCAGAAAGAACCGTTCATGAATTCGTACGATGAAACAAAGCAGCTTACCGAACCGTCGGGATTGCAACGCGTCACATAGTCAATGGGGGTCGACACCGTGGGTTGGTGCCCGATCAAACCGAAGTTGAATTCGATGCCGCCGGAGGTCCATGCCCCGCGCATGGCAATATCGCGAAACTTCACCACCCTGTTGTTGTAAAGGAAATCCTTGTCGTTGACCTTGTCGTGTGCGGTCCAGACTTTTCCGCCGATCTCGGGAAAAACATCGACGTAAATGTATTTGTTTTCGAGACGGACGACATTCCATGTCTTTTTCTTTGCGTCCTTGTCGAAACCGGCGAAACGGAAATACGGATACATTTGCCAATGCGGAGTCGGCACGGGATTGGGATCGGAAAATCCGTAGGTTTTGTAATCTAGTTTAATCTCGTTAATCGTGGCCTTAGGGGCGGCAATAATCGCCGAAACGCAAAAGGCCGACACCAGCAACAACAAACGTCTCATTTTTCAATGTCCTCCGCTGTCAATTCATTCTTCCATCGTATTCTCATCATTCCGTTTTCGGAAAATTCAATCGGCAGAAAAGCGTATGTTCCATCAATCGGATTTTCCGGCACCCAGATATCGAACATGGCGATGAACTTTCCCGGGACGCCATGAACCGGAATGATAAAGGTGGATTGTCCGCCCCAAGTTTTTTCTGGACCGAGCTTGAGTTTCGGATTCACCCCGAGACAGGGATTACCCATCCGCTGCCATATCCCGAAGATGTTTCGCGCACGATAATATCTTGCCGCATTTGGGCTCCAGCCAGTACAGCCAGAACCGATAAGATAATACCACCCGTCATGCTTGCATATCGCAGGAGCTTCCGTCCATTCTTTCTCGGCCATGCGCAACCAACGTCCTGTGTATCCCAGAAAATCTTCGGTCAGTTCGGCGATATGCAGCGTTGAATTGTGCTCCGACGCGAAAATGTGGTATGCCTTGCCGTCGTCATCAACAAACAGCGTCATGTCGCGCGACATCTGTCCTCCGGCCTTGTGCGCGGGCCAGATTGGATATGCAGCCCCATTGTCGCCGGAAGCTCCTGGCAGATTTTCGATTGATTGCGACTGTGCCATCGCCTCTGGGGTCAACTCCTCCATACGGGCATTAATTGGATTTGACAAGGCGTTGGGTCTAAGCGAGCGCAGAAATTTGTAGGGGCCGTTCACCTTGTCGGCGACGGCAATTCCCACTCTAGCCGCATCATAGCTCATGTTCTTCAGTTCGAGATGGAAGAACATTGAAAATTTTCCGGTCGCAGGACAAAATATCACCTTCGGGCGTTCGATGATGCAACCGCGAACGATATCGGATTTTGGATCTTCGCTTACGGCGAGCGCAATTCCCTCATCCTTCCATTCAAGCAGATTTTTTGACGAATAGCAGTGGACTCCAACCTGAGCGGTGTTGCCAATGCTGGTGGCAAGCTTGTGTTCGCCGAACCACCAATAGCGGCCCTCATGAAATAATACTCCTCCACCGTGGGCATTAACATGCACACCATTGTTGTCTAGAAGTTTTTCACCGTTTATAATATTGGCGTTAAGCAGCATCGAACATGAAACAGCAATTGTAAAAATCAATAATTTCAACTCGTTTTCTCCAAATGAAATGCTACGGTCAATATGAATGAAATTTTACAATTTTTTTGCCATAATTCCAAGGGGGCGGCGTAAAAAAGTGGAGTACTCCAATTTTTAAAAAAACGACGAAGGTTGATAAGTCCAACCCTCGTCGTCGTTAGCGGACGGACACTTCGGAAAATCCGCGTGCGGTCCGGCAGCTTAAGCGCCTCAGATGCGAAGTTTAAAACCGTCGCGCTGGCTGCCCTTGAGCAGGTCATTGGCGGCTTTATTGTCGAAGCACTTGTTTTTGTCGTCCCAAGTGAGCTTGGTTTCAGGCATAAACTGGGCAATGCAGCCAAGCAACAGAGCCTGAGTCATCTTGGCGCTGTAGTCGAACTTGCTGCCGGGCTTCTCAGGATTACCGGCAATGCACGCGTTGACCCACTCGGCATAATGGCTGTAATTCCAGTCAATGCCGTTGTCGACCTCGGGATTGGCCATAATGTCGTTGCACTTGCGTTGCGCTTCTTTGGTTTCTTTGCCGAACTGAACGCCGGGAAGAGCGATGCATTGCGGTTTGGAAGCGTGAGAGCCACCGAAGGTGGTAGCCTTCGAGCCGACGATCATGCAACCTTCACCGCCGAGCTTGTAGGACGGATGCGCTCCGTCCGGATTGTTCGGGCGCTGACCGGCTTCGGACCAATGCACATCGATGCCGTTCGGGCAAATCGGCGTAGGCCCGAAATGGAAGTCGATGGTGCTCTTTTTGGGGAATCCGCCCCAGGGGTGAGCCTTATCGCCGTGGGCGATAACGGTCTGAGGCAGACCAAGCTGCAGGATGAAATACGCTGGATCGAAATTGTGAACCGCCATATCGCCGATGGCACCGCAGCCGAAGTCGACCCAACCGCGCCACTTGAAATGGGCGTAGAGGTTGGAAAATTCGCGCATTTGAGCAGGACCGATCCAGCAATCCCAGTTGAAGCCCTCGGGCATCGTGGTTGGAGTGGCCTTTTCGGTCATGCCATGGGGCCACCAGGGGCGGCTGGTCCAGGTGTAGATCTCTTTGATATCTCCCCAGAAGTTGTGTTTGAGGAGCTGTTTGTAGCGCCAGACGCCGGGATGGCCCTGATTGCCCATCTGGGTTACGACGCCGTATTTGTGGGCGGAAGCCATCAGCATTTCGCATTCTTCGAAAGAGTGGGCGAGTGGCTTCTGGACATAAACGTGTTTACCCTGGCGCATGGCTTCAAGTGCGATGATTGCGTGGGTGTGGTCGGGCGTTGAGACGCAGACCGCATCGCACTCGGAAATCTGTTTGAACATCTTGCGGAAGTCGGTGAACTGCGGGACACCGGCAAACGACTTGCTGTGATCGGCCAAACGTTTGGCGTCGACATCGCACATACCGGTGATGATGACCTTTTTGGTTGCGCGAAGCGAACCGGTATCAGCAGCGCCCATTCCGCCGACGCCGACTTTGAAGACGCGGAGCATCTGTTTGTTCGCTTCGACCTTCTGACCGTAAATCGTATCGGCACTGAGATAGATGTGCCCTTTATTTACGAAAGGCTTTTTGTTGCCAAGGCATCCGGCACTGGCAATACCCAAACCGGCGATTGCGCTTTTTTTCACGAATGAACGCCTGGTCAAACCTGTTTTTTTCATTCTGTAATTCCTCCCCAATGGTAATTCAAAAGAACCGTTCTTTTAAATTGTCTGCTCTTATTCTACCATAAATTCGCGTTGTTGTCATCAAACCAAAATTTCGTACGACGGTTACCGTACAATTCATGTGTTCCTGTCAATTTTCGCCTTGTACCAAATTGATATTTTTCCACGCACCCCGCTTGAAGCGCCATATCATTCCGATGGCCAGCATCAGAAGGTTGATCGGAAGCGTAATCCAAAGATTTACGACCGTTGGGCAGTATTTCAACACCGCAAGGAACATGGGGACCCACACAAAAACATTGATCGATGAGGTAAAAATCATCACGAAACGAGTATCTCCAGCTCCTTTCAGAATTCCCGCGCCGATCAAATTCACCACATCGAAAAAGCCCCAGATTACAATGAGAAACAAAAGCTTAACCCCGAGCCCGAGATACTCCCCGCGCGCAAAAGCGCTTTCGTCACCGTAAAACAGCATCAGCAATTGCTCTCCCGCGACGATGAAAAACACCGCCAGCACCAGCATATACGTCCAGCCCAACGCCAGCATGGTCCATCCGGCGCGCACGGCGGCGGCGCTGTTGCGCGCTCCCTGAAACTGCCCCACCAATATGCAGGCTCCCATCGACAGCCCCAAAAGCGGTGCAAAAGCGAGATGATTTATGGCAAATACGATATTGGAAACGGCAAACTCGAGCGGGGAGAGACGACCGGTGATGAAAATGAACACGGTGAAAGTGATCATGTCCAAAAGAACATGAAGCCCAGTCGGCACACCGAAGCGCACGATTTTCCCCATCAATCTGAAATCGGCGCCGAGTGCCGCGCGAGTGCGCTTCCAAGTCGTAAAGCCGGGTCCGCTGGGCAGCCAGAAAAGCGGCAGAACCGCAACCGCAGCGAGCGAGATCACCGTCGCCCAGCCGGCTCCGGCGATCCCCCATTCAGGAAACGGACCAACGCCGAAGACCAGCAGCCAGTCGAGCAGAATATTAAGCAGGTTTCCGAAAACATTGACATACATTACGAGCCTTGTTCTGCCAATGCCGGAGAAATAGCCGCAAACGGCTGCGGAAAAACAGATGGGAAATCCCCCGATCATCAGAATGTCGAAATATTGTTTCTCCATCTGAATCACGGCAGGCGGGTGCCCCGCACAGTCAAAGCACCAGTGCGCCAACGGCACTATCGCCATCATCAGCGGTAGAGCGAACCAGGTCAGCCACACGCCCTGCCCCAACGAACGGGCGCAGCCGAACGGACGCCCAGCCCCGTGAAACTGCGCCACAAAAGTTCCGGAATAACCGACCACCGCCTGAAAAAAGCCGACGATGAGAAAACTCATCACCCCGGCGGGCAATACGGCCTGAATCGCCTCGTCGCTGTAACGCGACAAAAAAACGCGATCAACGAATTGCATCAGCGCATTCGACCCCATTGAGAGCACAAGCGGCCAGACCAGCCGCAGAGAATCGCGCAATCCGCCGGGAGATAAGTACCAGTTTTTAAACATAGATCCGGATCTTTTGCCTACAGATATTTTGCGGACAACAGGGACAGTCCGTAGACGCAGGCAGTCTCGGCTCTCAGCACCCGGGAACCCAAGGTAACCGGACGTACCACGCCGCATTGTAGCAGAGCAGAAAGTTCCTCAGGACTGAAATCACCTTCAGGGCCGATGAACAACGCAGTCTGCGCAGGGCATTCAAACTCCTCCATCGCCTTGAGCATGGGGGTCGTATCCCCCGCCAACGCACCGACGAACAAGGGAGCGCCAACGCTTTTGATTTCTTCGAGCGCCTCGCTAAATGTCTTCACGGCGGGGACGCGGGGAAGCCATGCTCCGCCGCATTGACGCAGCGCCTCTTCGGCGATTTTGCCCCATCTTTCGGTTTTGCCGATATCATCCTTGGCGACTTTCACCACGGAGCGCGCCGTTTCAACCGGTTGTATTATAGACGCACCGATCTCCGTAGCCTTTTCAATCACCCAGTCCAAGCGCTTGATTAGCGAGACATAGAGCGTAATGTCGCATTTTGAACGCGGATGGCGGACGATGTCGCCGACAGCGGAAAAGCGCATGCCAGATCGCTGCACCTCCTCCACCAGAAATTCTCTTGTCTTCCCTTCGCCATCGAAAAAGCAGATCGATTCCCCCGCTTTGACCCGAAGTACGGTCTGGAGATGGCGAGCCAGCGCACGATCGAAAACCGCGCAATCCGACTGCAGAACATCTCCAGAGACGAGAAATCGGTGCATGGCTATCTTCCGGTGGCGTTTTTAAGCGCCTCGCGCTTTTTGAAAAAGCGGTCGACCTCCTGCGAGAGGCGGTTGTGCTGCGGATAGTTTTCATCAGAGCAGAGCGACGCGAATTCCTGCAGTGCCCTCTTCTGTCTGGACGAAAGGTTGGCGGGAACTTCAATCTCGATTTTAACGTGCAAATCACCGCTGCCGCCACGCAACGAGGGCATTCCCTTGCCGCGGAGCCTCAAGATCTTGCCGCTCTCCGTTCCTGCGGGCAGCTTGATGCGGGCGTATCCGTCGGGCGTTGGAACCTGGACCTCGCCGCCAAGAGCCGCCACGTCAGGACGCACATGAAGCATGCATAGCAGATCATCTCCTTCGCGTTCGAAGAATGCGCTCTCCTTCACGTGCAAAACGACGTAGAGATCTCCCATGCTGCCGCCGCGCAGCCCTGCTTCGCCCTTACCGGCCATGCGCAAACGCGAACCGGTCTCCACCCCCTTGGGGATGCGTATTGAAATTTTGTGCATTTTTCGGACGAAGCAGGTTCCGCGGCAGGTGGGACACGGCTTGGAGATTATCGTACCCTCGCCATGACATCGAGGACACTCCTGACTCATTCGGAAAAATCCCCCACCCGATTCAATCACACCGGCGCCACGGCAATACGAACAGGTTTCGCGACTTGAGCCGGGCGCGGCACCAGTGCCGTGGCAGGTTTCGCAAGCTTCATTGATTTCAAGGTCGACGCTGCGGATCGAACCGAAAACTGCCTCTTCGAAATCGATTTCCAGATCAAAGCGCAAGTCTTTTCCGCGTTGGGGACCATTGGGGTCGCGCCGCGAGCGGCCGCCGAATCCGCCGAAACCGCCGCCGCCGAAAAATGCACCGAAAATATCACCGAGATCGAAATCCTGACCGTGGGTGAAGTCACGATTGAAATCGAATCCGCCAGGTCCGAACTGATTGCCGGCGAAACCGAACTGGTCGTACTGGGAACGCTTCTTGGGATCGGAAAGCACCTCGTAGGCCTCACTGATCTCGCTGAAACGTTTGGTTGCTTCTTCCTTGTTGTCGGGGTTGCGGTCGGGATGCCACTTCATCGCCAATTTGCGATATGCGCTTTTCAAATCATCGGCGCTGGCATTTTTGGACACGCCCAACACTTCGTAATAATCGCGTTTATCCTGTGCCATGGCAAAATCCTTACCTTATGCTTCCTGAGGCTTTCCCGCCGAGACGATCACCTGAGCGGGACGCAGTAATTTCTCGCCGAGTTGCCACCCGCAGCGGAACTGCTGAATGACCGACTGCTCCGGAACGGTATCGGACGGAATCTGCGACAGCGCTTCGTGCAACATCGGATCGAAGGGACAGCCGCGCGCATCAATCTGTTTTAGACCATGTTTCGCAAAAGCCTCGGCCAACTGGGTGCGGACCATATCAACACCTTTTACGAACGGATCTTCCTTTGAAGCCTCAGGCACTTTTTCCAATGCAAGTTCAAGATGGTCGAAAACGGGAAGGAAATCGGCCAGGAGTCTCTCGTTTGCGCGAGCCCCCCACTCCGCTTGCTCGCGGGCCTGTCTTTTTTTGAAATTGTCAAAATCGGCCATAAGAAGAAGAAGTCGGTTTTTATATTCTTCCACCGCTTTTTCCGCCGCATTAATCCGGTCTGACGCTTCATCTGTGGCTTCGGGCTGATTCTGCTCGACGGTCTCATCGCATGTCGGTTCGATATTATCGGTATTTTCAGTTTTCGCCGCTTCGGGCTCTTTCTTTTTGCTCATGACTCTATGCTCCTAAAAGACGGAACGAATAGTGAAACATTTTTCAGCTAAAATGTCTAGTAAAAGATTTCCCAACTTATCCCGGTATTTTTAAAGCCAATCCCTTATGCGACTAAATGATTTTCATATTCGACATCATCTGAAAGATACACGTTAAAAAAGACTGATATAAACCGAAGTAATAAGCGCAATAAAGAAATACCAACCTTCAAGAAAAATTGCTATAATACCCTTTAAAAGTGCAATCCGCTTCCGCAAAGCGCATTTAGCATCAAGGGAAAGACAAACCAATGAACATCAAAAACCGCAAGATTCCTGGTTCGCTTATAATGGTCGCCGTCGCAGCGGCCATTTCCGCTTTCGCCCATGCCAAATCACCCGCACCCTTTTGCGCACTCAGGTTCGGCTACCGGTACACCGATCCCGACAAATGGCCTGAAATGCGTGAAGCATTGAAGAAAAATTACGGCGCCTTCGACGATATCTGGTTCTCGACCGGAATAAGCTTCCCGCCACTTACATGGCACGAAAAGCACGCTGAAAATTGCGCTAAGGCTGCGGAGGATTTGAGAAAGATGGGAATCGTGCCATCCATCGAAATTCAGACCATTATCGGTCATACCGACGACATTCTTGAAACCGGCGACTGCTCGGGGCAAAATTGGGGCACGATGGTTTCCGCCGACGGAATTGCCGCACGTCGGCTATCATGTCCGCGCGACCCCAGACTGATCGCATATTTCACGCGCGTAGCAGAACTCCACGCCGCCTGGAAACCCGGCTCGATATGGATTGACGACGATATGTCCTACCGCAATCGAGCGCCGCTGCTTAAACCGGAAAACAGATTGCGCGGATGCTTTTGCGACAGTTGCATCGAGGGCTTTGCCAAAGCGGAGGCAAAGCCGTGGAAACGAAGCGAGCTTGCGGCGGAAATTCGCGAAAACGCAACCGTCCGCAAACGATGGGACGAATATTCGTGCGCCGGCTATGCGGCGTTGTCACGGTCAATCGCCGCCGCGGTCCACAAGATATCTCCTGAAACCGTCATGGGCTACCAGTATGGAGACAGACTCTATCCGGCAATTCCCCGCGGTCTTTTCGACGGTTGCCAAATCCCTGTCCGTCTGCGTCCGGGAGCGGGTGAATATTGGGATACCGATCCCCACCAGCAACTCTACAAAGCGTATACACTTCAGCGCATGCTGCACAATATGAAGGGCGAATCTTGGATTGGAGATTGCTGCCCCGAAATAGAAACGTGCCCCCGGACATTTGCCTGCCGGACGGCGCAAGGCATCATTCTCGAGGCGTTTGAAAATCTGGCGCTGGGCATGGACTTTATCAGCATGTTCGCCGCAGACGCCCGGACGGACGAATCGACTGCATTCTATGACGAGCACCTGTTCCCGCGGCTCAAAACGGCACATTCATTCCTCAAAAGTTATCGTGATGCAAACCGGGGAACTGAACCGTGCGGATTTACCGTGCCCGGCGGCGTACCCGCGCCGCTGGTCGCCTGCCGCGGCATTCCCATCATCGGCGAAAGAGGACGGCCGCTTTGCAAACTGCCGGATCTATCATCGATACCGATTCGCATGTCCGGGTCGGGCACTGTCAGCAAAAGCTCACCTGCTTATCAGACGCGCGTTATGCAGATAGCCTCTTCCACGGGACTGCTTAACTTTTATGCGCTTTGCGACCGAGCCAGCGGCGAACGACTTCCCGTTCGCTTCGCTTATCCCGTGATGGCATTTGTCATGCCGCGCATGAGAGAAGACGGGACGATGGCGACTTTGGCGCTGATCAACACCTCGATCGACCGACAGGATGCGGTTGACGTGCTTTTACGGTATGTTGACGAAAGTGCAGAATTTGCGATTTGGCATCAGCCGGAGCACAAGCCTTTAAGCATCCCGATAAAACGGGAGGGAGCAACCGTGCGATTGACACTTCCAAGAATCGGTGCATGGGAGTGCGGCTATCTTTCGTTCAAATGAAAACAGCGCAAAACACGATGCCGGACCGAAGCGATTTTAACGCACCGGACGGATCGTATCTCCGTGGCGCACCGGAATAAAGGCGCCGGGCGAGGAGCGGACGAGCTTTCCGTTGACCTCGATCGCGGCCGCCGAAGCACTGCGCAGATACACCGTTCCCGGAGGCAGGTGGGTTTTGTTTTTATCGAGTTTAACCTTCCAGCCGTTGTCGCATCTTTCCAGTTCGGTGGCTTTGACCAACGACTCGTATTCAAGTATCGACGCGGCGGTTCCCAAAAAAATCTTATCGGCGTTTTTCGCCAAAGACGAGACCAGATACTCATAGAGCCTTTCATCGCGCAGCGCCTCCCATCCGCCGGTAGCTTTCGAAACCCCGTGGATCAGCACGATGTCATTGCCGCCCTTCTTGAGCAACCCGCTGACATATTGGTCCACGCGTTTTTCGTCCCACGACGAAGTGGTGACCGTAATATTCTGTGGACGGGCGATCTGTCCCGAACGGCGAAGATACTCGTCGGCCAAGGGGGACTTCTGATTGTACCCCCAGGCCAGAGTGCGCGTCTTTATGCCATGTTTGCGAAACTCTTCCTGCGAATCGATCGCTTCGCGGTGGAATACCGCCGGATTTGTAACGTTATTGATGCCGATATGCGTCATGGTGTGGTTTCCGACTTCCATGCCAGCATCGTGCAACTCTTTGATTCCATTCCAGTCCAGTGCCTTATAACTCTGCCATTTCTGATTTCGGATGGCGCTGACTACCGCATAGAACGTACCGGGAAACCCATACTTCAGATGCATCGGCATGGCAATATCACGATGCGAGAGAATGCCGTCGTCGTAAGTAAGCGCCACCCCCGCATTTTTTCCCTCGGGGACGAGTGACAATTCAATGCCGGTATTCTCCCGATTTATCGAGGGCGCAGTCATAAAGCGCGGGGTTGCCCCCGCAAAGAAAGCGATGGTTATCCAAACTGTACTCGCTACAATGGTCTTCACATCCATTTCCGGCAAATCTCCCGTTTGCTTTCACACGTCTTATTGTTCAATCATCCCGGCAACCGACTTGTCGATGGCCGTGGCCAACATCAGCGGGAGGCAGTGCTCACCGCCCTCCACCATCTGCAACTCGGCTTGTGGAAACACCTTCTTGAGGAAATCGGCGTTCTGCGCTCTGACGATTCCATCGCGCTCACTCTGATAAATGCTCACGGGGAATTTGAAGCGAGCGTTTTTTGCCGCCGCCAAAAGTTCGCTGCGGATATCGGTGTGCTCAAGATACTCCAGCCCGCGGTCGACGGCGTCCTGATTGTCAAGAGAATACGGATTGGGCCAGCCGCGTCCAGTATCGAAAAACCCTTCTCCTTTGGTTATCATCAATCCGCGCCTGAATGCCGTAAGCCGCACCTTACTCATCCCAGTCCATCCGTCATCGGCCATCATGCGCGCGGTTGCGGCCAGCAGCACCATGCCCTTGACCTTCCGCGGATAGCGTAATGCCATGCGAAGCGCGCTGCTGCCCCCCATCGACCATCCGACCAGAATAAAACTTTCAACCTTCTCCAATTCGGATTCGGGCACGGCATCAAGCTGCTCAATGTATGAGAATATCCGCTCACGCCGGAAACTGCAGTGCGACCATGCTTTTTCATTTGCCGCCCATCCGTTGAACACATATACCGGACTACTCATAAAAGCGTATTTAATCCTTTCGGCGGAAACAGCGCCGCTTATCGTCTCTTGAAAACAAAACTCTCGCCCCAGAACAAAGGATATGCCGCCGGCCGGCGGATTCTCCCCGGCAGACGTCCCGGGCTGCCGTAAAGCTCACGGTACGACTCCCGGTGCTGCACCGAATGATGCATTTCATTTTCGTGCGATGGAATCAGCATGGCGCTGTTGAAATTGAAGGATGCGGCCGATGCGGCATTCTGCACCAGCGATAACATGTTATTCCAGCTGGAGGCGATAATCACATCGGCAGGGGGGCAGGAACCGAGCAGAGCCTCTTTTGCGCGATCGTAATTATCGCCGTTATGGACGAAACGGACCCCGCCGATTTCCAGATGATAGATGTTGCAAGGCCATTGTTTCCCCTGATGCCCGTTGAAATTGCGCACTTTGACACCGGCTATTTCAATTGCCTCCGGATTGTCGCGGGAGAGGCGGTGGCAGTGTGAGCTTTGAAACATTTCCACCCCCGGAACGGCGCGCTTGAGCCACTGTTCTGCAGGATCGCACGGCAGCACCAGTGCCTTTCCCGCTTCCAAAAACGCACGCATCAAGGCATAGGAGCAGTGGTCGCCATGCAGATGGGTCACCAACAGCATATCGGCGACCTTGGCAAACTCCCGATATTCCTCCTCGCTCCACGATCTGCCCGGAGCTTTCGTTCCGCGCTCGGACCTGTGCGGCAAAGCCATCGGCCGGTCGGTGATATCAATCAAAACAACCTTTCCGCCGCCTTTCAATGCAAAACCCATGTTGTAGAGCAGCCAACCCCGCAACTGTCCTGACGGCACGTCGACGCTCGTAATCTCTTTGAGAACGCGCTGCCTCGCGCGGCGTGCAAGCCCCGTCACCATTTCATTGAAAACTTTCGACTCTTCGGGGGAAAAATCCGTTGCGAAATTGTCGACGTGCAAAGGATAGTCGAGTATCTCCAGCGCCGCCCTGCGCAGCGGATCGCTCTCGTCGCACCCCTCGCAGCGAGCGAGCAGACCGGTGGCGAAATTGACCGCCGGAATCATCCAGTCCAATCGGCCGCTGAGACTCTTCAATCGCTCAACCAGTGCGGCGGGCTTGGCATCGTCCGGAAAGTGAGTGGCGTCAAGCCCGAGACAATACGAAATCAGATCGGCCTTTTCTTTATCCGGAGACTGCGCCTTCCAGTTCAGCGCCACACTGCACAACGGGGTCAAAGCGGCGAGCGTCAGCGCCATTTTCACAATAAAGAATTTCATCATTTCTCACCATCAGGAATGTTGAAAATGTTTTTCAACCCGTCGATCAGGCTATTGACCTTGATTTCAGGCTTCTCGACGGTTCCGGTTATTTTCAAAGGAAGCATTTTTCCGGCAAATAGCGGTGCAAGAAATGAAAGGTTGTTGGATTTGAGCATATTCTCGGTAATCTCGAACTCCATTGTGTAGTCAAGTTCGCCGGCTAACGTCGATTCGCCGGAAACGGCGAATTTGTAACCGCCGAAAACAAAAGGAATTCGCGAAATTGAAATTTTTCCCTGTCGGACGGTCAGCCGTGTCGATAGCTTTTCAACGACGAAGCGGCGGTCGTTTATTTTAAGATTTTGCAAAATCGGATCGAAGCGGGGGCTCATCAGAAGAGCTAGCTTCTCGAAGGTCAAATCCGCAACAATCGAATAATCTTTCGGTCTTTTGCCGCCACCGGAGGAAAATGAAATCACATCTACGCTGAGATATCCGTTCTCAATGCGGCATCCCCTGAAAAAGGGGTTGACCCGGGCCATCCAGGAGTCGGCCATCTCCTGCGTCAGCCGCGCTTTCTCTACTGCGCGGATCTTTCCCGCAGACCTGATCGTATAGCAGTCTCCTTTTTTGGTTATAACCGGATTCAGATGTATCTTGCCCCCGTTGATGTTGGAGAGCAGATCGCAAGCCGCACTTTCGTTCTTACCGACCACCCTGAAATCGGTTGCCGCCGCATACAACCCGTTGTAGCGAAGCGGCTGGAATCGCCCGGAGACGATGGTAGTGCCTTTGCCGTCGCATTCGAACGACGCAACGGCATCGATATTCTCGGTGATCGTCTTTACCGTCTTTGCGACGTCCGGCGCGATCCAGCATCCGAAGAGGCGCAGCAAGGCGCCGGTCTCCCCCTTGATCTCGCATTTGCCACCCGCGATCAGCGGATGTTTTTCGGCAAAGCTCCAGCGCTCGACCTTGGTTGCAGCCGAGCCGTCATCGAATGCCAGGGCGCAAGAAAGGTCGCGGATTTCGCTGAGGAATCCGCCATTGCGTATGGGGATTGAAAAATCGTATTTGCATTTTGCCGCCTGAATGGCGCTATACGTTTTTGAACCTGACGGAGAGATGACGAAATCGTTAAATTCAACCTCCCCCTCAACTGCCGCCTTGGTCGGAAACTGGCGCGCGGTCAACTCGAATTCAACGTTGCCGACCATTCTAGGCAATACGGGGAACACCGAACGGAAATCTCTTGAAATCGCCATCGCGTCAACTTTGGCAGAAAGCGAAAGCGCATTATCGGGAATGGACATTCCGTCAAGCGCCAGCCGACCGCTTCCCGTCGCGGTGATCCACGGCGAATTGATTTTCAACTCGTCGATTTTTATTCCACCGGACTTCCACCCCGCCTGAATATTCACCTCTGCCTCGCGGCCGCTGTTTTCGGGGGAGAAAGTAAGCGCCATTGAAAGCGAGTCGTAGAGCGAGGGGATAAAAACGCTGCCTTGGAAGCGGTGCAGGTGCAACGCATCACCCGAGGTGTTGTTCACCGCAACTTCCCCGTGGCGCAGAACAAGTTTTCCCGTTACGTCATAAACTGGGAGAAAAAAGAAACCGCCGCTTGCAGGTGGACGACGACCGGATTTAGCCGGAGGGGAAAACACGAACCTCGGTCGCTCAGCGGTGATTGTTCCCAGATTCCATTTGCCGGCGGGAAAGCTCTTGATCAGACCATGGGATAAAGCCAGCTCCCTTACATCGAAGACGAACCCGGTTTCGGGATTTTCATATTTGAACTCCTTGAGGCGGAGCGGGTCGAACCATCCGAGGCTCCAGGATTTGCACTGTATTTTTGCAGGCGCAATTCTGGCGTTTACCGAGCGGATGAATTTTGCGCGAGTCCCCTCTCCCATGGAATTCAGCATCGGCGGAAGCGCTATGACCGCGACCGTAATCACCAGCAGCGGCAACAGCATAATCGCCAGCAAAAACCGCAGGCACCCGCACCCGCAACCGCGTCTTGGTCTGCGCGAAACGGAGTCCTCCTCCCGATCTCCGACATCGTCATCGTCGTATTGCGAGAAGTCCATGCAAGCCCCTTACGTTCTACACGATGCCGTTGATACGAGCCTTTAGCGTACGCCAGAATACGACAAAAAACGCGCTCAGCGGAATCGCCAAAAGCATTCCGAGAAACGACTGGAAAACTGTACCCCAAAGCAGGAACGAAAAAATGACTCCGGCATATCCCAGACCGGTGCTGCGGCCTTGAATCTTCGGGGTGATGACATATCCGTCGAGAAGCTGTCCGCATAGCCAAACCGAGAGAACCAGCAGCAGACGCGCAAGACTGCCGTCAGCGGCAAAATACGCCAGCGGCAGCGCTATGGGCAGACAGGTAACCGATCCCAGAAACGGAACGAGGTTGAGGACACCGAGGGTGAAGCCCAGAACGAAACCGTAAGGAAGCCCCACCAAGGCGAAACCGATTCCGTAGAGCATACCTTCAATAAGGCAGATTACAACCTGCCGCTGGAAAAAACTGACGAGAATAGCGAAAAACATATCAATCTGCTCAGCCACAAACAACTTCGTCTGCGGTTTGAGAAACGGCATTTCGCGCACATAATCCTCGCCGCGCATCGAAGGACGGGTGAGGAAAAAGACGAAAAACACCAATGCCAGCAGACCGGAAAAAACACTCGTGAAATATTTGAGCAGTCCCGCTCCTGCCGCAGCGGCATTGCCGCCGAATGCCATGATCAGCTGATCCAGGATTTCTTTCGAAAATTTGCCGGGCTCTTTGATAAACGACACTAACTCTTCGGAAGCCCCGGTATGGAGTAGAAAATCCCGAAGCCGCGGAAATGTCGCATTGAACCATTCGCTCAGACGCACGGTTATCGTCGGGGCGGTGCGGATCAGATTTGAAAGCTGGTCGACCACCAGAGAACCTGCAAAAATGCTAAAGATGCCGATCGGAATGAACACCGACAGCAGCATAAGCACCAGCGAAAGGGATGGGTTGCGGAAATTTCTGAGAAACCACAGATAGTATGGTTTGAAAAGCAAGGCCAGAAACATTCCGATTATTACCGGAGTAATAGCGGTGGACACGAACGACATGACCTTGGCCAATCCCAAGATTAACCCCGCGACAAACGTGAGCAACACCATCACGCACAGCACGGTGATGCCGGCTGAAATCGTCTTGTTCTGAGACTCTGAAAACTTAATCATCTGCATCCTCCAGCTGCAAAGCCGAGACTTCGCATCCGAGGGAGCGAAGAATCTCGACCGTGGAATCATACAACTTGTGGTCCAGTTTAAGATTGTGTTTCATCTTGTTGCACGAATGGAACACGGTGGCGTGCTTCTTTTCAAAGGCTTTTCCGATGTCCGGCAGCGAATGTTTGGTCAGCTTGCGGCACAGGAACATCGCAAGCTGTCTTGGTTCGGAAATCGACCGCTGTCGATCTTCGCTGGTCATATCCCTCATGGTTAGACGGAAATAATCGGCCACCGCCTTTTGAATTTCTGAACAGGTCGGATCGCGGCGCTGTTCGCTGTCGAGCAGATCCTTGAGCAACATTTTTAGATCGTCGATGGAAAGCTTGATATGGCGGTTCATTGAAAGATACGACGTAACGCGGGTCAACGCCCCTTCTAGCGCCCGGACATTCGAGGTGATGCGATCGGCGATAAACGAGAGCACCTCGTCGGAAAATTGAACGGAATTGAGGGTCTGCTTGTAGCGCAGAATCGCCAATCGCGTTTCGAACTTCGGACTCTCGATCTGGGTCACCAGCCCTTCGCTGAATCTGGAAACCAGCCGATCGGGAAGGCCGGCAATCTCCTTCGGTGGCAGATCGCTGGTCATCACAATCTGCTTGCCGCGAGTATACAGTTCGTTGTAGGTGTTGAAGAATTCGTCCTGAAGGCTCTCTTTGCCGGTCAGAAACTGGATGTCGTCGACCATCAGAACATCCACCGAACGGTACCGTTTTCTGAAATTGACGAAATCCTGCTTGTGCGCCACGCAATCGACATAGTCGTTGAGCATCGCTTCGCAGGTGACGTAGCGAATCTTCAGCGATGGATGCTTTGCCAAAGTGCCGTGGCCTATCGCCTGCATAAGGTGGGTCTTGCCCACGCCAGTCGGCCCGTAGATAAACAGCGGATTGTACGCCTTACCCGGCTTTCGCGCAACTTCGCACGCGGCATTGTACGCCCAGCCATTTGATGGCCCGGTAACGAAGTTTTCAAATGTAAACTCGGCATTGAGCTGCTCCAGCGAGAACGAGGTCAAACGCACTGGACGCTTTGGCGCGTCGGGGGCCGGCTGTACCGGGGTAGCATGCGTCACTGGCGGCGGCAAGACCGCCGCCCTGGGCTCGGCAACGGAATTCTGATGCCCGCGCACATTGAACGCGAGCAGAAGATCCGAAGGGGCGCCGAGTTTCATCAACGCGTCCCTGATCGGATCGATGTAGTGTTCATTGAACCACATCTTCTGGAAATCGTTGTCGAGTTCCAAGGTAAACGTTTTGCCGTCAAACGACTCCGGGACGATATCCCCGAACCAACGGGCGTACTGGTCTTCACCGAGCGAGGCTCGAAGAATTTCGCACGCGCGTTTCCACAAATCTGTCAATGCCGTATCAGCCTGCATAACACAACCTACCGCCGCTCGCTCATTTGGGCTCGCGGCGTTTTAATAATTCCTTGTAAAGCACGTTGACGCGTCTCATGGCGAAATCGGCGGGCAGCAAGGACTCGACATTAGCCCCTCCGCAAGCCATTGAGAATCTCACGCACTCGTCCAAAGACAGCTTGCGAAGATATGCATCAACGAATCCGGCGGTGGCACAATCGCCGCTGCCGATTGGATTTACGACGTTGCGGACCTTTGCACTTTCAAAATGCCGCAACCCGTCTTCATTGTAGAAATACCCACCGTTCGTGTCGGCGGTAATCAGCACATTGCGGGCGCCACGGTCGAACAGCTCCTTCATGCCCGCTGCAATTTTCTCATCGGATGTCATTTTGCAACCGAAGGTTATACCCAGCTCCATGACGCTCATTTTGGCAAGCAAAGGACGAGTAGAAAGCGTGTGGAGAATCGCAGTGCCGTGCGAATCTATCACCAGCGGAACTTTGGCTCGCTGAGCGTCCTCCGCAAATTTGATGTAAAAATGGTCGCTCACATACGAAGGCAAGGTGCCGGCAATGACCAGAACCGATGATTTTGGAATCAGAGAACTGCAGTGGAGAGACATCTTTTTGACGTCGGGTAGCTCGATGGGAGGCGCCTCTTCAACGATTTCCGTAACGCTTCCGCTCTGTTGGTCAAGCAAGGTGGTGCAGGTTCTCGTCATTTTCCGCATTTCGGTGAACTGGTTTTCCACACCGTACACCTTGAGACACTCAAGGATCCGTCTCCCAGTGTCGCCGCCGTTGAATCCTGCAACCATCACCTCATTGCCCAGCGTGGCGAGCGCACGGGCCGTATTTACCATCTTTCCGCCGGCAGATTCCATCACCTGTCGGGTGCGATTTACTTCGCCCAGCGTCAAATTGCTTACCAAAACAGTACGCTGCAACGCCGGGGTCAATCCTAAGCAAAAAACCGGTTTTTTCATTTTCATAAAAACCCGTTCTCCTTCAGCAGTGTTTCGGTCACTCCAGTGTTGCTGGATCGACCGAGGTTCTTGGCAACATATTTCCCAATATAATCGCTTTCAAGATTCACAAAGTCTCCGTTTTCGAGGTGTTGGAGACTTGTGCTTGAAAACGTATGGGGGATCAACGCAACGGATACGAATCCGTCGTAAGTGGATATCACCGTCAAACTCACGCCGTCAATCGCGATTGAACCTTTTACAACCGTACCATCGGAAATCTCTCGAGGACAATCAATCTGCAACTCGACATCTCTGCCGGTGGCGATTATGTCCCGAACCGAACCGACCGCATCGACATGACCGGTGACAATATGTCCGCCTAGCCTGTCTCCTACCGCAAGCGCCCTTTCCAAATTCAATCTCGCTCCTGTGCGCTTGTATCGCAATGCGGTCCTTGCCATGGTTTCATCAAGAATGTCGGCGGTAAACCAGTCTGGTCCGGTCTCGACGACCGTCAGGCACGCTCCCTGCACCGCGACACTCTCCCCCAACTCCAGTGGGGTTTCCCACGCATCACAGGCCAGACGCAGAAACCAACCGCCGTCACGGCGTGAAAGCCGCTGTAGCGTGCCGATTTTCTGTACCAGCCCAGTAAACATCACTCCTCCGATTTCCTCAGTTCAATGCTGCAACCAAAGCATCCGCCAAGGCGTCTGCATCGTCTTTATCGTGTACGGCGGAAAAGAATCCCACCTCGAACTGCGACGGCGGCAGGTAGAAGCCGGCCTCCATCGCGGCTCGGAAAAGACGCGAATACAACGCCGTGTCGCAATGAGCGGTATCGTCGCGGTTGAAAATCGGACGATCCGTTGCAAACACGGTGAAAATACCTTTATATCCTGTCACGCAAGCCCGCTCGCTCTTGCCTGCGGCTCCCGCATTGAAGCGGTCGGCAAAACGGGCGCAGAGTTCCGCCATTCGCGGATACGGGTTGTCGCGTTCCAGAATTTCCAATGTCTTCAGCCCCGCTGCAACCGCCAAAGGGTTGCCCGAGAGTGTTCCAGCCTGATACACATCGCCCACGGGCGCGAGTCGATCCATGTATCTGGCCTTGCCGCCAACCGCGGCCAGCGGCAGACAGCCGCCGATAACCTTGCCTAAAGTGGTAAGATCGCCTTCGATTCCAATCGTCGAGGCGAAGGTGGAAAGGCAGAATCTGAAGCCGTTTATAACTTCGTCGAAAATCAATAGCGAGCCGTGCGAATCTGCAAGTTCGCGCAGTCGCGCGAGAAATCCGGGCAGAGGAGATATCAGCCCCATGTTGGCGGCAACCGGTTCTACGATTATCGCCGCGACATCGTTTCCCCGCGCCGCAAAAAAATCGCTCACCGCCCGAATATCATTGTACGGCAGAACCACGGTATCTTTCGCCGCACCTTCCGTCACCCCCGCCGAAGACGAAATCGCTCCGGTCAGCAAACCGCTGCCCGCCTTCACCAGCATGCTGTCGGCATGACCGTGATAACATCCGTCGAACTTGACGATTATCGAACGGGAGGTGACACCGCGCGCCAGACGCAATGCGGTCATCACCGCCTCCGTACCGGAGTTGACCGCACGGACACGTTCCATGCCGGGGACGAGAGAACAAAGGCGTTCGGCGAAAAGCACCTCAAGCTCGGTAGCGATTCCAAACGAACTTCCCCGCGCTGCCTGACGGGCTACCGCATCCACCAGTTCGGCACTGGCGTGCCCCAAAATCATCGCCCCCCATGAACAGCAGAAATCCACGAGTCTGCGGCCGTCGGAAAGCTCAATATGCTTTCCGTCCCCGCTTTTGACGAAAACGGGATCTCCACCCACGCCGATAAAAGCGCGTACCGGGCTGTTGACCCCGCCGGGTATCACCCGGCAGGCCCGCTCGTACCAGCTCTGTGAATTCTGCACAATGTTCATTTTACTCTCTTACGATGGTGGCCTTGGACTTCAGCTCTTCCACGTAATTTGAAATTGCCCGTCCTCTTCTGTCATGACGCAAAAAATCGCGGATCTGTTCGCGGACTTCGGTAAACTGGGGAACTCCTGCAGCCTTCGACCCGACCTTCTTGATGATGTGGTAGCCGAATTGCGTTTCGACGATTTCGCTGATCTCGCCATCCTTCATGCTGAAGGCGGCACTGTCAAACTCGGGGACCATCATGCCGCGGCTGAACCAACCGAGGCTTCCACCCTGCTGCGAACTGGGGCACATGGAGTTTTTCTGAGCCGCCTCGGAAAAATCCACGCCGTCTTCGACGATGCTCTTGCGGATTGCCTCGATCTTCGCACGGGCTTCATCTTTTGAAACCTGCGTCTCGCCGTCGGGCGAAATGAGAATGTGGGAAGCGAGAACCTGCTCGCCTTTCGTGTACTCGTCACGATGGTCGTTGAAATGTTTCTCGATCTCTGCTTCCGTCGGATCGGCGACGCCTTCGGTGATCTTCAGCAGCAGCTGCTCGGTCTTCTTGCTGCAGCGGAGATTCGTCTTGAATTGAGAGAGCGAGATTCCGCGTTCTGCAAGCGCACGATCGAAATTCGCCTTGCCGCCGAAGGTTTCAATCACGGTCTCGACATGGTCGTCGATTTCCTCGGCGGAGATGGGAAAATCAAGCTTTGACGCATCTTCCATCAGCAGCTTCTCACCGATCGCCTGTTCAGTTGCTTGAGCGACGATTTCTTTGAGTTGAGCGCGAATCTGCTCCTGCGACATTCCGTGTTCGGCATGGAAGCGGATGAGACGTTCGACTTCGTACTGAATCATATCATCGGTGATTGGTTCACCGTTAACGGTAATTTTTGCCATTTTCAAATCCTGTTCTCAAATCGTTTGTTTTTTAGAGATTGATGCCTTTGACGGCCAGCTCCGCCGCGTCGAGGGCGTAGCCGGGGTCGATTTCCACCGGCAGCGTCGAATCCTGCGGCAGTCCGAGCCAGCGGCGCCATTTGGCCTGAAGATCGCGCTTGCATGAATCGGGCGAGTCCACCCCCTGGGCGTTTTTAACCGGGGAGAATTCCTCTGCGCGGTCGAAAGCGAGATTGGTAACTTTCTTCGCGTCCGGAAGCATATCGAAGATGAACTTCTCGAATTTGCAGCCGTTGGGTTTCTCGGGCTTGATGACATTGCCCTTCTCGTCACAGCAAGGAATCTTCTTGTGCGCGATGTGGAGCGGCATGTCCGCTGCCGCCTCCCGCTCGAGTAGCGACAGCGAGAAGACATGAATGGCAACGCTTCCATATTTGAAATACAGCTCTCCGGATTCAGTTTTCCGCGTCGCCTGCTCCTTGGTCAATTCGGAGTATTCGATCATCGAGAAGCAGGCGCCTTGCTTGACCACCACGCCAAGACCCTCGAACGGATCGCGCTTGGCGCAGAGTTTGGAGGAAAACTCTGAACCGGTCGTGACGTGCAGCCCGATAAACGCTGGGTCGGCGATTTCAACCATCGGATTGTCCACCTGGAAATAGAACACGGAGGTGATTCCGCGTTTCTTCATGTCCTTCAGGCAACCATTCTTCGCCAGCGCTGTCAATGTTCCGCCATGTCCGTCTGGGCTCATGAAGATGTGATCGGGACGATCAAGAATGATCTTACCCGATTCGGAAAGCGCCGGCCACATGCCCTGCTTGAAGAAAATGACATCCTTCTTCTCAAGGCCGAAGTAACCGTGCTTCTCAAAACATTCAACCGTCGCGTCGTAGTTGGCCTCGCTGGTCATCACGTAGAACGGGACCTTTGCCCCGTAGCGTCGGGTGAGCGCAAAAATCTTGCGGGCATGGAAATAAAAGAGAGGAGCATCGCTCAAAGGTCCGACGGGATAGGCGCCCTTCGGCCCTTCGTATCCCAGGCGGGATCCCTGACCGCCGGCGACCAGCAGTACCGCCACGCGTCCGGCGCGAAGTTCCATCTCGCCCGCCTCGTACATCTTGGCACGGCGCTTTGCGCTGAACTCGACAACCGACGGAGCCTTGGGCTCGGAGCGGCGGGCTGCGGCGGAAGCAGCAGTCTTGCAGTTAAGCATCTCGATCATGCGGTCGAGCGCCGCAAAATCGATGGCCGATATCTGCTCGAGCAGCTGTTTGCGTCCTTTGGCGGAAAGTTTTTTCCAAAATGAAAGCACATGTTCCTGTCCGTGTGCCGCCAATTTCTTCTGAGCTTGTTCCAGTGTCATTTTATACCTCGATTTCAATGATTAAAGTTCGATTTCGGTTTCGCTGCGATCTTCAAGATGCTTTAAGCGGGCCTTCCCGCCGGCGACATCGTCCGGTCCGATGAATACCGCATCGGCCGCAGAACTTTCCGCTGCCCGCGAAAAGAACTGCTTCGGCTTGCTTTTTGACAGCATGAGTTCAACCCGCGTTCCGCCATCGCGCAGACGACGGGCGAGTGCAACGGCCGCGTTGCGCTGTTCCGGAAACATGTAACCGATGATCACGCCATCCTTTTGCAATGCGCATTTTTCACCGAGCAGATCTTTCAGCACCTCGGCGACCACAACATCGCCAAAGCCTAGTCCCACCGCAGAGGTCGGCTTGCCGCCGATGGTGGTCAGCAAATTGTCGTATCGTCCGCCGCCGAAAATGGCGCGGAACTTTCCGGCGGTATCGAACGCCTCGAAAACGATTCCGGTGTAGTAGGACAGCCCGCGAATCACCCCGATGTCAAAACGCAGGACGTTTTCGACCCCATACAGCGCCGCCAGTTCAAAAAGCTCGCGAAGACGCTTTATTCCGGGAGAATCCTCGCCGACAAACGCTGCCGCCTGATCGAGCGTGCCGACCGCAAGCAGATCGAAAGTCTTGGCGATTGCCTGCTCGTCGAGCCCCTCTTCGGCAAGCAGCGCGGCGATTTCCGAATCGGGCATCTTGCCCCGCTTGTCGAGTGCGAGAAATACCGCAGCATGGTGCGCCTGATCAATTCCAGAGGCGGCAAGCATCTCAGAGAGAAGCGCCCGGTTGTTGACGCGCACCTCGAACGACCCGTCGGGCAGTCCCATTTGACGAAGTGCAGAGACAGCGGCAGAAATCACCTCCGCTTCGGCGGAACAATCGTCGGAACCGATGATGTCGAGATTCCACTGGTAGTGCTCGCGCTTCCGTCCGCGGGTCATGCGCTCGTAGCGGAAGCATTGGGCGACTGTCGTCCATTTGACGGGGAAATTCAAACTGCCCTGGCGGGCTGCGACCATGCGGGCGAGGGTCGGGGTCATCTCCGGTCGCAGCGCCAACTTGCGTCCGCTTTTGTCTTCAAACCAGTAAATCTGTTCCGACACCTCTTCGCCGCTCTTGCGCTGGAGTAGCGCAAGACTCTCGACTACACACGAGTCGTACGGTGAAAACCCGAATCTTCTGGCAGTCGCGCGCCATGCGTCGAAGATACGTTCGCGCAACACCATGTCTTCGGGATAGAAATCGCGCATACCGCGCGGTGGATCAAACGAAATCTCAGACATCAGCGTCTCTTTCCTTAATTTGCACCCGGTGCTTTTTGCAATAAGCCCTCAGCACGGGACTGGCGGTAAATTTAAATGCGAGCACCTGCCGCACGGATGGCTCCTGCGAATCCGGCGACATCGAACGCAAGGAACGGCGCACGGGGCGGACCGTTCCTATCTTTCCGAAAACCACGGATTGTCCGTTGCGCAACGTCTCGGCCATAACCTCATGGTACTCTTCGATAATGGACTTGACCTCGCTCAACGGCATCCTCAATCTACCTGCGACGATTTTCGCAGCGATTCCCTGACATATTTTCGTATGCACCGGTTCCTTACGGGGACTGCGATTTTCGGCGCGCGGCGCATTGCGCCGGAGCTTCACCAGATCCTGAAGTTTGGTTATCGGCGCGGACGCCTTGCTTGAGCTGGCAGATTTTTCTGACACCGTCATCAGCTCCTTACCGTCACGCGTTCAACGCGGCGAACATCTCGTCGATTTTGGACTTGATTGACTTGGCGGCGTCGGCAACCGGAAGCATCTCGAAATCCTTCGCGCCTCTAACCTTCAGCTCGACGCCTCCCTTCGCGAGCCCCTTGGCTCCGACGACGACGCGAAGCGGCAGTCCGATAAGGTCTGCATCTTTGAACTTCACGCCGGGACGTTCGCGGCGGTCGTCGACCAAAACGTCAACTCCGCATGCTTCAAGCTCCTTCTCAAGATTATCGACGATGCCGGAGACCGAAGCGTCATCGGGATCGAGGTTGAGCAACGCAACCTGCGCGGGGGCGACCGAAACCGGCCAGCGGATGCCATCGGCGTCATGACTCTGCTCGATAACCGCCTGAAGCGTACGCGTAACCCCGATTCCGTAGCAACCCATAATCATCGTCTGCGGCTTGCCGTTCTCGTCGAGATAAATGCTGTTGAACTTTTCGGTGTATTTGGTACCGAGCTTGAAGACGTGCCCGACCTCTACGCCGCGCTCGATGGAAAGTTCCGCGCCGCACTTGGGGCAGAGATCTCCCGCCTCTACCACAGCAATATCGGCCCACTGGGCGATTTTCACATCTGAATCGTCCATCAGATTGACATGGGTGTAGTGGAAACCCTCTTCATTGGCGCCGACCACGACATCGCGCGACTGGTCCAATCCGATATCGGCAATGACCGGAATATTAACCCCGATCGGACCGGTCGAACCGATGGGACCCGCCGAGGCGAGCGAAAGCTCCGGCGAGGCGGGTTCGAGCGTTCCGACACCGAGCAACCGGCGCAACTTGCATTCGCACAACTCGCTATTGCCGCGGACAAGTGCCATCACCGGCTTGCCGTCGGCCACATAGACCAATGACTTGACAATCTGATCGGAGGTACATCCGACTGCGGCGGCGGACTCATCGACAGAACGAGCACCGGGAGTAGGAACCTTGCAACGCGGTTCGGCCGACGCGATGGAGAACATCGTCTCCGGAGTTTTCCGCTCAGCACGCTCCTGATTGGCCGAATAGCCGCAGCTCGGACAATGGAGAATGCCGTCCTCCCCCGAGGGGGCAAGCACCATGAACTCATGGCTGTGGCTACCGCCGATATTGCCGGTATCCGCCTCGACGGGATGCGCCTCAAGGCCGCAGCGTTTGAAAATGCGCACATAGGCATCGTACATGGCCTTATACGACTCGTTGGCCGCTTCCGATGAAACATCGAAGGAATATGCATCTTTCATGATGAATTCCTTGGCGCGCATCAAACCGAAACGGGGACGGATTTCATCACGAAACTTCGTCTGAACCTGATAGACGGTACAGGGAAGTTGACGGTAACTTGAAACCATGCCGGTAATCAAATCGGTAACCACCTCTTCATGGGTCGGTCCCAATGCGAAAATGTGATCAGCACGGTCCTTGAGAGTGAACATGCTTTTCCCCATCTGTCCGAAACGACCGGATTTCTCCCATAACTCGGAGGGTTGAAGGGCTGGCATGAGTATCTCCTGCGCACCGGCACGGTCCATCTCCTCGCGAATGATATTTTCAACCTTTTTAAGCGAACGAAGTCCAAGGGGCAAGAACGAATAGAGCCCGCCCGAAAGCTTGCGCACCAATCCGGCACGGACCAATAGCTTGTGACTATCGATTTCTGCATCCTGCGGATTGTCCCGTAAGGTCGAAATCAGCATTTTTGACCAACGCATATCAACACCTCTTCGAAATCAAGGTAAAAAGAAAGCAAAATTTTCTGAAACCACTATTACAACGGATTTTTGAAAGATTTGCAAGCAAAAACAACAACACAACCCCCTCCGCCGGCGCGGTAAACCCATCAGAGGAAAGGCGGCCGCAGGCGATATGTTTCATCACCCGACAGGCGTTTTGCGCGAAGAATTGACATTATGGCTTATCGATGGCGATTAGCACCGAGCCGATTTTCTTTACATTCGCCGACCCATATGCCACTCCGTCGATTAAAACTCCGGCCAGATTCATGGTTTTCGACTTTAATTTTCCATCACGAACGTAGTAAACCTTGAACGAACCTTTGAACGAGCCGTCCTTCGTCTTGTAGCTGAGTTTGAGCCCCGACGGATTGAGCTTTGCCGCCTCCCAGTCGATATCGGTGGTTCCCTTGAGGTATTTAACCTTGCCGCGCTTGCCGTCTGCCACAATCCAATTCTTCCCGTTGAAGGTCACGTCAATTGACAGCGGCAGCACCTCGGTCAACACGGGGCCGTCGAATTTGTTCCAAACCGCCGCGTGTTCGTCGACAGTAAACTTCGCCCCCGCCTTGAGTTTTCCCGGCTTGCCGACAGCTACGTCATTTCCAAGTCCAACCACATCCGCATCTTTCGCATTGTTGTTGAGCCAGAGCATGAAAGACAGTCTGGTCTCCTTTTTGACGTAGACAACCGGAATGCAACTCCACTCCTCGCCGATGATAAACTGGCCCTTGGCGGAGATTTTCGTTCCATCGTAAAGCGAACCGGTGATTTTCATCTTGCCTTTCGACGATTTGGCAACCGTCAACGCTCCGTCTTCCCACGCCATATTCAATGCTCCGGCACTGAACCAGCGAGACAAAAGCGCCTCAGCGCCATCTTTCTCTTCATCGTCCTTTGAGGAAAAGAGGTTGCGCGCACCCTCGATCGACAAGTTGCCGTAACTCCCGGTCATTGCATAACGGCCGAATTTAAGATGGAGCGCGACGCCTGTTTTCGATACAGCACTGAACTTCCCGGATGCGACATCCAAATCGCCCTTGATCGAGACCTTTTTCGCCCCGGCGAGAGTAACGCCGGCGGTGGTCTTCGCGCTGACCCATCCGGTCTTCTTATCCGTCTTCGGCTTGCTGATTTTAATCTCGATAATGCCGGCGATATCACCGTTTCCGTCATAGAGATATCCGTCATAAACCGATGAGACCCCATCTGGTACGGTCGATTCCACCGAAGGATAAAGATAATAATCACCCGAGACCGAAGGATCGTCGCTCTTGACCCAACGGGCAAAATATTCGCAATCGAAATAAATGATCACTCCGGCGTCTATCTGTGTTCCACCGCTCTTGGAGGTGAACCACCCGACAAAATCATAACCTTCCCAAACCGGATTCGGCAGCACGCCGACTTCGGCACCATATTCTACCATACGCCTTGGTTCGGAAACGGTGCCACGGCCGGGATTGAAGAGCACGGTATACTTGTTGATTTCCCATTGTGCAAAGTATGTCACATTGCTTTCGACAATCTGCGACGCGGTGATTTTCACCCCGCCTTCCTTTGCGGTATGCCAACCCTTGAAGGTGTAGCCGGTGCGCACCGGAACCGGCAAGGTTCCAATTGACGCCTTGTAAGCAATTGTTCTCGTCCGCTCACTGACATTTCCGCCGTTAGCGTCGAAGGCAACAGTAAATGTGTGCACTTTCCAATGCGCATAAAAAGTGGCGTCCCCTTTAATCGGCGTATTTTCGGCAATCTTATCCCCGGCCGTCGCCGCGGTGAACCACCCGAGAAAATCATAGCCGTCGCGGGTCGCTTCGGGCAAAACACCAACCTGTGACTCATACTGGCCGACCCTCTCTTTTTCGGAACAGAATCCGCCGTTGGCATTGAAGACAATCTTATATTCCCGAGCCTCCCATTGGGCGTAAAGAACAAGAGAGCCCGTCACCTTAAATGACGCGTCGACACGAACCCCGCCGCTTGACGCGGTGAACCATCCGAGAAACTCGTATCCCGTGCGCGTCGCCGGAGGCAACGCCCCGATTTCAACGCCGTATCCCACGGTGCGCTCGCTCTGCCCGCTCTCGCCGCCGTTGGGACGGAATACAACGGTGTAGCTCTTTATCTCCCATTCGGCCGCACAGACGATCGAACCGGAAACCACCGTGCCGGCGGTAATCTCCT
>JAZQGX010000017.1:0-13991 GCA_045540275.1 Kiritimatiellia bacterium | reverse complement strand
TCCTACGAACTCGACATTATCAGTGCAGAATTGCGTATTGGCGTTCGTTAAGGGGGGCGTGAATGGTGATCTGAGAACGTTTGCGTCACCTTTTTCAGATGAAATACGCATTTCAGAATTTGGCTTTTCTAGTTTAGATAGTATTCCGGCATCTGTAAGTAATGAGCTCCCCGCAAAATAAAGAAGATTTTTAAGGCAATTCTTTGGAAAATATGATATACTGTCGTTTCTTTTATTGACAATAAAGCGTTTAATTAGCAAGGAGTTGACATGAATGCAAATACAATAGCCGTTCTTTTGGCGGTTGGATTAACGGCGTCTTCTTATGCTTATATCGCCGGAGATTTGCCAAATGATACCCATGCTTGGGCTGTACATGATCCAAATCGCCCAAATCCGGTAAAAGTCAGCGCAGAGGAGGGACAGATTCCCAGCGATGCGATCATTCTCTTCGACGGTACGCAAAAATCGGTTGATGAAAATTGGCATAACTGGGGTAAGCCAACCGGTTGGATTGCCACCAACGGCACATTCCTCTGCGTACCCGGGAAGGGAGGCGTATGCACGAAACGCAGCTTTGGCGATTGTCAGCTTCATATCGAATGGATGGCTCCGCACGGGCTGAAGGGCAAGGGGCAGAGCCGAGGCAACTCCGGTGTGTTTCTCATGGACAAGTATGAAATTCAGGTGCTTGATTCCTACGAGACCGATCCGGCTTTTCCCGACAAGAACCCCAACTATGCCGATGGCCAGGCCGGTGCCGTATACGGGCAGAATCCCCCTATGGTCAATCCTTCCCGTCCCGTCGGCAAGTGGCAGACCTACGATATAATTTTCCATCAGCCGGTATGGAAAGACGGAAAGGTAATTTATCCGGGAAGCATGACCGTGTTCTTCAACGGTGTTTTGGTTCAGGATCACTGGGAGCTCGAAGGCCCGACTTTCTGGATGCGTCGGACCTCCAACCAGAAGCATGCGAACAAAGCCCCTCTCGCACTTCAAGATCACGGCAACCCAGTCCCGTATCGCAACATTTGGATTCGTGAAATTCCCTCGCGCTACGCCAATACCACCCATGGCGGAGTGGCAACCACTAAAGAGGATGTCCATGCGCTGCGCAAAGCAACGGCGGATAAGCTCGTAGCTAAAATCAAGCCCAACGCCAATCCGATCGAGAAGCTTCGCGCCTGGGCCGAGGTCATCTCGTATGCAGCTTCGCCCGAATATCTCGCCGAATACAGCAAGGCCGCAGACAAGTGTAACGAGCTGATCAAGGGCCTCGATCAGAAGACCGCCAAGAAGAAAAAATGGGATCTTGATTGCATTCGCGGCGATAGCAAAAAGCTCATTGCCGCCGGGGTGCTCACCGCAAACCACCCGGTGGTCGAAACCATTGCCGATCTTTACAAGAAGTTTTCGATCAAATAAAAAGCGAGAAAGGAAAGCCATGCTTAAAGTTTCGAACTTGAAGAAGACCTTTGGTGCTATTCCCGCTGTCAAGGATGTGTGCTTTGAGGTTCGCAAAGGTGAGGTGCTCGGTTTTCTTGGCCCCAACGGCGCCGGTAAGTCAACTACGATGCGGATGATAACCGGATTCCTCACTCCCGATTCTGGGAGCGCAGAAATTTGCGGTTTCGACATTCTGAAAAATCCCGTAGAGGCGAAGCGGCATCTTGGCTACCTTCCCGAGAACGCGCCGAGCTATCGCGGAATGACGGTGGAAGATTTTCTCTCTTTCATCGCCAGCGTCCGCGGTTTCAGCGGTTCTGAACTCAAGAAACGGGTCGATGAAGTCATGGAGCGCACTTCGCTACTTTCAGCTCGTCGCCAAACCATCGAAACCCTTTCCAAGGGTTATCGTCAGCGCGCCTGTTTCGCCCAGGCGATTTTACACGACCCTGACATTCTCATTATGGACGAGCCTACCGACGGTCTCGACCCCAACCAGAAATTCGCCGTCCGTCAAATGATTACGGAGATGGCGAAGGAAAAGGCCATTATCGTCTCCACCCACATTTTGGAAGAGGTTGACGCTGTCTGCACCCGTTGCGTTATTATCGCCCGCGGGCAGATTGTCGGCGAGGGAACTCCGGCCGAGCTCAAGGCTCGTGATCCGCAACAGCGCCTCGATGCGGTTTTCCGCAATTTGACTCTGGAGGTGCAAACCGGAAAGGAAAATGCTTAACATGAGCTCAATCAAACAGATCCGCACCGTATTCGTCCGCGAATTCAAAGCATATTTCGACTCTCCCGTCGCATATGTGTTTCTGGTCGCATTTCTGGTCCTTACCGGATTTCTGACCTTTGGAATCTCCAATTTCTACGAGACGCGCCAGGCGAATCTCTATCCGTTTTTCTTCTGGCACCCTTGGGTTTATCTGCTTTTGATCCCTGCCGCAACTATGGGGCTTTGGGCTGAAGAGCGCAGAAACGGCACTATTGAGCTGTTGCTTACACTGCCGATAACGCTGACGCAGACGCTGCTCGGAAAATTCCTCGGAGCCTGGGCTTTTATCGGAATCGCCCTTGCGTTGACCTTTCCGATAGTATTTACCGTCGCCTGGCTGGGCAACCCAGATATCGGCACTATCCTGTGCGGATATTTCGGATCGTTTCTTCTGGCGGGCGCGGCCGTTGCCGTAGGCGTCTTCTCGTCGGCGCTCTCCAAGAGCCAGGTTATTGGATTTGTGATTTCTCTTGCCATCTGCTTTGCCGCATTGATCGCCGGTTTCGACCCCGTGATCAATGCGCTGTCGGGCTGGGGTGTTCCCCGCTGTGTTGTCAATGCCGTTGCCGAGTGCAGTTTCCTCTCGCATTTCGATGCGATGCGCCGCGGTGTCATGGACTTGTACGACATCGGCTACTATTTTGGTGTAATTGTCTTCATGCTTTCGGCTGCCGAATTTGCGGTTGAAAACAAAAAAGCTTCCTGATACTGAGGAGTGAAACAATGAAAAAAACTTTCTTACGAATGGGGACGGGGGCAGCCGGGCTGGCGCTGCTGCTGGTTATCATTTGCGCCACCTCTGTCATTCTGAAAAATCTCCGTTTGCGCGTGGACTGCACTGAGGAGAAACTCTTTACCCTTTCTTCCGGCTCCAAGGCGATTCTTGGGCAGCTGGATAAAAATGTGACCCTCAAGTTCTACTTCAGTTCGTCGTCGGCGGAGATGCCGCGATCGATCAAGAACTATGCCGAGCATGTGCTTGATTATCTGCGCGAGTATGAACTGGCCGGAAAGGGCAGGGTCAGCGTCGAAGTTTACGATCCCACGCCCGATTCCGATGCCGAAGAATGGGCTCAGCGCTATGGCATTCAGCCGCAGCAGACATCGATGTTCGGTTCTCCGGTTTACTTCGGTCTCGTCGCTTCGTGCGGCGACGCGCTGGAGGTGATTCCCGGTTTCGACGCCAGGGGCGAAATGACGCTCGAGTACGATATTACGAGATTGATTACCCGCACCGTCTGGACCGAGAAACCGGTGGTCGGAGTTATGAGTCCGCTCAACGTTCTTCCCGATGCCGGAGGAATGATGATGCCGCAAATGCAGCGTTCCCCTGGGTGGATAATGTTCAGGGAGCTGGCCAAAGACTACACCGTAAAACCGGTGCAGATGGACGCGACAGAAATCGAGAAGGATGTCAAGCTGCTGATCATCGTCCATCCGCGTGACATCACCGATGCCGCGCTTTACGCGATCGATCAGTTCGTGCTTCGCGGCGGCAAGGTCGTCGCCTGCGTCGATCCTTTCAGCGCGACTGATTTTCTCGCCTCCCGCAATCGCCAGATGATGATGGGAATGTCGCCGCAAAAGCCATCCACTCTCGGCCGGCTTTTCGAGGCGTGGGGCGTCGGCTACGATCCGGAACGGGCGGTCGCGGACATTTCCCTTTCCACCAAGCTCAACGGCGGCGACGGTAGAGTCGACGATAATCCGTCGTTCCTTTCGCTCACTGCCGCCAATGCGGTCAAAGGTGAACTGATAGCCTCTGGTCTCTCTTCGGCGATGCTGCCGTTCTGCGGAGCGCTTACCGGCAAAAATACCGATGAGCTGAAGTTCTTCCCGGTGTTGGTCTCCTCTCAGGATAAAGCATGTCTGGTCGACCGCCACAGCGCCCAATTCGGAATGGGGGCGATGCGCGGCGAACTGAAGCCGGATGGCGTTGAACGTGTTTTGGCCGCCAGATTGGAAGGCACGTTTAAAACGGCGTTTCCCGGCGGATACAATGCCGATACGAATGCGGTTACCAATGCGGTGGCTCATATCGAGTCCGGTAAAAGTTCGATTATGATTTTCGCCGACTCAGACTTCCTTTACGATATGTTTGCCGTCAGCGAACAACGAACTCTTTTCGGAAATGTTCTCCAGCCAATGAATGACAATCTCGCGCTTTTCGCCAATACAGTTGAGCGCTACGCCGGACGCGAGGAGTTGATCGGCATTCGGTCGCGGGGCGTGTCCAACCGTCCCTTTGAAAAAGTCGACGAACTTGAGGATCGCGCCATGCTTAAATGGCAGGCGGAAGAGGAGCGTTTGCAGGCCCTCCTTGAGGAGACCAGGGCAAAATTGCGCGCCCTGCAGGAGCGCAAAGCAGGCAAGGACAAGTTTCTGCTTTCAAAAGAGCAGCAGAAGGAGCTTGAGGTGTTTCTTGAGCAGCAGCAGCGCACCCAGCGCGAGTTGAAGGCGGTACGCAAGCACTTGCACGCCGACATTGATCGGCTCGGAGTCGTGCTTAAGGTCATCAACATCGTGCTCATTGCTTGTCTGGTCGTTGTTTTTGGTATCTGGCGCGGCGTCAGCCGCCGCCGCAAATAGCAGAAAGAGGTTTTCGATGAACAGGAAAAAACTTGCGATTATGGCAGGTGCTGCCGTGGTGCTGGGGATTTGCGCTTTGCTGCTTGACGGCAAATCGGCGATGCGCGCGCCGGGTCAGGTCGGAAAGAAGCTGATTTCTTCGCTTGACTGGAGTGCAATTTCGCGGATTGAGATGGGGGGCGCTTCAAATCGGTTTGCGGTTGCCGTTTCCGATGGCGGCTGGGTGATAGAATCTCTTTTCGGCTATCCCGCATCTGAATCGAAAATCCGCCACAATCTTCTGTCGTTGCAGGAATGCACCGTCGGTGACGTTTCCGAGCGCAAATTCGCCAACGCCTCGCTTGTCGACATTCAGAATGCATCGGGCAAATCCCTTTTTGCGTTGACTCTGGGCGACAAGCGTATGGGTAGTGCAAATCCGGCATTTCCTTATGCTTCCGCCCGTGCCGACGGGCGCTATGTCCGTGTCGGCGGAGGCGAGGACGCGCTGCTGGTGGGTGATGCGCTTGAAGCGTTTGATGGTGGGGTCTCCGACTGGGCGGATGTGCAAATCGCATCGGTCGACAGTTCCGCGCTTAAGACAATCATGTTCATTGATGCCGACGGCAAGGATGTTCGCTTGGTTAAAAAGGATGCCGAGTGGACGCTTTCTGGTCTTGGCACCGGTGAGCAGTTCGACAGCGGCTCGGTTTACTCATCAGAAAGCGCACTGAGCCATCTTGATTTCTCCTCGGTCGCCGACCCCAAGCTCGGTCGGGATGTAACCGGTCTTGCCCGCCCAAAGTATTTTTCCGTGCAGGCAAAAGACGGTTGCACCTATACCGCCCAGATCGGAAACAAGACCGCTTCCGGCGATTGGTATGTTTCGCTGGTGGCCTCGTTTTCGGCGGCGGGAACCAATGCGGTGGAAAACGCCGCCGCCCTGCAAAAGGTCAAGGATTTCAACGGCCGAAATGAAAAATGGATTTATCTGGTCTCGGATTCATCCGTCAGTCCGATGCTGAAAAAACGAAGCGACTTTATTAAAAAAGAAGAAACAGAAAATAAAGGCAATTAAATTCTGCCGGAGTGTGAAGAGATGTGGAATTACAGTGAAAAGGTGATGGACCATTTCCGAAACCCGAGGAATGTCGGCAAGATCGAAAACCCCGATGGTGTCGGCACCGTGGGCTCCTTGGCTTGCGGTGATGCTTTGACGCTGATGTTCAAGCTTGACGAAGAGGGGCGGATTGCTGATGTAAAATTTCAGACATTCGGCTGCGCCAGCGCTATCGCTTCATCCTCCGCATTGACCGAGCTGATAAAAGGTAAGACGCTTGAGGAGGCCAAGAAGATTACCAACCGCGATATCGCCGATTACCTTGGCGGTCTTCCGCCGCAGAAAATGCACTGCTCGGTAATGGGGGCGGAGGCGCTCGAGGCGGCAATCGAAAACTACCGCACCGGCGAGACCAAGGTGAAAAATCTCGAAGAGAAAATGGTCTGCAACTGCTTCGGTGTATCGGAAAACGAGATGCGCCGGGTCATAATTGAGAACAATCTTTCGACCGTTGAGGCGGTTACCGATTTTACCAAGGCCGGCGGCGCTTGCGGAAAGTGCCGGCCTGACATCGAGCGCATTCTCAAGGAGATTATCGCCGAGCGGGAATCCGGCGGAAAATGATCATACGGGATCCGCTGTGATTGACAATGCTCTAGACTATGTTATCGATACTTCGGGATGTTCAAAATATTCCGATGCGATGCTCTCGATACCTCCTCTGGTGGAACGCCTTTGTTCTCTGCTTGAAGAAAATGAGCGGCTGCACGTGATTGCCGAGAGCGGCCTTGATTTCGGCGGAATGGACTGCAATGTCGTTCCCGCCGGCGATCATGCCGCCAATCGCGCGTTTCTGGCCGAGATCAAAGCCGATTTGGTGCACCGGTTCATCGCAGGTGGCAGCCCGTATCGCGGCATCAAACAGGTGTTTTCTCCTCTCGACATTTTCAATGTGACAAGTCTCTCGGGGCGTTTTTTCACTCCGGGTTTTTTCCGCTACCGAAGGGCTCGGAAAAATCTTTGCAACGGCGCATTCGTCTTTCTCCCTTCGCAGTCATCGATGGAAATGTCCGCGTCTCTGCTCTCAGACAAATCGCATTCCCGTTCGATGGTGCTGTTCCCCGCGCAGCCGGCGGGTTTCGTTCCGCAATCCGAACCCGCCCTCGATGCCGTGCGCGAGCGTTTCGATTTACCGGAAAGGTTCTTTTTGGCGATCGATCGTACGGATGACGATTCCAGTTTGAACACGCTGCTCGCCGCATATGGCGCGCTGGATCAGACGGCGTCGCTTCCGCTGGTTATCGCCGGCGCGGATAAGGGCAGGGCGAAGCTTCCGGAAGGCGCGACTTATCTGCTGATTGATAGCTCAAGTACGCTTGCCCAGCTGATCTGCGCATCATACGTTTTCCTTTTCCCCGAGATCGGCACCGATTTTCCGTATCCGCTGCTTTGGGCGATGGGATGCGGAATACCGGTGGTGGCGGCGGCTACGCGCCAGGTTCGTGAAGTCGCTTCCAGCGAAGTGAAGCTGGTCCATCCCACCGATCGCATCGAATGGATGAGGGCATTGGAAAGCGCGGTTGTTTCCATCGAATGGCGCGAAACCGCCCGCGATGCCGGTTTGACGAGGGCGTCGGCTTACAACGCCGCGGAAGCAGCCGACAGATTAATTGAAGTTTATCGCAAAATCACAAGGAAAACAGGTGCATTATGATTAAAGCATGCGAACTGAAAAAAGGAACTATTATCGGAATCCGCAATCTTCCGTACGAAGTTGAATCAATGTCGGTCACCACCCCCAGCGCGCGTGGTGCGGCTTCTATTTATCATTTCCGCTTCCGCAATCTTATCGACAGCGGCAAGCAGGATGTCTCCTGCAAAGGTGACGAACCGTTTGATGAAATCGATCTCGAAACCAGAATGGTCCAATACCTCTATCATCAGGGCGATATCTACTCGTTCATGGATTCGGAAAGCTACGAGCAGTTCGATCTGCGCGAAACCCAGGTGAAAAACCAGATTCCTTATCTGGTCGATGACATGGAAGGAATCCGTGCATTGCTGATTGACGGAAATATCGTAGCGATCAAAATGCCGCAGAAGGTCGTCCTGACCGTGGTTGAGACTGACCCGGTGATGAAGGGGGCTACAATCACCAGCCGCGGAAAGCCGGCGACCACCCAAACCGGTCACAAGCTCATGGTTCCCGAATATCTTGAGCAGGGCGAAGAGATTGTCGTCGACACTGAAACCGGTGAATATGTCCAGCGCGCCAATGCGGTCAATCGAATGTAAATGAAACAAGGAGTTTGATATGGCAAATCGTGTGTACTCTCGTGAAGAGGTTCTTCAATATCATTCGGGTGGAAAGGTCGGAGTCCGTCTGGCCAAGCCGCTTGCCTCTCAGGACGATCTCTGTCTGGCCTACACCCCGGGCGTTGCCCATGCGGTCAAGGAGATTGCCGCCGATCCTCAGGCGGTTTATTCCGTAACCGCAAAAAAGAAGCTTGTTGCGGTCGTCTCCGACGGAACGGCAATCCTCGGTCTCGGCGACCTCGGAGCGGCTGCCAGCATTCCCGTCATGGAGGGTAAAGGCGTGCTTTTCAAGTCGTTTGGAGATGTTGACGCGTGGCCGGTGCCGTTGGCGCACTGCCGCAAGGGGGGGCTTGATACCGGCAAGACCGATCCCCAGCGCGTCATCGACGCGGTTTGCGCCATTGCGCCCATGTACGGCGGCATCAATCTTGAGGATATCGCATCGCCCGCTTGCTTTGAGATCGAAGATCGTCTTGACGCGATGCTGGACATTCCTGTATTCCACGACGACCAGTGGGGAACGGCGATTATCGCGCTTTCGGGCGTGATGAATTTCTGCAAGTTGCGCGGATGCAAGATGGAGGATTTGCGCGTTGTGATGAACGGTGCTGGTGCAGCCGGCATTCGTATCGCGGATATGTGCAAGGCCGGTGGCGTGAAGAACTTGATCATGTGCGACAGCAAAGGCGTAATCAGCGCCGACCGCACCGATCTGAATGAGCATAAGCGCCGTCACGCCGCACTCACCGATGCCAAGACGCTTTCCGAGGCGATGCGTGGCGCCGATGTGTTTATCGGGGTTTCGGTCGCAAATGTGCTTACCTCCGAAGATATTTTGGCGATGAACGATTATCCGGCAATCTTCGCCATGGCGAATCCCGATCCGGAGGTCAGTCCTGAGCTGGTGGCTGAGACTCTGGCCGGCAAGCCTTATGTCATGGTGACGGGCCGCTCCGATTACCCCAACCAGATCAACAATGTTCTGGGCTTCCCTTATATTTTCCGGGGCGCATTGGATGTCGGGGCGAGAACCGTCAATACGGAAATGAAGGTTGCCGCTTCAAAGGCATTGGCAGATCTCGCGTTTCAACCTGTGCCGGAAGATGTCAAGGCGTTGTACCCCAATGAGAAGTTGGAGTTCGGCAACGAGTATATCATTCCCAAGCCTTTCGATCGCCGTCTGTTTGTTGAGGTGTCGTTCGCGGTGGCGAAGGCCGCGGTGGAGAGCGGTGTCGCTCCGGCAACCGATTTGAACGCGCTCAGGGCGTCGCTTGAAGAGAGAAACCGCACCCGCGGCTAATAACGGATGGAGACAATGACGATATGCCTGCAGAAAAGCTGAAACTTGGCGTTCTCGGTTCGGGGTCGGGATCGAATATGCAGTCCATTATGGATGCAATTGATACCGGTATGCTCAATGCGGAGATCAAACTGGTTCTTTCCGACGTGAAAGATGCCGGAATACTAGAGCGCGCCGCCAGACGCTCGATTCCGTCGCGTTGGCTTGACTGTTCGCCGTTCAAGACCAAACTAGACGGAGAGGCCGAAGCGGAGTGCATCCGTCTCTTGCGCGAAGCGGGGTGTGATACCATCGTGCTGGCAGGTTTTATGCGCATTGTAAAGAACGGCCTGCTGGAGGCGTTTCCCAATCGTGTGCTGAATATACATCCGGCGCTGCTTCCCGCGTTCAAAGGGTTGGAGGCTTGGAAGCAGGCACTTGAGTATGGCGCGAAGCAGGCCGGATGCACTGTGCATTTCGTTGATGCCGGAACCGATACGGGGCCAATCATCGTTCAGCACGCCGTTCACGTGCTTGACGACGACACCCCAGAGTCATTGCATGCCCGCATTCAGGTTGAAGAACACAAGGCGTATCCCGAAGCGCTTCGGATGCTTTCGGAGGGACGGCTGACTATCGTGGGTCGTAGAGTGATTATCCAGTAAAGCGCCGTAAGAGTCGGCATTGAGATTTTGAAAAACTGCAAAGGAGTACTCAATGAAGAAAATGATAATTTGCGCAACCGCATTGTTCGGTGCAGGATTGCTTTGCGCTGCCGACAAGAAGGTCGACAAACCCGAGGAGGCGGCACTGGCCGCTTTAAAAGCGCAGGTTGCGGCCGATCTCAAAGAGCCGGTTCACCCGGGCGGTGTTGACGGCAGACCATTCTGGAATAAACACTCCGAGTGGTTCATGTATCCTCCGGCGTTCGACTTCGAGCATGTCAAAGATGCGGTACAGTACAAGTTTGTGGCATTAGACGATTATCACTGCCAGTTTTCGTTCGTTACCAATACGCCTCATGCGGCGCTGGTGCCGATCTGGGGTAATCTCCAGACTCCGGGATTCGTTACGGTCAGATGTGATGCGCTTGATGCCACCGGTAGAACCATCGGAGTGGCGGGACAGCGCACCTTTTTCAAAACAGCACCTTACAAACCGGGAACATACGAGAAGGGCACGCGCACATTCGGCGAGGCGGCATTGAAGGCGTACGATTATCTTTTCAACACGTTCTATATTCAGAACTTTTTGAAAAACGGCAAGCCCGATATGAGCTACCGCCTGAATTGCTATCCAAGTAAAATGCATTCGGCTTTGATCCGTGCCATGATTCGTTACGCGGATCTGCGCAAGGAGAAAGAGGCTGACGCGCTTAAGCTCGCGCGTTTTGCCGCCGATTATCTGATTTCGATTTCTCAGCCGGCTGGAACTCCCCTTGAATTCATGCCGCCGACATACGAGGGCAAGAAGTATTTCACCGCTCGCTACTTCGACGGTCAGAACATGATTGTCTATCCTGCCGCGGTTGGTTCCGCATACATCATGCTTTATAAGCGCGTCGGTGACAAGAAATATCTCGAGAGCGCTGAAAAGATCGCAAAGACCTATATCAAGACTCAGCAGGATAACGGCACCTGGTTCTTGAAGATATGGGAAAAGGACGGCAAACCGGTTTGCAATAACTATGCCAACCCGATTAGCATCTGCGAATTTCTCGAAGCTTTGTACAAGGTTACCGACAAGTCCGAATATCGTCTTACCGCCGACAAGGCGTTCGATTATATCGAAAAAACAATCATGCCGGGTTGGCGTTGGGACGGCCAGTTTGAGGATGTCAAACCCGTAAAGGCTTATTACAATCTCACCAAGCATACTCCGCTCAGTGTTGCGCTTTATCTGCTCAAACGTTATCCCGGCGACAAGAAATACATTGCGCTTTCGCGCGAATATCTGCGCTTCAGCGAAGATCAATTCATCTGCTGGGAAAAACCGACACGCAGCGACGGCATCGGTTTCCGCAATCGGAAGGGGGCGAAGACCCGCTCCCCCGGACAGGGTAACTACGAAGAGTGGATTACCTTCCCGACGGTCATGGAGCAGTACGAGTGGTATGTTCCGACCGCCGCGTCATCCGCCAAGCTGATAAGGATGTATCTTGCGATGTATGATGCCGAGAAGAATCCTCTCGACCTGGCCAAGGCACGTTCGCTCGGCGACGCCTATACCCGAGCTCAGTACGATAACGGTCGCGTTCCGACGCAATGGATGAAATCGTATGTCGGAAACATCCAACAGGACTGGTTCAACTGCTATGTGGCGGACGCTGAAGTCTTTGAGTTGATGGCAAAGTATCTCGACTGACATTTTGTACCGGTCTGTTTCCCCGCCGGGGTGGCAGACCGGTGAAAATCAGCGCAAATATGCCGTAAATATGTTTGCGGTACCTATTTTGCGCTTTGCAGATGACGTCAAATTTGTTATTATTTTTTTTATGAAAATAAAGAAAAGCACAGTTGTGAATACCGAAGCACCGGCTCAGGGTGAGGGCGCTTATCTCGCCTCGCGCTTTCGTGAACCGGCTGCCAATGCAGCTCCCGTAAAAACCGGCTCGACCAAGGGCGAAAAGTTCGGTGCAACGGCGGCGATTATTTCGTTCTTGGCACTCAGCGCGATTTTGGCGATGCTGTACCTCAGCTGGGAACTTATTAAAAACGCCTGATAGCATTTGGTTTGTTTCCTTATGACCGATATTACGCAAATTCCTGAAGTTGCGGAACGGATTCGTTTTGCATTGGCAGAAGACATCGGCACCGGAGACGCCACCTCGTTGGCATTGGTTGATCCTCAAGCAATGGCGGAGGCGGAAATCGTTTCCCGTGAAGCTTGTGCGGTAAGCGGCTGCGATGTTGCCCGTTTCGCATTCCAATGTGTCGATCCCGAACTGAAGATTGATGTTGTGCTCCCCGACGGTTCGCGCGCTTCCGCAGGAGATGTCATTCTTCGCGTTTCGGGCAAAGCGGCGTCTATTTTGACCGGCGAGCGCGTTGCCCTCAATTTCATGCAGCGTATGTGCGGCATCTCTACGATGACCGCAAAGTTTGTGGATGCCGTAAGTGATTATGGAACACTTGTGCTTGATACGCGAAAAACCACTCCGGGCTTGAGAATTTTTGAAAAGTACGCCGTAACGTGCGGTGGCGGTACTAATCATCGTTTTGGACTTTTCGACCGTATTCTGATGAAGGACAACCATCGGAAATTGTGGCATGATGGCCAGCCCGACCGTTTGGATTTGGCGGTTGAGGCCGCTCGTAAGGCTTACCCCTCGCTTGAAATCGAGGTTGAAGTCG
Organism: Kiritimatiellia bacterium; assembly: GCA_045540275.1. Taxonomy (GTDB): domain Bacteria; phylum Verrucomicrobiota; class Kiritimatiellia; order RFP12; family UBA1067; genus RGIG8368. Next base: position 1,188 of record JAZQGX010000017.1, on the reverse strand, counting down.
AAACCGTGGAAGAGTGCCGCAGTGCGCTCAATGCAAAACCGGAATGGCTTTTGCTGGATAATATGAGTTGCGAGATGATGCGCCATTGCGTTGAATTGGCCAAGGGAATTTCCCGTACCGAAGCTTCCGGCAATATAACAATCGAGCGTGCCGTCGAGGTGGCAGACACCGGAGTAGATGCATTTTCAGTCGGGGGGTTGACCCACTCGGTGCGCAGCATCGATCTTTCGCTGGAAATTGTCAAGGGACTTTAAAATGTCCGTTGCATTGGTAATTGATGTCGGAAACACGTCGGTAAGTCTGGGGCTGTACGATAACGGAGATATAAAGCGCGTATTCAACATCCCCGGTGGCATAAACAAGTCACCTGATGCGTGCGAAAACGCTCTCCGCAAAATTGCGCAATCAGTTACCCTCGACGGAGCTATGATTGCTACTGTAGTTCCCGATGTGCTGCAAGACTGGAAGAAGCTAGTAAAGGATACGCTCGGCATTCCGCTTCTCCAAATTACCAGCAGGTGTGCAATGCCGATTGCGATTGATTATCCAAAACCGTCCTCGATCGGTGCCGATCGGCTTGCCGATGCCGCCGGTGCGGTGATCAGGTACGGGGCGCCGGTTTTGATATGCGATTTCGGAACTGCGCTTACATTTGATGTCGTCGCTCCCGATGCGCGTTATCTCGGCGGCGCGATTTGTCCCGGCTTGCCGCTGATGCGCGATTATCTTTTCGAACGGACGGCGAAGCTGCCCCGCATCGCTTTTGAAGGTGAAGTGCCGGACATCGGCCGCAGTACCGCCGATGCGATGAGACTGGGAGCTGCGGTGGGGTATCGCGGAATGGTTCGCGAAATTACCGAACATTTGCGCCGATCAACCGGATATGACTTTAAATTGGTTGCCACCGGTGGATATGCGGCATGGGCGCTTGAGGGGCTGGATGTCGATTTCACCATCGATTCAACATTGACGCTTTTTGGCATCGGCGTCATTTTTGATTCGGTTTCCCTATAACTTCAGACAGGATTAACATGATTTACAAGATTAGTGCTAATAAAATCCCGTCAATCCTGTAAATCCTGTCAAAAACGTTATCTCCATGAACATTCACGCGCACTAATTCTTACCTTTTACCTCTTACTTCTTACCTTTCTTTAGGTTAGAGGTAATAGGTAACAGGCTCTGCGA
>JAZQGX010000016.1:0-30760 GCA_045540275.1 Kiritimatiellia bacterium | reverse complement strand
TCGTCGATGAAGATGATGCACGGGGCGTTTTTCTTGCCCTGTTCGAACATATCGCGAACGCGGCTCGCTCCGACTCCGACGAACATTTCGATAAAGTCGGAACCGCTGATGCTGAAAAACGGAACTCCGGATTCGCCGGCGATTGCCTTGGCCAGCAGCGTTTTGCCGGTGCCGGGGGGACCCATCATCAGAACGCCTTTGGGAATTCTGCCGCCCAGCTTGCGGAATTTGGCGGGAGCCTTCAGAAATTCGACGATTTCCTGAACCTCTTCTTTCGCTTCGGCGACGCCGCCGACATCGGAGAAGCGGACGTTGCGGCAGTCTTGACTCATCATCTTTGCGCGGCTTTTGCCAAAGTTCATCGCGCTTGAGTTGGCGGAACGGAAGAAGCGGAAAAACAGAAATCCGATGATCACCATGCCCACTCCGAACCAGAGCATTTCCGGCAGCATTTTACCGAACCAGTCGTTGCGGTAGACGAGCGGGCACGGAACTTTGTGTTCGATGAGAAAATTTTCCAGATTTTCGGAGGGAAGCACGTTGACGGAGAAGGCCAGATCGTTTTTCTTGAGATTCGGCTGGAGCTTGAGTTCTCCGGAGAGGAAAGTAATTCCGTCGCTATCGCGCACCATCTCCACTTTGGCGACAAGATTGCTTTCAATCAGAGAACGGAACTCGATCTGGTTCAGATTGCGCGGCTCGGGAATCGGCGACCACAATCTGGGACCGAGAAACAGCAACGCGAGCAGAAGCAGCCATATCCAGATACGGGGGGAGCGCCCGTACTCGATGCGGGCGTTGCGATTAGGTTTGCCGTCGGCTTTTTTTTTGTTTTCGGAAGGCATCGGTTTATCCAGTGTTGAAGATTGTTTCTTTGCCGGACTAGAAAGGACGGCCGAATCGTTGCGGCTGGCGCTGCATTCTGATTTTCGGTTCTTCCAGCAGCAGCGCGTACCACTCGTCGCCGAAACCGGCGTTGCTGAAGTGAGCGACGCGGTTGTTGGCGAGGCATTCGCGGTTGTTTTTAAGCGTCTGGTTTTCGGATTTTTCGCATCCTTCGATCAAAATGCGATGGGCGTCGTCAAGGCGGTTTTGCTTCACCAATATCCAGGAATACAGGGCGTAAAGCATCACGCCTTTGCCGTATGCGGTGCGGCGGACCGCCTTGCGGAAGATTTTTTCAAGCTCGTCGGTTTTGCCGCGGGTGTATAGGCGTGCCATGCGCATACAGACCATCATGGGGTCGAAGAACACGGCCTTTTCCATGCAGGCGTCCACTTTTTTGAAATCTTTGTTCATCCAATACAGCTGAAGGCGCATGGTGGCGAGTTGGCGGTCCATCATGGGAACCCAACGGCGAAAGCGTTCCAATTCATTGGTGGCGGCGAGTGCGGCATCGATGAATTTGCGCTGTTCGCGTGCAATCTCGTCCTGGGCCTGTTTGATTCCCCCCGGCGGACGTGTTTGCCAGGCCTGGACCTTTTTTTGGATATGGCGCTGGCATTCTTTCATGATGGATTCGACTTGCTTGGCGATAGTTCGCATTTTCTTTTGCATGAGAAATCCGATGGAAAACTGGACGGTCAAAAAGGTCAAACCGCCCCACACCGGGGCCCATATCCAGTTGGCGCATCCGGTGCTTCCTAAGCCGACGCACACGATGCAACCGGAAATTCCGGCGATTAAAACTGTAAACATACTAATTCCCTTTCAAAAAATAAGAGATATTCTATCGTATTTTACGAAAATAGTGGAGCATAAAAATCATCAATCCGGGACCACCTGCCGCTTGCAACGGTCACGCGAAGACGCGTGACCCTACCATCGCGATTGGTCTATATTTCATTCAATCTATCGCTAGATTTCTCCTTTATCAAGTTATCAATATCATCGAATGCATTTTGCAAACGTTCAATATGATATATTTCATACATGTCGTATATTAAATCAGTAATTCCTAACTCATCCCATTGACGATGAACGACATCTGCCGTAATGCCTTTGGCTTCCGCATATCGTTCAATTAAATAAATAAAAAACTCTGTCTTTTTACTCATAATTACGCTCTAATATAGACCGAGTTACGTGGATTACCCGTCACTTTCTCATTTTCCCACATATCAAACACAGCCAGAGGACTCATCGAATATATCTCTAACGATTTATCTATAAGCATCTGGTAGGCTTCTGACTGAAGAAACTCTTTTAAGGCGACTCGTTCGTCTAACCCATATTTGTCGACAATCAACTTAGTAACATGCCGATCAAAAAAATCCCTCGTTCTCGCCTCAATCTTCATTACAACGCCTCGCTTCCCGTATAAGACAATACCGTTAACGATCTTTCCGACACAAAGGCATACTGATCTGTCAACTTCTGCGGCAACAAACGTACAATCGCTTCTTCCTTAGTATAGCGACCGTCCATATAATCGTCTATAACCGGCATTGTTGAATCATTAGCTACTGGGCCTATAACAATATCAAAAGCTGACGATTCGAATACTCCTTTTCTGTTTGAAACTACAAAGTCAAGCCAATCAGAATTCGGACCATCAAATTTAAGTACTTTCAATAAACCAATCTTAATCTCGTCAAACTCAAAACAATTAAGTATCGCACTTCCACTCTGCCTACGACGCACAACAGCCTGAGCCCACCGCTCGGCTTGGTCACGATTAGAAGTCAAATAGAAACCTGCCCCGAAATCTAATGCACGTCTTCCAGCATTAACTTCAGGTTTTTCAACAACCACATTGCTACCATGATAAAGAATCATCTTTTATTTACCTCTTTAAGTACTTATATTATACCAAAAATCCCTCATTCCCTCCACTCTAGAAATTCTGGCACAAAACTTACACCAAAAGCAAGTTTCTACAACCCCATAACTTACACCAAAAGCAAGTTTCGTTAAATCACCTTGATTATCGTATTTGCGGAATTCTGCTTGAAAATCTGTTCGACATTGATACGCACGGCGTCAACGTCGAACGCGTCATCGCGGAAGAATGCAATTCCTGGCTTGAATGCGGCAAGCTCTATGAAGAACTCGTTCGTCAACTTTGCGCTTCTATCCAAGCACGCAACAAGTGGAGCGCTCTCATATGTTTTTTGGACAGGATTAACAGGATTGACAAGATTGTCCCCTCCTCCCAAATCCTGTGAATCGAAAAACCGCTATATTTCTTTATAACCGCCTCTGGAATCCTTTCGAATTTTACCCGGCGAGAAACCGACATGATGGTTGAATATCTTTGCAAGATGACTCGCATCATGAAATCCACAATTTTCCGCCACCACCGACAGCTTATGATTGGTGGATGACAAAAGTGCCTTCGCCCGGGCAATACGCATTGAACGCACATACGCCCCGGGCGAAGTGCCAAAAACATCTTTGAACAACCTGAGCAGCGTCCGTTTCGACACCCCCGCCGTTTTCGCCAACCGCTCCACCGGCAAAGGCTCGTCCAATCGAGTGTCGATAAACGAACACACCGCCAAAAGCGCCTTTTCACCCGGTCGCGCATCAATCGAAACATGGGCTGCCGAAAATTCGGCAATAGCCGCAGCCAATAGGTGCGCAAGCATCAACGGACTCGCCTCGCTTCGACCGCTGCACCTCATCCGCATAACTTCAAGAATCGCCGAGGTGGATGCTAGCTCTCTCTTGCGCATCCGTCCAAGCACGTACGGGGGGCGGTCCCTGCCGTCGGTATCCGGATAAAGCTCCCCAATAAGAGACGGGCGCAGCGAAACCACCTGCGGTATCGGCACTTTGGGATCGAACAGAACATTATAAAGCTCTATATCCCGCGTGGCCGAAGAATACGCATGAACTGCCCCTGGATGGACAATGAAAAAATCCCCACTTCTCAGCCTGTCCTTCCCGCAGGAATAATGATGGGTTATCGCGCCTTTTACGATAAGTGTCAGCTCTGCAAACTCGTGCGAATGAGCAGGAACATTGGCATTCGCACTTGAGTATCGCATTCGAGTCACCGCCAATGGAAGCCGTTTGCCGGAAAGATAGCAGTCGTTGGTAAGTCGGATTATTTCGCTCAATTTCATAGTTCACAATTATAACATTTTCCGTGGCGTAAAGATACAAACTTTTGGCGGGAATGTACATTGAACAAAAAACGGTTAAATGGCATAATTTGCATTATGCAAAATGAAGATACGTCGCTTACTCGTCGTGATTTCCTCGCAATATCAGGGGCGCTTGCGCTTTCTGGCGGCGTTTTCCCATGCAAGAACGCCGTTCCCTTGCTCAAAACGGGAGTAATCAGCGATACCCATATCACCGATCTGGAATCCACACTAACACTGAGGCGGGCGCTTGAATATTTCCGCGACCGGCAGGTAGACGCGGTAGTGATAGCCGGTGACCTCACCAACAACGGTCTGGTTTCAGAACTTGGGCTTTTGGCCGAAACGTGGTACTCGGTGTTTCCGGGTGACCATGCTCCCGACGGACGCAGGGTCGAGCGCTTTTTTATCGCCGGAAACCACGATGTGGGCGTTTACGGGCGTAGCCCCAACCCCAATGCAAACATGGGCGAAAACGAGTGCGACATCGGAAAATCCGGAGGCCTTCCCCTTGTAAACGTCGGCTTCGCCAAAGCATGGCGGCACTTTTTCGGAGAAGAATTCGCCTTGTTTTTCCGTAAACGCATCAAGGGTTATGATTTCCTCGGCGCCCACTGGGATCCCGCCGTGCCGATCGAACTCAATTCTCCCACGCCGCCCTGGCATATAAGGGAGGCGAAAAAAGCGCTTGCCGCCATCGACCGAAACCGTCCATTTTTCTACATCCAGCATCCGCATCTCAAGGGAACCATCCTCCACCCGGAATCGGTGTTCACGCACGATGACGGGGCTATGACCGAACTCCTCAACGGTTTTCCCGCGGCGGTCGCGCTGTCCGGACACTCTCACGTGTCGTTGACCGACGAGCGGACGCTGTGGCGCGGAAATTTCACCGCCATCGGCGCTTCAACCCTGAAAAGCGTAAACGCATCCGGCATTCACGACAACCATGCCTCGCTTGTGCGGGACACGGGATGTCACCACGATGTCCGGCAAGGACTCGTCATTGAGCTCTACGACAGACACATCGTGTGCGAGCGCCGCGATTTCTCAAGGGGAGAGGCCGTTGACACCCCCTGGACGGTATCGATTCCCGCCACCGGGAACGGAACCGAGAGCACCGTCCGCCACGTCGAACCCCCGCGTTTCGCCCACTCGGCCAAGGTTCGGGTCGTACCGCCGGCAAAACCGGAAGCCGCCGGGAAAATATTTTTCCCGCAGGCGCTCGCCAACCGCTCCACCCGCCCTTACGACTACGAGGTCAAAGTAGATCACGACTACGCCGGCGTGCGCCTCACCTTGGGCATGTTCCGGATACTGAGCCCCAGCGTCCTTCTGCCCAAGCGCTACGACAGTCTCTTTCCCGATGTCGAATGGCGTCTGGAACCGCGGCATCTGCCCAAATACGATCTCGGCCGGATCAAAGTGACAATCACCGCCCTCGACTCCCGTGGCGTGCGTGGCGGAAGCATCGAATCGGCATGGATCAAGGTACCAAAAACATGAGGTGCGCGTCGATGAAACACATTCTCGGAGTCGGTGTTCTTTCTATCGCCACTTCCACCGTCATCAGCGCGGCCGCGGACGGCAAAGGCGCGCCGATATTCGCCGACTCGTTTGAAACGGTTGAAACATTTGCCGAAAACTGGTCTGCCAAAGGCGCGACGAGCGCCGACGGACGCGCGCATGTCCCCATCGGCGCCTGGATGCGTCCGCGCACCCCGCTGCCCAAAGAGTTCGAGGTCGAAGCGGATATTGTTTTCGACCATAGCGCAAACCACCCCGCGCAAACCGCATGGGGCGGATTTATGCTTGACGGACATCATTTTCAAGTGCAACCATGCGGCAAGGGCTTCGCCGTCTGGAAACTGCCCGGGGCCGCACGCGCCGATGGACGCTATGAGCCGATTCCTCGGTTCGCCAAAGGTCAAAGCGTGAAAATGCGCGCCGTCCGGCGGCACCTGCCGGGAAGCACAGATTCGCTGAAATACGTATTCACGCTCAACGGAGCGCTGGCCGCGGAATTCATCGCTCCGGCCGCATCCGGAAAACCCGACCTGATCATCACCGGTCACCGGGCAGGGTTCGAGATCGACAATTTTCTCGTATCTGCGATTCGGCAAGGCGGCGATTCCCCCAACACGGTTCTCAACTCCGGCTTTGAACACGGTGAAGACGGAATTCCCCTCTATTACGGACTCCACGGAGATTTTGATTTCGTACGCCGCCCGGCGGAAGAATACGAAACGCGGTTCTTGAAACGTTTCGCCCTCGACTCAGCCGAAAAGCACTCCGGAAAATATTCTCTTAGGGTTCTGGTGAACAACACATCCCGATCGATCGTCATCGCGCCATGGCAGACGGGCATAGTCAAAGGAAGCGCGGGCGTGTTTTCGGTCTGGATGAAATCGTCGGAAGACGACCTCCCGGTGGAGATTGCGCTTGCTCCCGGCTCCGGCGACGGCCGTCGCATAGTGACGGTCGGCAAAAATTGGCACCGCTACGAAGTCACCCGGCGCCGACTTCCGGCAAAGGGTGTTTATTCACCTATCAGCATCTCGCCCGTCGAGCCATGGAAAGGAAACGCTGTTCTCTGGCTCGACGATCTCCAGTGCGAAATGCTCAACCCGCCCGACGGCGAATTCGAGGCCAATAAAAGCTACGCCTCGAAGTATCGCCCTTCAAGCCTTGACGCAATCAGATTTGGCGCCAAACAAACTGCGGAAACACCGGCGCGCTATTTGCTGAAAAAACTGCCGGACGGAGTTAAGCCCCAAACAGATCTCGATAAGTGGAGTTGCCACGCTTTGCCCATATCGACATTCTGGCATATTGACACCCCTCCGACGAAAAAAACGCTGGCGTACATCGCCTGCGACATGCAAAACCTCTATGTAGGCTTCAGAAACTTCGGGGAGAATCCCGCCTCGATCGTCCGTCCGCGCGAAGCTCGCGACAGGATGATATACCAGTTCGACGGATTGGAAATGTTCTTCAAACCGGCCGCCGACGCGGGAAGCTTTCACTTTATGGCCGGCGCCAACGGCGACAGATTCGATCTTTTCGCAAACAACATCGCCTGGAACGGGAATTGGCTCGTAACGGCTGAAGAAAACCGCGCCGCAGGCTCCGTGGATTATCTCGTGACGATTCCGTTTTCCGACTTCGCCCGGTCCGGGATTGATGCAGAATGGAAAATGAATCTCTGCCGCAACAGCTACTGCGGCGCCAAGGAGACCATTTCGTCGGCGAAAACGAGACGCGAAGGATACAAGGACGAATCGACATGGAATGTGCTCGCGCTGCCGAAGGAGGTGTCGGCAAAATGGGCGGGGAAAACCACCGGCAAACGCGGAAAAACAAAGGATGCGGTTCTGGGGAGACTTGATTTCTACATGAACGAACCAGAGGCGGCCTGGCGGATAACCGACGAAACCGGACGCGTGAGCACCATCACCAAGCCGATGGCGGAAATTCCATTCGGCACAAATGTCGTCACCTTCACCGCAAACGGACGAAAATATTCCGATCGGGTGGTTCGCCTGAAATACCGCAAAGAGGCCATCCAGATAAACCGGTGGACCAGAAGCATAGTAAAAGACGGAAAAAACATGCTTGTCACCTCTCTTTGCGTCGGCATTGTCGGATTTTTCAACGACCCGACCGGTATCGGCTACCGCAAAATGATGCCTTTTATAAAATCAAAGGGATTCACATCCTGCCAAGCACTGATTCCGTCATGGTCTCACATTTCCGCTGAAGCAAAATTTTTCATGGATGCGGTTTTGGAAAACGGACTGATGTATCTGAACTGGTGCGACTTTGGTCGCAAATGCGGAGCCGGCGACAAACGCGACGACCTTACCGTCGAAAACATGGTGGATTTTTTCAGACAGTATGAAAATTCTATCATTTCCAACCTAGTGATTGACGAACCGGAACTTTACATGGGAAGCGCCGAAGCCAAAGCTTGGCTTGAGCGCATGAAAAGCCGCTACCCGTATCTGCCCGTCATGATGAACAACACCGTCATGGGCATTCCGAGCCGCTACGCAGATCTAAAAACCGACATTCTGATGCTAGACGACTATCTGACCAACAGCGAAGGCCGGACGGTTGAATCGGTAGTCGCAAAAGTCGACGAAATGATCGCCGTTCCCGGCGGAAAACCTTGCTGGATGTTTATTGTAGGCGACAATATGACGCTCCACTACAAAAATCCGTCGTATGCCGAACAGGTCGCGCAAAGCTGGGGGGCAATCGCATCCGGGTGCACCGGAATCTCCTGGTACATCGGGTTCCCGAGAACCGAGGGGTCGTGGCGCGCGATGGTGGATGTCAACCGGGAAGTGCAGTCGCTTGCTAAGATCATTCTTTCCGAGGAGATTGCCGCCGAGGCGTGGTGCAGCCAGCCGAAAAACCGCATCCGCCATAAAACCTGCAGACTGGACGGTTCGTGGTACATAGTCAGCTGCAATATCGACTCTTCGCCTGCCGAAAACACCGTATTCACCCTTCCCCGCGAGGCGCCGCAGGAAGGATCGGTCGAAGTTCTTTTTGAAAACCGAAAGCTTCCGCTCAAAGGCGGAAGCTTCACGGACGATTACCGTGGCCACTCTCGCCATGTCTATCGCATAAAGAAAGAGGAAAAACAATGAAAACAATTCTATTGGCACTTCAGTTGTTATTGACCGCCACCGTTGCCATCGGGGAGATTAAGTACTACTGCGTTCCGCCGGGAACCGCCGACGTACCGGAAAATCCCGATTATCTCAGCTGGGAAACCGCGGGGACCAATATCCATGAGGCGCTTAAGATCGCCAACGGGAATCACCCAGGACAGAGCGTGCAGCGAACCCTCTATGTCCAAAGCGGCACCTACATCATCACAAATCAACTTGAAATCAACAACGCCCAGTTCGAGATCAGGTCGTCCAAAGGCCCGCGCGCCGAAAACGAAATCGACCGGGACGGAACGATTCTCTGCGGCGGCTACCCGGCGAGCACCAACCGGATACTGCATGTCAAATCCGATTCGTTCTGGTCACGCTACGCCGTCATCCGCGGCTTTACGATAACCAACGGATGGGTCGAAGGCGACGGCGGAGGAGTTTATTTCTCCGGCGCCCGCCATGACAGCGTGTGCATTGCCGACTGCCGGATCACCGGCAACGTCGCATACCGGGGAATGGGTGGCGGTATCGCGTTTTTGCCTTCCGAAGCCGGAGCCGGGCACATTACCAACTGCATCGTCACCGGCAATATCGCGACGAACGATTTCATCAAAGGTTCGCTTGCTAGTCTCAACGGCTCAGCGGTGGCGATCGGACACAAAGCGCAGGCGAGCAAAGGCGCGGTAAGCCGCAATGCCGGCTACAGGATTTTCGACACGGTCATTTCCGGCAACCTCAGCTGCGGCAATGCGATTGCATCCTCCGCCCTGCTCACGCACAATGCCTCGGTGTGGATAGAAAATTGCAAAATCACCGAAAACCGCGGGCTGGCCATGTCCGGCGGCAATACCGCCGACGGCGCTGCCGTATCGCTGACTCCCGGCAGCGTCATGCTGTGCTGCACAATCGCCAGCAACCACACCGAGAACGGAACCGCGTCGGCCGTCCACGCCAAGTCGGCGTCGGCGATTACTAACTGCGTGCTTCAATGCAACACGGGCGCGACGTCATTCGTAGCCGACGGACGTGATGGCAAGTATAACAATCTTCCGGTGATTCTCGCCAACAGTTCGGTCGTCGGCAAAATCGGCGAAGGCTCGGTGCTGGTGCAGACCGGTAACGGCTTCATTATGCGCAATTGCCTCCTCATGAACGCCACCGGGGCATCCTTCACCATCGCCAGCCGCTCGGCGGCATTGAAAAACGAATCCGAGGATGTAACTGTCGAGAACTGCACTCTGGCCAACAACGCCAAAGCTGTTTTCTGCCTGGGCTCGAAACCCTTTGCGTTGGTAAACACCGCCGTGTTCGGCAGCACGATTCGCGACCTGCACCAGACGAGCGATGCAGGAGCCGGCATATCCTTTACCAACTGCTATTTTGACACCACCGCTCCCCGGCACTCCGATGACATCGCTTCCAGACCCAGCACGGGATGCGTTTTTTCCGATTCAGCAGGATTCAATGATCCGGCAAGCGGCGATTTCTCCCTGCACCGCAAATCCTCTCTACGCGATGCCGGGCTTCGACTTGACTGGATGGATTACGCCAAGGATATTGCGGGCAAACCCCGGCTGCTTGATTCTTCCGGATTTCACACCGCCAACGCCCTTCCCGACATTGGATGCTACGAATATGCGACCCTCAATCTGGGCTTCAGCGTAATCATTAAATAGCCGTCACCTTCAAAAGCGATGAAAACCAGAGCTGCATTGCTGGCATTATCCGTCTTGTCAGCGCCCATTGTTTCGCATGCCGACAACAAAGCCTATGTCTGGTGGCACTGGTGCGGGACCGCCGTCTCTGAAGCCGGAATAGTGCGCGACCTTGACGCGATGGCCGCATCCGGAATTGGAGGGGCGACAATCTTTCAGGTTGCCCGCGGTCCGTGTTCGGAAGTTCCGGCATACGGATACGAAGACGACACGATCGACGGTCTGGAATTCGGTAATGACAAATGGTGGAAATTCGTGCGTTTCGCGGTACGCGAGGCGAAAAAGCGCTCGCTGAAAATCGGCATGCACAATTGTCCCGGATACACCGTATCCGGAGGACCGTGGATAACGCCAGAGCTTGGAATGAAAAAACTCGTTTTCACGACATCGAAAACGGGAACAGTCCCTCCCCGGCCCGAGTCCAACCTCGGCTTTTACCGGGAAATCGGTCAGGTCGAGCGAAACGGTAAAATCTACCGTTTCGGCTACACCTGCACCGGATCCCAGTGCATGCCGGTGGCAAAATCTCTTATCGGACGCTGCCTAGAAGCGGATAAGATGAACGCCCGTGCCGTCAATCTCCACCTTGACCGTATTCTCGCTCACGACGTAGGACTTGACTTCATACTGATGGACAGCTACGAAGCCGGTCCCTACGACTGGACCGACGACTTTCGCGAGGAATTCACCCGTCGGCGCGGATACGATCCGCTGCCGCACCTGCCCGACTATGTAGACCGACATAACGACAAGTCGAGCGGAATAGCCGCCGATATCGCCAAAACGGTAAAGGAACTTTCCTCGGAGCGTCACTATCGCGTATTCAAAAAACGGCTTTCGGCGAAAAATCTCAAATTTTTTGTCGAACCGTACGGAGGCCCCTTTGATAAAAACGAAGCGGCATGGCTAAGCGATATGCCGATGACCGAATTCTGGAGCGCATCACCGTTCTGGTACGCTCCCGGCGACATTGGCGCACATGCGTCCGCCGGTGGCGCGGCGGGACGAGCCGCGGGCAAAACGATAATCGCCGCCGAAGCATATACCGCAATGCCTTTTCAAGACCCGTACATACTATCTCCCCGGGATTTCAAAGCCTGCACCGACGCCTCCTTCGCCCGCGGAATCAATCTGATGTTTCTCCACCATTGGACGCATCAGCCTCTGCCTGCCTGCCGCCGACCGGGAATGAATATGGGATATTGGGGAGCACATTTCGGACAAAACCAAACCTGGTTCGAACCGGGGAAGGCGTTTTTTGCCTATCTTAACGATTGCCAGCGCCTTCTCCAGCAAGGCGAAGAAATCATCGATGTTCTGGCGGTGGAAGATTTCAGAGGCATCACCGACGGCGTGGACATAGTACCGGAACGCATATTCAAAACGGATGTAGACTTCACCGAGGGACGGGCGATCGTCCGCACGTCGGGAAGGTCATACCGATATATCGCGGTGGCACCGGAGCAGGAACGCGACAGCGGAATCTGCGCGTCCGTGGCCGCGGCGCGTAAAGCCGGAGTGAAAATACTCAACTCCGCGACCGACAATCTGCCCAAGCGTCCATTCAGCGTAAACAGCGCCATGTCTTCGGGGAAAAACGGTCCCATTCTTGGAACGGCAAGAAGAATCAAAGAGAGAGACGAAGTATTGTTCTTCGTTGCCAATGTGTCGTCCACGAACATATCGTTCTTAGCCGATTTCCGCGCCAGCGGGTCTCCTGAATTGTGGTATCCGGCGAGTGACGAAAAAGAGTTTCTCCCTAAGCCCCCGTTGAACGGCGGTTATTCGCGGCTGAAACTCACTCTAAACGCCCAGGAATCGGTGTTCATATCCTTCAGAAACGAACCGCCGGCATTGGAATTGCGGCGCAAACGCGCATCAATACGAAAACGGCTGGATCAAAAATGGATTGCCGCATTCCAGTCCGGACTGGGAGGACCTGAAGGGGATGTCGTTTTCGATTCACTTTCATCCTGGAGCGATTCTCAAGATCCCGCCTTGAAATATTACTCCGGCACCTGCCGCTACCGCACGATCTTTACGCTTTCGGCAGACGAAGCCGGCTCCGCGCTGTCGATTGACCTTGGAGAGGTAAGAGACATCGCACGGGTCAGACTGAACGGACACGACCTGGGCGTCGCATGGTTCAAGCCCTTCTCCGTTCCGCTCCGAAACTCCGCCCGCGAAGGAAAAAACATTTTGGAAGTCGAAGTGACGAACGGGTGGCACAATCGGCTGCTCGGCGACAAACTGCAGCCGGACGACTGCGAATGGGGACCCGACCGGCACCATCAGTGCCACCTCGACGGTTCGGTAGGCCCATGCGGAAAGGGACTCAAGCGCATTCCCGCCTGGGCGTGGAATCACGATGGTGCCAGACCATCATCCGGCAGAATAGCGTTCTCCAGCTGGGACTACTTCAACGGAACTGAAAAGCCTAGAGAATCCGGCCTGCTAGGTCCTGTCGTCATTTGCTTTGAATAGGCTTCCGGCGCGGCCACACGGCGACGGACGCTGCGCTCCCATTCGCACGCCGATCAGCGTATTTCCAGATCGCACACCCTGATCCGCTCCGGAGCAACCGCCCCCAGCGCAAGAGCGAATCGAGGACGGATCGTCTCCGGCTCCTCATACGACGCCACCCTGATTCCGTCCAGATAGACCGTGACCATCCGCGCTCCTCCACGCTCCGAGACGGTGCGCATTATGCGAACGCGGTTCATGCGCTCCGGATCGGAAGAAAGCGACGCCGTCATCCGGGGGATTCGTATATCACACTCCCGACCATCCGAAAAAAGATTGCTCATCGCCAGCTTCCGGTTGCGGAAGCGCAAGGTAAGCCACCGACACGCGCCGCCGAAGTTCTCCTTCTTCAGTACATTGTACGGATTCATCACCGCCCCCAGCTCCTCCGGGTAAAAGCAAATATCCAAATTGAATTTTCCCGAAGCGGCGGAAATCAAAAATGATATTTCAGTCGATTCGCGCTCCATATTCAATTCCGGGAACGCCATCAGACCTATTCCCACTCCGTTTTCACCGACAACCCATTGTGCCTGCCGTCCGGCTCCCACCACCATGCTGTTGCCGCACTTTGCAAACTCCGTCGCACTGGCCGCCGAATACAGCACATCCGGCTCGATGAACTTGAATACCGCCCAGACGCAAAGCGCAACCGCCCACAGCAATGCCGTTCCGAACCGCCACGCCAGCAGTCGCCGCCGCAACGAGCTCAGCGTGCGCCTGATCTGTCCGCTCGCCGCCTCCGCCGCTTCCGTGCCGCCGACAGCGCGCCGCAACGCGTGAGCAAACTCATCCGCACTTGCGAATCGCTCGCGGCGGGTTGAGGCACACGCCTGCATAACCAGAAAACGGTTGAATCTCGCCCCCTCCGACGTGCGCAGCAGCGAAACGGGAACCTGAGGGAAATCGCAGACGTCATTTCCGCTCCAACAGCTGTATAGCACCTTCCCCAGCGCATAAAGGTCGTGGTCGATCGGGTCGTATTTCTCTCCCGCCGCTCGCGGCGGAATAAAACCTCTGGTGAACCCGGTATACTCCGAAGCGTTCACCGATGCGACGCACCCCATGTCGGCCAGCACCGGCAACCCGTTTACGAAAAGAACATTCGACGGCTTTACATCGCGATGACAAAGCCCGGCGGCATGAAGCGCGCGCAATCCGTCAAGCAGCCCAAGACCAATCCGCAGCATTTCTCCGAATTCCATCAAAGTTCCGGCACCGCGCTTGAGCCTCAACGCCAACGTATCCGGGACATACGCCGCCCCCTTCCCGCCCGAGGCATCATCCGCCGCATCGGTACAGTAAAAGAAATCAGTCCCGGTGTCGCGCGTGTCCAATATCTTGATGAGATTCTGGTGGGTGATGTTGTGACGGGCGTACAGCTTTACACCTTCAACATCGCGCCACGAGCTTTTGCCGCCGTTGAACACCTCTTCAGACCTGCGGAGAAATTTCACCGCCTTGAGCTGGTCGTCCAGTGAATGTTTCTTCACCAGCCACACCGTGCCGAATGAACCGGCCCCGATCTGCGAGATTGCAGTGTAGTCGCAAGCGCAGGCATCAAATATCTTCTGGACTTCTCCAACGGTCACGGCAGCAATTCTCTTTCTCCAAGTTCCGCCTGAAGGCGGCGATACTCGTCACGAGCGGCGGCACGATGCTCGTAAACCGTGCTCAAACCGATGCCCAGCATCTGACGGATTTCGTCGGGAGTCGCCCCCTGTCTCAGCAGATCGAACACCTGCCATACCACGGGTTTGACCCGATTGCGCAATTCTCTGGCGCAGACCGCCGCCAAATACTCCTCCCATTCCTCCTCTTCGGCCTCGACGGACGGAAGCACCTTTACCGATTCCGGCACCTGATGCGGCACGGTCGCATCACTGCTGCCGGCATCGGGCGCGACCAGCTCTCCGCCGGCGATGAACCGCGAATCCTCTCGGTATTTTCTCCGCAACTCGTCGCTCACCACGTGCGAAGTGATGCCGTAGATGTAATTGCGGAACCGCTTTCCGGGATCATAGCTGAAATCTTCGCCCGCCCGCTTGAAAAAAGCAATCATCACCGTTTGCACGATGTCCTCGATGTCACCGTCGCGGAAACCGCGCTCTGCGGCATATTTGGCAATCAACGGCCGGTAAATACGGTAGAATCGGTGCGCCGCGCTTTCATCTCCGTTAACCGCTGCATTAATCAGACTGGGGTGGGTTACGGCATAACCGTCGCACTCCGCGCCATCCCATGTGCCGCCTTTTTCATTTTCGCCCATTGTCCACCTCAAGATTTTCGGCGGCAAGCACCTGCCGCATTTCTTCGCTGATTTCAAGACCCGCGAGCCGCTTGCGGCAATATTCACGCGCCCCCGGGCAATTGAGCCTGGCGGACGAACGGTAAAGACCGAACCAGGGGATCTCATTTTTCCCGGGCGCGTGCGTGCACAGCGCCTGCCAGAACAGCATTGACGCCTCAGGATACTTCTCGAGCCGGAAAGCGCATTCTCCGGCAAATACGCAGGCCGCGAAGGTTATGGAACCGGCGACGCTTTCAAGAAACTGCAGATACGCCTTTCCGACATCGGGTTTTTCCGAACGCAGCAGCTCCACTCCGCGACTGAAATTCTCGTCCGACGGGGACGGCGGCAGCGGCGAACCGCCGGGGAACGGGCGCCGCCACAAATCGTATACCGAAAGCGCCGTACCGCGAAAATCGGCGTTCCTTGTCAGTTCCAGCAGTATCTCGTGGGGGAAGCCCCCTTCGAACGAACTCATCACGAACGATTCGCTTTTAGCCACGATCTCCCGGCATCTGGAAGACGCCGCATAATCTATAAACGCCATAAATCCGCGCGAAGCCAACCATTCGGCGGCCGTTTTCATCCCAAGCCCTTCAAATCGTTTTGCCAGCTCGGCTATGATGCGCGGATCACCCGGCACCTCCCCCAGAAGCAGCATCAGATCATGCCCGGTGGCACCCTCCAGAAAGTCGGTTCGCAACGCCGCCGCCAGACGCGGAGAAAAACCAATCGGCAAACCGTCCGACCAAAAACGAGCGCAAGGCAGACCGTAGCGATGGAGAACGCGTTTTACAAATTCCGCGCGCAAAACGGCCTGCTCGCTGCGGGGGGCGACCTCCATGGCACGGGCGGGATGGAAAAAATGTGACGAAAAATTTTCCGGAGCGGATACCGTGGCAAAAACATTCGACCACGATTCGGCCATCTCGGCAAGTTTTGACGGCGGTATTTCCCAGACGGACTCGTTGGACGGAGCTGAAGCGGAGACAAGGAATGAATCTGATTTCCCTGCCGCCCCGCTCAGCAGCAAATGATCGCACAGAAGCGAAAACGCCAGATTGGTTTCGCAGGGAGGTGGAGGCAGATGCTTCATCAGCTCGCGAGCCAATGCCTCCGCCGCGCGGCGTTCAAAGATATGCGCGGCGAAATCGACATCGCCGGAAGCCGGTGGCACGGCAATGCGCACCACCCCATCCGCCGTCGTCCGAAACGGCAGCAGAAACAGCCCGATTGCCAAAAACGACAATGCGGCCGTCAATCTTCCGGGCGCATGCCGGAACGCATGCGTTCGTAGATCGGGCGATGCTCTTCGAGAACTTGCTGGCATATTTTTCTGGCCTGCCCCAACGAACCATTCATTGAGCGGTGCCATTGTTTAAGAAGATCCAAATCGGCCAACCTGACATTGCCGCCGCCAAGTTCCGGATCGAGATTTCTTGGCATTCCCAGATCGATCATCAGCACTCCCTTTTCGGACAACAACCGACGGTGGCGTTCCGCGGTGACCACGGGCTCCGACGCAGAAAGCGCACTGACGATCAATCCGCACTCGGGCAGGACCGAATCAATTTCATCAAGCTGAATGACATTTTCACCGTTGACCGAATCGGGGCGGTTTGAGTGGTATGCCCAATGGCATTTGAAACCGCGGGCACCGAGCCCCGCCACCAATCCGCGCCCCAGCACGCCGGTGCCGAGAACCAGCGCCGCACGGCCGCGCGTCAGCGAAGATGCGTGATCGGCGAAACGGAGCGCGACCTCCTCGATCTCTTCGACATCCAGCAACGATCCGATGGCATGGCGGATGTCTTTCGACACATGGAACGCGGCGTCCGTCCATTCGCGCATGATCGAGGACGCCCAGCCAAAAGTGCAAGCCTCGTCCAAGGCCTCTTTCACCTGGCTGACCACATGAAATTCGCCCGGAATCTGGGAATCCATCCCCGCGGTAACCTGACACAGATGGGCGAATGCGTCAAATCCCCGTTTGACGTAATATTCATCTCCTTGCAAATCGTCAAACCGCATCATCCGCTGGAGGATGCCGCTAGCGGCGGTCTCCTCGGAAACCACCGCCGCCAACTCAATTCGGTTACAGGTGTTAAGCAACATGAATTCGGCGACCCCCGTCACCCTTCTTACCATATCGCCGAGTTTTCTGCGCTCTGGAAAATTAAGATGGAATGGGGCGCGTTCGCGGGCGGGCAGGCATTCGTGGTCGGTGCCGATGACCATCAAATCAGAGCCCTTCACCGCATCAAGGTGGCGCTGCAGAGAATCTTTCACCAGCTTGGCCTGACGGCAAGATTTGCCTCCCGTTGAAATCGAGAAGGTCAAATCCCCGGAACGGATGACGGCCGGGGTGACGAAATCGCCATCCGGCCAATTCCCGTCCGCGCAACAGCAGATTATGCCGGAGGATTTTGCGGCATTCAGAATCCCGCGGTTCACCGAGCGGTCATCGGTGCAGGCGAAGCAAATCGCCGCACCGCGCTCGTCACCGGTCTGGAAATCGCGCGCCAGATGTTCAATGGCGCCCGCTTCCGCCAAAGCCGCCAGTTCATCGCACAAAAACGGGGAGACCACCAATATCGAGCAGCCCGCGCTCAGAAGCAATTCCACCTTGCGCGCGCCGACCTTTCCGCCTCCTGCGACGACCGCCTTCTTCCCGTCAAGCAACAGACTGACGGGAAATATTTTCCTGACCGGTTGCGATATTCTCATTGACAGACTACCAGAGCTTGTTCGGATACTCTCCGCTCTCGACAAGCTTGCGGATGGACTCGACCACCATGGGACGATCCTCGCGATAGGTGACTCCGAACCATGTGCTGTCGGTAGGCAGCACATCAACCGTCGCCTTCTTCTCTCCAATCAGTTCGTCGACGATGAACGGTATGTACCATTCGCTCTTCATTTCGTTACCATTGGCCTTCAGCCATGCCGGGAACCGTTCTTCAAGTTCGACGAAAAGTTCGGGGCCGAATCCCCAGAGGTTCATCGATACGCGCTCCGCTCCGGTGAAGCGGTCAATCTTGCCGTCAAGATTGTTCTCCACGCAATCGGGGGAGACCCTGGCCAGCTTGGTAAACTCCGTCACGCTCGAGAGACGGTTGTCTGCATCTACGGAGCAGATGCCGCGTGCAACGCTGCCGTTGTCCGAAAGCGTGTTTGAAAGCAGATATCCAACCATCGCAAAAGAAAACGGTTCACGCTTGGAGGAAAGGAAGGCTCCCAATTTCGCAAAAGCGTCGCGACCGTAGAAATCGTCGGCGTTGATGGCGGCAAACGGAGTTTTGACCACATCGCGCGCGGCGCGGATGGCATGACCGGTGCCCCACGGCTTGGTGCGTCCCTCCGGAACCTGAAAGCCGGCGGGAAGATCTTCCAGCCGCTGAAAAGCGTAATCCACCTCGACAATGCCCTGATATTTCGAACCGACGTTCTTTTTGAATTCATCTTCGAAATCATGGCGAATGACGAAAACGACCCGGCCGAATCCAGCGCGGACGGCATCGAAGATCGAATAGTCGAGAATCGTCTCCCCCGACGGACCAACCGCATCAAGCTGCTTGAGCCCCCCGTAACGACTGCCCATACCGGCAGCTAGGATAACCAATGTAGGCTTCATTCCATATCTCCATTCAAAATAAAACTGCAGTAAGACATGGATTCTACCATATTATCGCTCCGATTGCGAACTTATATATCGCACCCGGGTGCGATTTTCAATTCACTCTCAGCGAGGCGAGCACATCGAAAAATCCGGGGTACGATTTTGAGGTGCACCCGGGGTTCGTCACAACCACCTCGCTCTCGGCGCGAACCGCGGCTATTGCCGCCGCCATCGCGATGCGATGGTCGTCAAAGCTGTTGATTAGACCCCCTTTGAATTTTCCGCTACCGATACCGCAGACCTTCATCTCGCTTTCGGAGCAGGTGCTCTCGACCCCAAGTCTCGCCAGCACATCCTGCATCGCCGCCAACCGGTCGGACTCCTTGATGCGCAGGCGCGCCGCGCCGGTAAAGAGCGTCGTTCCATGCGCCCCAGCCGCCGCGACGGCAAGCGCCGGCAGCAGGTCGGGACATTGCGAGACATCAATCACACCGCCGAGTTTTGCGAGCAGGTCTTTAACCACGCGGTCGGGCTGCATCGAAGTCTCGTCAAGCCCCGACACTTCGACTTCGCACCCCAGGCTGTTTGCCGCATACCAGAAAGCCGCCCCGGACCAGTCGCCTTCGGGACGGACGCCGGCCGGTTTGACATAACGTTGCGCACCGACAAGGCGGATGCCCGAATCGCGCTGCTCGTATCTGATTCCGAAGGCGCTCAGCACAGAGAGCGTCATGTCGACGTATCCGCGCGACTCGAGCGGCGAGGTAAAGCAGATCTCGGAATCTCCCTCTACCAGCGGCAGCGCAAAAAGCAGACCCGTGACGAATTGCGACGACACATTCCCCGCCACCTCGTGCCTTCCGGAAGTCAAACTGGGATACTCGATCATCGGGCGCGAAGCCAATCGTCCTCGCTTGATGAACGTGGCCTTCTTCCCGAGCGCGCAGGCGACGGGAGCCATGAAGCGCAAAGTCGAGCCGCTCTCGCCGCAATCCAACTCCACCTCCGTCCCGTCGCAAGCCAGCGCGCTGAGACACCGCTTCGTCGCAACGATGTCGTCGGAGTCGCCGCAAACCGGATCCAGACCGCTCCGGTCGCCGGCTAGAAACGAAGCGATCAGCAGACGGTGCTGACTTGATTTCGAAACCGGCGCCTCGACCGTACCGCGCAGCATGCCGGGAGTTATGGCTATCGTATCGCTCATTTCAGATCCACCTCGACTTTTCTGACATCGCCCCAGCCGCATGGCAAAGCGAAAACCACCTTATCCCCGTCGCGTTTTTTGTCGCCGCGCATATCTGGCACCAGCGCGTCAAAATCCGTTCCCGGCGGCAACGCGACAGGAAGTCCAGCCGCCGAAAAGCGCGCGGCCAGCTCATCAGGCCAACCGGCGTCCGCCAATCCCATGCGCACCGCGAGACGCGCCTCCTCCACGCAACCGACGGCAACCGCCTCGCCATGGGAAATCGCGCCATATCCCGAAATCTTTTCAAGCGCGTGCCCAACCGTGTGCCCGCAGTTCAGAAGTATGCGCCGCCCGGTCCGCTCGAACGGATCGCTCTGCACGATTCCGATTTTAACCGACAGATTTTCGGCGATTTCCGCAGCCGACGGGATGCCCGAGGGCGAAGCGGGATGCAGTTTTCCCGAAATTATTTCGTGCTTTATCATTTCGGCCCGACCCGAACGCAGTTCACGTTCGGGCAGCGTCGTCAGAAACTCGGCGTCGACAATCACCAGCCTCGGAGCATGAAAAGCCCCGGCCAGATTTTTCCCTTCCGGAAGATCGCAACCCGTCTTGCCGCCCGTGGACGCGTCAACCGCCGACAGCAATGTGGTCGGCACATTCACCCAGTCGATTCCGCGCATCCATGTGGCGGCGGCGAATCCCGCCAGATCCCCGGTCACCCCGCCGCCGTAGGAGACGATGCGGTTTTTCCGCCCGGTGCCGCATCGAGCAAAGGCGCTCCACAATCTGCAGACCGTCTCCGGGGTTTTGTTGATTTCGCCGGACGGAACCCCCGCCACCGGCTCGCCGATTTGATCGCCCCACAATTTCTGCACTTGCGAATCGATCACGATCCGTTCGGGCAATCCCGGTATTTTCGAGATGCCGGAGCCGACCATCACCAGCGAATCGGGCATCTTGAAAAAAGCCGCCAGCCGCACTGGAAATGACGCGTAATGCGCAGCGCGGGATTCGGCGCGATTGCCGAGAGGACGGCTGCCCGGAGCGGAATTGAGCCGCCGCTCCAACTCTTCGGGTGCCGGTGCTTCAAGACAGATCACCGTGCCGGTCGCTTCGCATCTGGCGCGATTTTCGTCGTCAAGCAGAGTTCCTCCGCCCAGCGCGATCACCGCACCATCGCCAGCGCGCTCAATCGCTTCGGCAAGCGCACGTTTCTCGGCGGCGCGAAACGCCGCTTCGCCATCCGTCTGAAAAATGTCTGGAATGTTCCGTCCTTCCAGTTCAACGACCAGTTCGTCGGTGTCGATTTTCTGGAGGCACAGCGCTTCGGCGAGAAATTTCCCCAAGGTGCTTTTCCCCGAACCGGGAGGCCCGTACAGATAGATGTTCCTCTTTTCGCTCATCTCATTCTCCACAGCAATTCTGATAAATGGCGCGTTGGTCGGCGGCCTGCGCCAACAGCATCGAAAACCCGTTTTCCACTTTGCATCCGGCGCTCTTGGCGCGTTTCAGCAGCGGTGTCAGTTCCGGGGAGTAGATCAAATCATACACCATCTCGTGTCCGCCGAACCGGTAGAAGGCGATAGGATCGTCATCCGGATTCGTCGATCCGAGACCCACGCTGGTACTTTGCACAATCAAATCCGAATACTGCCGCAGCCGCTCTTGCGCCGTTGCGTCCAAAAACGCGAAATCGAAACCATGTCGCAACGCCAGCTCCCTGGCCCGTTCAAGCGTCCGGTTGAAGACGCACACCTTGGCGCCGAGTCTGTCCAACGCGAAGGCCACGGCCTTTGCCGCTCCGCCGGCTCCGATCAGCGACACTTTGACCCCGTTCAGATTCTCGCTGCCGCAAAAGGCGGAAATCGCCGAGGCGAACCCCGTAACATCGGTGTTGAAACCCTTCCAGCCTCCACCGGTGCGCACCACCGTATTGACCGCGCCGAGCCGCCGGGCCGCCTCATCAACTTCGGTCAAACTGCCGATAATCGCCTCTTTGTGCGGTACGGTGACCGCCATCGCCCGCAGATTGAGCCGTTCCGCAAAATTCATCGCCTCTTCGGCGGTCTCGGCGGGCAGCGGAACCATCACCGCATCCAGCCCCTCTGCGGCAAAAGCGGCATTGTTGATTTCCGGACTCGAGGTATGTTCAAGCGGCCAGCCGGTGACCGCATAAAGCCCGGTATTTTTCGTGACGCTGCGGAAGCGGTAGGTCCTTACAATCTCCCGCGGAGTGAGATGCCCGATTTGCTTCATGCTCCCGCCCGCCGACGAGGGAGAGACAAAGGTCAGGAATGAACCGGTACGCTGGGCCAGAATCCGGGTGGCGCAACCGATTCTGCCCATTGCGCATACGATGTAGGGGAAAGGCGGCGGCTCTGAGAGCTCGGCGAAAACATCGGCCGTTTCCGCCGCCGAATCGACCTTAAACGCCAGCTTGGGCATCTCATCGCCGTCGCCTTTAAGCGCAAAAAGCTTCTCGCGCACATTGCAGATCCGCCCATCGAATTTATGCACGCTGCGGATTATCGTGCATCCCGCCCCCCGCGCCAAACGCTCCAGTTCGTCATCGTGGAAATCCTCCTCGAAATCGACGAAGGCGTACCGCCCTCCGCCGGTCAGGGCAGATTTGAAAATATCTTTCCGCCGGGTGTCGGAGAGGTCGGCAAAACCGCCATCGCATTTGCGTCGCACCGTCAATATGACCGGCACTCCCGCTGCCGCGGGGAAGCCGGAAAGCATCCGCCATTCCGATTCGTCAAGTGCGTCGGCGCGCAGCTCTGCCATGTCGACAAAGGCGCGTTCGCGGCGGAGAGTCTGCAGGTTCTCGTCGATGGTAGCAGCGGTCAGCGTCAGGCAGATTCGCGGTCTGCTGCACTCGTCGAACATCAGTTCATCGGCCAACACCAGCGCGCAGAGCGCTTCAACCACAGGCACGGCGCGAAGAGCAATGCAGGGATCGTGACGCCCTTTCACGGTGAAGGGAACATTGTCCCCCGTCTCGAGATCGACACTACGCTGCTCTTTGAAAATCGACGGGGTCGGCTTCATCGCCAATCTCAGACGCAACGGCATTCCCGATGTCATGCCGCCGAGGAGCCCCCCGTGGTTGTTGCCGACAGTCCGAACCGTCCCGTCAACGATTTCAAAGGCGTCGTTATTCTCGCTGCCGCGCATTCCCGCCGCCGCAAATCCCGCGCCAAATTCAATCCCCTTGACTCCGGGAATGCCGAACAGAGCTGCCGAGAGACGGCTCTCAATTCCGTCGAACATCGGTCCGCCGAGACCCGGCGGCAGTCCCGTAACGACTGCTTCAATAATACCCCCGACGCTGTCACCGTCTTGTTTTGCGCTCAAAATCCGCTCTTCCATCACGTCGGCGGAACCACCGATCTCGATGGCTCTGGCGGAAATTTCGATTCCTCGAGCACCGAGCCACTGCAGACAGATGCCGCCGGCGATGCACATCGATGCGGTCATGCGCCCAGAATGGGCGCCTCCGCCGGACGGGATGCGTCCGGTCTTGATCCACATGGGATAATCCGCATGACCGGGTCTGGGAACGGTGTTGAACGAGCCGTAGTCGCCCGGACGGTAATTAACATTTTTTATCACGGCACAAATCTCTTCACCGTCGGTTGCGCCATCGCGCACGCCCTTGGTAAAGAGTACCTTGTCGGGCTCTCTGCGCGAGGTGGAAAACGCATCGCGCCCGGGGGCGCGGCGCTCCATAAAACTGGCAAGTCTGGATTCGTCAACCGGAAAACCAGCGGTAAATCCGCTCAATCTCATGCCGATTCGCGAAGCGTGCGACGCTCCGGACACCGACAGACGCAACTGTTTTCCGCAAAAGGCCGATTCGTGAAACATCATCCTATCTCCTTACCCCGTCGTCTTCTTTGGCCTTGGCGCCGGCCGCAATGCAACTTGCGATTTCCTCCCGCCCGTTCGATTTCAAAAGCGCATTGAATTCATTGAGCCGCGAAATGAAACTGTCAAGAACCGTCGTCAGCGCCTCGCGGTTCGCCAGAAACAGCTCCGTCCATATCGCCGGATCCATCGACGCGATGCGCGTCATGTTCGCATAGCTCCCGGCGGCATAACCGGACGCCTCACGCGCCGCCTCATCGCGCACGTAGGCATTAGCAATCACATGGCCAAGCTGACTGGTGAATGCGATCATCCGGTCGTGGTTCTCCGGGGTGGTCATAACGGTACGGGCGAATCCCAGTTCGGCAAACAGGCGTTCGAGCATTGCGAGCACGCTACTGTCGGTTTCGGGATACGGGGTAAGGATCATCGAAGCACCCTTGAAAAGGTTCTCGTCGGAATTTGCAAATCCCGAGACCTCTTTCCCCGCCATGGGATGTCCTCCGACGAAATGCCACTTGCGTCCTGCGGCAATTCCGCTCAACGCCTCGCAAATTTCCCGCTTTACGCCGCAGGAGTCAACCACAACCGCCGAAGGGGCGAACTCGTCCGCGTGCGCCGCAATCCACGGCACAACCGCCGAGGGGGGAAGAGCGACAAAAACCAGTTCGGCATCCGCGACATCGACCTTATCGGTCTTGTCGAATCCTTTGACATCGTGTCCAGCGCGGCGTGCCGCTTTCCAGAACGACCCGCCGATCAAACCCATGCCGGCAACTGCAATTTTCATCGCCGCCACCCCTCCTCTTTAGCACTCGGCGTAAGCGCCGAGGAATGTGAACTGTTCGATTCCCGGATCGGAAGCCAATTCGGAAATCAATCCCACCACGCGCTCGTCGTTTGCCGGAGCCTCGAAATCGAAGGCGAAGCGGAATTCAAAGTCACGGCCGGGGATCGGGCGCGATTCGAGCTTGGTGAGATTCAAATCCAGAGCCGCGAACTTTGCCATGACCCCGTAAAGCGCGCCGGGACGATGCGCCAATGTCATCATGAACGAGAATTTGCGCGCATCGGGATATATCTCGCAATCCTTTGAAATGCAGATGAAGCGGGTGTAGTTTGCGGAAGTATTGCAGATATCCTCGGAGAGCACCTGCAATCCGTAGAGTTCGGCGCAGGCGCGCGAGGCGATGACCGCAGCGTCCTTCCGTCCGGAGGCGGCGATATCGCGGGCGGCTACCGCCGTGTTTCCCGACGGGCAGGCGGTCATCTGCGGATTGGACTGCAGAAACTCGCTGCATTGCGCCAATGCCTGAGGATGGCTGTGTACGGTTTTGACATCCTGCAATTTCACGCCGCGCGGTGCGAGCAGCACATGCCGAACCTGCTGACGCAGCGCGCGGACGATATTGAACCGATGGCGGAGCATCAAGTCGTACACCGCGGTGACCGAACCGGCGGCGGAGTTTTCTATCGGCAGAATCCCATAGCGGCACATTCCTTTTTCAACGGCGGAACAGACATCCTCAAACGAATTGAAGTAGAAGATGGTCGGGAATTTAATCAGCTGATCGACCGCCTGCTGCGAATACGACCCCTCGGCGCCGGGACAGGCCACGGTGGCCTGGGACGGGAACTGCTTCGGGGTGTTGGCGATGGCATTCATGATCTCGTTGCCGAGCGGAGAGATGTCGCCGATGGCTTTACGCTGACGAGCACGTGAAATATTGAACAGCGTGGAAAAGAGAACTTTGGACGGAATCTCCATTTCCGGACCGACGGCGCTGGCGACGCGGGTTAGGATTGCGCGTTCGCGTCCGGGATCGAAAATCGGTATGCCGCTTCTCATTTTCGCGGCGGCGACCTCGTCGATCAGTCCGAGCCGCCGTTCGAAAAGGCGTACCAGCTCATCATCAATTTCGTTCAGTTCCTGTCTGATTTTTTCCAGTTCCTGCATGGTTTAATCCTCCTTGATTGCCGCGCGGATGGCACGAATGCGATTCATCATCGTGGCGAACTGCTCCGGGGTTTGACTCTGCGCCCCGTCGCATTTGGCATGCGGCGGATCGTTGTGCACTTCGACAATCAGCGCATCGGCGTTCATTGCCGTAGCTCCGCAGGAGAGCGGGGCGACAAGCTCGGCGCGTCCCGTTGAATGCGAGGGGTCGATAACCACCGGCAGGTGGGAGAGGCGGTGCAACACGGGGATGACGGAAAGGTCGATGGTGTTGCGGGTCACCGTCTCGAAGGTGCGGATGCCTCTTTCGCAAAGCATGACATTTGGATTGCCGGCGGAAATGATGTATTCGGCGCTCATCAGCAGTTCTTGGATGGTGGCGGAAAGGCCGCGTTTGAGCAGAATCGGTTTTTTCGTGTATGCTCCGACTTCGCGAAGCAAATCGAAGTTCTGCATATTGCGCGCACCGATCTGAATGACGTCGACGTCGTTGAAGCAGTCGATCTTGTCGAAGGACATCAATTCGGTGACTATCGGCAGTCCGGTTTCCTTTTTAGCCGCCGACAAGATCCTCATCCCCTCTTCCTGCATTCCCTGGAAGGCGTACGGGGAGGTGCGCGGTTTGAATGCGCCGCCGCGGAGCATGGTGGCGCCGGCTGCTTTTACCGCGCGCGCAATGCCGAGGACCTGTTCTTCGGACTCTACCGAGCAAGGGCCTGCGATAACCTGGAAGTGTCCGCCGCCCACTTTGAATCCGCCGCAGTCGACAACCGTATCCTCGGGATGGAATTTGCGGTTGGCGGCCTTGTATGGGTCTTGAACACGCTGGACGCTTTCAACCGCGTCGAGAGCCTCGATTAATCCGGTATCGATCCGCGACACATCGCCGACGCAACCGATGATTGTATGCACTTCACCGATTGAGACGTGAGGGGTGATGTTTTTCGACTTCAGTAACGAAGTAAGGTTTTCGAGTTGTCGATCGTCAGCGTTTTTCTTCAGAATGATAATCATGTTTCTCTCCGTAAAAACAAAAAATCCCCTGCTCCTTAAAGCGGGGGATTTGCCTTTGGCTTACTTGCCCATGGGAATCGATATTTACATACGACTCACCACTCCGCCCGCATTAACGAAGGGGTAATAAAAGCCGTAATAAAATCGAAAATTCTTAAACATTTCCATCTTCTCCGTGAGATGCGTATTAGAACTGGTGCCAGAGGTGGGAGTCGAACCCACACACACTCTCGTGCGGCAGATTTTGAGTCTGCTGCGTCTGCCATTTCGCCACTCTGGCTTCTAGTACATCTCAAAAAAGTGGTAGCATTCTATCAGATTAAAAGCTTCTCGTAAAGTACATTTTTGCAAACTGGCATTCGTTCATCCGCACCGTAATCTCATTTTGAATGTTGCCAGTGTGATAATGTTGCCAATACCAATTACCAATTCCAGTCAAAAACCTCCCAACCTCCTAATCTCCTAATCTCCCAGCAGCGAAAGCAATATGGAATGGGATTTCTCTCGCAGAAATCGCGGAGCCTATTACCTATTACCTATTACCTATTACCTGTTACCTATTACCTGTCACCTATTACCTCTAACCTAAAGAAAGGTAAGAAGTAAGAGGTAAAAGGTAAGAAGCCCAGTTGCATCGTATATCGTAATTATGATAAAATTTTGATCATCAAAAGACAGGCGACGAAGATTACAGCAACGAGAGCAATTGATTCCGACATCCGGCCGATTTCAGACTTGCGCAACAAGTTTGCGGAAATTGCAGACTATGTGCAGAGTGGACGACCGGTGATCTTTACCCGCAATGGCTATGGTTGCATGGTTGCGATGAGCTATGAGACCTATAAGCATCTCAATGACCCGGTTATGTCTGAACTCAACCGTGCCGATGCGTTGTGTGAGAATGATCCGCGCCATTACACACGCGCACAGTCGTTGAAGATTCTCAAGGAACGTCGTGATGCTCGGAGAAAAGAAGAACCGGCGCGTGCTGAATCGCTGCGGTGGACATTGCGGCACGTGATTACCGAATCCGGAACACAGGAGGGCAAGGCATGAAATACGTCATCATCGGCGGCGTGGCCGCAGGGGCAAGCGCTGCGGCACGGCTGCGGCGGCTCGACGAACAGGCGGAGATCGTTCTTCTCGAAAAGGGAAGCGACATCTCCTATGCGAACTGCGGGCTTCCGTACCACGTCGGCGGCGTGATCGCCGCCCGCGCGCGGCTGTCGGTGATGCCGCCCGCCAAGTTCGCCTCCTGGTTCAACGTCGACGTCCGCACGAACTGCGAGGCGACCGCGATCGACCGCGCGAAGAAGGAAGTCGAGGTCCGCACAGCGGACGGATCCTCGCGCCTCGCCTACGACAAGTTACTGATCGCGACCGGCGCGACGCCCGTCGGCGACGCCTACACGGACGCGACGCATCCGCACGTGGCGCACCTCTGGACGCTCGCCGACATGGACCGCCTCATGGCAAAGCTCGGGGCGGCAAGGCGCGTCCTCGTGGTCGGCGCAGGGTTCGTCGGCCTCGAACTCGCCGAGAACCTGCGGCATCGCGGTCTCGCCGTCACCGTCGTTCAGCGCGGCGGACACGTCCTGCCGACGCTGGACGCCGAAATGGCCGAGCCGCTGGCGGACGAGCTCCGCAACGCGGGGATCGACCTCCGGTTCGGACGCGTCGTTTCCGATTTCGTGGAGAAGCCGGACGGCGTGGAGGCGATGCTGGATGATGGCACACGCCTCGCCGTCGACCTCGCCGTGGTCTCGACCGGGGTCCGTCCGCGCGCCGAACTCGCCAAGTCCGCCGGGCTTGAGATCGGTCCGCGCGGGCACATCATCGTCGACGAAGGACTCCGCACGAGCGATTCGGACATCTTCGCCGCGGGCGACGTGATCGAGGTGCGTGATCCCGTGTTCGGCGGCAAGACGGCGATCGCGCTGGCGGGACCGGCCAGCAAGCAGGGCCGCATCGCCGCGGACAACATGGTCGGCGGCGCGAGCGTCTACCGGGGTACCTTCGGGACGAGCGTCGTCAAGGTCGGCGAGCTGACCGCGGCGGGCGTCGGCTGGACCGAGGCGCGGCTCAAGGCCGAGCATCGCGACTACCAGAAGATATACATCCATCCGTCGTCCGGCGCGGGCTACTATCCTGGTGCGGCGCGGCTCAGCATGAAGCTCCTCTTCGGTGCGGACGGCACGATCTACGGGGCGCAGATCGTCGGCGCGAAAGGCGTCGACAAGCGGATCGACACGATCGCCGAGGCGATGCGCGTGAAGCTCAAGGCCCCGCAGCTCGGCGAACTCGAGCTCGCCTACGCGCCGCCGTACAGCTCGGCGAAGGACCCGGTGAACTTCCTCGGCTTCGTCGCGGAGAACGTCCTCACCGGCAAGAGCGACGTCGTCGCGCCGGACACGCTCCCGGCGGACGCGCAGGTCATCGACGTGCGCGAACCGTCCGAAAACGAGATGGGGGCGGTTCCCGGCGCGATCAACATCCCGCTTGGGGGCCTGCGGGCGAGGCTGAACGAACTCGACCGGGCGAAGACCTACGTGACGTGCTGCGCGGTGGGGCTGCGCGGCTATCTTGCCGAGCGCATCCTCAAGCAGAACGGCTTCAGGGTGTACAACCTCTCCGGCGGCTGGGCAACCTGGCGGCTGTTCCATCCGGAGCGGGAAGAGGTGAGGAGCTCAGTTGAAGGTGAACAGGGGAAAGAAGATCCGCCCGCTGTTCAACCTTCAACTTCCAGCCTTCAACCTTCTTCAACCCTCGATCTCCGCCAACTGCCGTGTCCGGGACCGGTCATCCAGCTCAAGGCGGCGTTTTCCAAGGCGGCGGATGGCGCGGCGTTCAAGGTGCTGGCCGATGCGACATTCGAAGGCGATCTCCGGCGCTGGTGCGCGGCGAACGGCTGCATGGCGGCCGGACTCGCGAAGCATGGCGGCGAGCTGGAGGCGACGCTGATCAAGGGCGGTCCTCAACTTTCACCTTCGACCTCCAGCCGCCCGGCGGAACATTCCGCCGCAATCGTCCTCTTCAGCAACGACCTCGACAAGGCGCTGGCGGCAATGATCCTCGCGAACGGGCTCGCGGCGTCCGGGGCGAAGGTCGGGATCTTCTTCACGTTCTGGGGGCTCTCGGTGTTGCGGAGGAATCCCGCACCGACCCTGCGGCGGAGCCTCGTTTCGCGGATGTTCGGCTGGATGCTGCCCAAGGGGGCGGAGAAGCTGGCACTCTCGAAGATGAACATGCTCGGGCTCGGCACGGCGATGATGAAGGACGTCATGCGCAGGCAGAACATCATGACGCTTCCGGCGCTCATCAAGTCCGCGAAGGCGGTGGGCGTGAAGTTCATCGCCTGTGACATGGCGATGGGGGTGATGGGGCTCACGCGCGAGGACCTGATCGATGAGGTTGATGAGGTTGCGGGTGTCGCCGCCTTCGCCGAACTCGCGAAGAAAAGCACCAACACGCTTTTCATCTGAAACCTAAAACTGCCAAACTGCCAAACTCGCTAACTGCCCCTACTTGCAAACTTCATTATCCGCACCGTAATCTCATTTCAAATGTTGCTAGTGTGATAATGTTGCCAATACCAATTGCCAATTCCAGTCAAAAACCTCCCAACCTCCTAATCTCCTAATCTCTCAGCAGCGAAAGCAATATGGAATGGGATTTCTCTCGCAGAGCCTGTTACCTATTACCTCTAACCTAAAGAAAGGTAAGAAGTAAGAGGTAAAAGGTAAGAATTAGTGCGCGTGAATGTTCATGGAGATAACGTTTTTGACAGGATTTACAGGATTGACGGGATTTTATTAGCAC
>JAZQGX010000015.1:0-1972 GCA_045540275.1 Kiritimatiellia bacterium | reverse complement strand
GCTGATGCAATGGCGGAGGCCATGCTGAAGGTTGAGCGTGGGGAGGCTGATATCCATCCCGAATTGGGCAAAGAGCTGACCAAGCCGTACTCGTGCGAGGCTTGGGCTGATCGTGTCGTTGACATTTGCAGACGGATTGTTATACAGGGCGTTTGAGACATGATGAGACGATTGTTAACCCTCGTAAAGCATTGGCGGCAGGCGAAGACGGCGTTCTCTACGCTGGCTTTGCTTTATGGTGACAAGACTGGTTCAATGGACGCCCTTGGTGGTCTGACGGACGAGGAGATGAAAGCAGTCTGTTCCTGGGCGACAGAAGACCTTGGATATACTGTTGTCGAAGTTGGCACTTTGTTTGGTCTGACGGCGCGGGAACTTGCGTGGCAGCTCGTTGGCGGCAAGGCGATTGCCGTGGATAACTTCAGCTGGAATCCGTTTGGCCTGCCGCCAAAGGTTCATGAGGCGTTTACGAGGCGAATCCTTCGCGGAACAAAGGTCGAACTTGTCAATTGCTCAAGCGAAGATTGGCGCAAGCAAGTAAAGGGTAGAATCGACATGGTCTTCTTTGATGCCAGTCATAGTTACGAAGATGTCAAGGCGGAGTGCGAGTGGGCGAAGGCTGCCGGTATAAAGATTATTAGTGGGCATGACTATGGCAATCCTAATCCCCGCTTCGGCGTCACCCGCGCCGTTGACGAAGTCTTCGGCAAAGGCAACATCGAAGTGGTCGGTATGTGCTGGAGGGTCAAGCGGTGAAAATTCTTCACATATGCGCAGGCGTACCATATCAAAGACTATATATGGGGCTACTAGAAGGAGAATGGTGCTGAAAAGCGAAATGGTCTCATCACATGGACTGGATTTTTATGACGAAGTCAATGATTGATGGTTAATTCTAGAATATCTCATGCCTCCTGTGGGATGTGTTGTTTCTGTGCAAAGTCATTGCGTTATATCGTATTATGGATAAGCACTTGGCGCATTGAGGGGTGGGTTTGTTGAAATTTTATTGTTTTGTGATAATGGAACCTAACTGATGAGTTGTGAAGTCAGTAATCATTGCGCAAGGCGACCTTCTTCACATATTATAGGGGATAAGGGCATTAATGTTCTGAAACAACTAATTCCTGAATCGTGGGTGGTCCGGGAATATTCTAGTGATTACGGGATAGACATGGAAGTAGAGTTGTTTTCTGATGAGACACAATGTACATTAGGGGAGCATGTGTTATTTCAGGTAAAAGCAGTGAGAGGGGTGACGAAAAGAGTCCTAACATTCGGCGGGCTAAAAAATGTTGAAAAGTACTCTGAATCGACTAATGAAAGTTATTCTGTTGAAGTTGTGCAGTATTGCCTTGACACAAAGTTGCTAGCCACCGTTGAGACAATGGGCGGTGCAGTTGTCATTCTATTAGCCGTTGTTGATGTTGATAGCAATAAAGCATACTTAGTTTGTCTGAATGATTATGTTGAGAAAGTTGTAGTTCCCCAAAAGTCGGATTATACGAAACAAGGCCATATTATTGTCAATATCCCTGTGACCAATTGTCTAGATGCAAAGGGAGGCCGTGAAATTATTGAGTGGTATGGTAAGAGAGCAAAATTGTTTGCGTTCTTTAATAAGGTGAATTATCAGTCTTCAGAAATTGAACGTGCTAATCCGAGGGACAAATGTAGATTGACATCTCATTTTTTAGAAATACTTGAACGACTGGATGTTTGGAGCGCGTCACGCTATTGGGCTGTTCTCGACACATATCAAAAGGAATTGAGCAGAATCAAAACGCAAACAAAGAAACTGGCAGATGCAAAAATAGTTAACGAAACATCTGAAGGGATTACATTTGCCGTTGGCGAGCCAGATACTGAAAACCATTATGAAGTGCTTTTCCGGCCTAATATGATTGATTTGTTTTGGCGACGACTTAATGGAATCTCTCATGTATTTGAGGAAATAGGCAAAGAATATTTC
>JAZQGX010000014.1:0-19320 GCA_045540275.1 Kiritimatiellia bacterium | reverse complement strand
GTGACGGGGGTTCCATCCAGCAGGACGGTCTTTCCCGTAGCCGTGTCGAGACTGCGGACGAGCAGCAAGGAGACGGACGGACGGCTGTTGTAGCGGGTGCCGGCCGTTTCCTCGTCGTCGTTCCGGGTCGGAAGCTTATCGGCTTCGCCCATGATAGCATATCGCCGCAGTTCGTCGATTCGTTTCGTCATCGCGGCATGGAGCGAGGCGTGGGGTTCGGTTTCCGGAATGGCGTCGGAATACACCGCTTCGAGCAATCTGCGGATGTCTTCGGGGATGGTAATCGACTCACGCTTCCGCAATTCCTCGAACGTGCGCAGGAGGACGTATGGCGCATAGACCCAGACGCCGCGGCCGAAGACCGGCTCCAACTCCTTCGCCTTGGTCGGAAGAACCGACAGATCGTCCGGTGGCATCGAGGCGCAGACGACGGCCAGTTCGGGTTCTGCGACAGGGCGTCCGGTGCGCTCGTGCCGCCAGAGGCGACCGAGGCGCTGCAGGAGCATGTCGGCAGGCGCGAGTTCGGAAAGCATCCAGTCCGCATCGATGTCCACGCTCTGCTCGACGATCTGCGTGGAAACGAGAATCGACCCATGCGGGCGCGCGGACTCGCGCCCCTCCCGGTCTGGTTTGCCGAGTTTCGCCATCCACTCTTCTTCGAGCCGCTCGCGGTCACGAGACGTGAACTTGGCATGGAGAAGCCCTACGGGAAACTCGCCGGAGACCATTTCGCTCTTCAACGTGCGGAACCACTCCTGGGCGGTTGCAACCGTATTGGCGATACAGAGGACGTTGCATCCCGCGCGGGCCTTTTCGACGGCGGCGGCGATCGGAGACTGCGCCGCGGCGTCGATCCAGCGAAAGCGGACTGTCCGCGACGGCGGCGCCTCCAATGGACGGACGACCACTCCGCCGTTTGCGCGAATACCGGTCAGTAGCGGATAACCATCCGCCTCGGGTGCACCATCGCCCAGCAATGACTTACGGCGCGCGGCGGTAAGCGTCGCGGAGAGGATGATCACCGTGCAACCCAAGTCGCGAAGACGCCGGACGAGTTCGTCGAGCAGCGTCCCAGTGTAGGCGTCGTAGCTGTGAACCTCGTCGAGAACGACGACCTTTCCGGCGAGCGCGAACGACCGGACAAACGAGTGCTTGACGTTGAGAACGGCCATGAGCGTCTGGTCAATCGTTCCGACCGCAAACGGGAATAACAATCCCCGCTTGGACGGGTTGAACCACGGCGGCGGCCGACGTGTAGCCGCCGCCCCTTCGCCCCCTGTGTCAAATTCCTTGAGCCACGCTTGGCCGTGCGCGAGCTTGACAGTTGTCAGCACTACCGAGACGGCCTTGAGGAACTGTTCGACACGCTCGTGGATACGGTCGCTCGTGAGCCGCGTCGGGAGGGCAAAATATAGCCCAGAATGGACACCTTTTTCGATTAGACGGTAGGCCGCGTAGAGGGCGGATTCCGTTTTGCCCATGCCCATCGGCGCTTCTAGTACGTAAACGCCTGGCCCATCGACTTCATCGAGAAACGCCTGCTGCGCCGGATAGGAGTCGAAACCGAAAATGTCGCGAAACGACAGAGCGTGCCGGAACGATGCCTTCGCAAAGCCGCATTGCGCCAACGCGAATGCCGCACGCTGCCGCCCTTCGCCAGACGAAAGCGGTCGTTCGTCCGGGGGGAAGAATTCCTCGTCCGAGGCAATCCAGTCCGACACACAGGTGATACCGGCGAGAAGGTCTGCTCGGCACTGGAGTTTTTCGATCGAGTCAGGAAATACGCCAAATTCTCGTGCCAAAGCGAAGATGAGATGTTTTCTCTCGTTTTGCCAAGAATCGGTGTCGCCGCAATCATCATTTGGACACAGATTTTTCTGGGGCGGCGAAAACCCGTGGTGCGCAGCGACTGCGGAGACAATTGCGTCATCTGGGAAAAAGCCATATTCGGTAATCAGTGAAATGGCACCGATTGAAGCATGTCCTCGCAATCCTCCAGAATGTTTTTTTGTTTGAAGTTTGGCAAGCCACTCGGGGGCATACTTGGCGACTAGGTGATCAAAATATTTTATTTCGTACTCCGGCGACACTTTGCCGACATCGTGGAGGGACACGAGAAACGGCGTTTCGGGCGGGAACATTCCGCGGACAGAGTCCGGAAGCAGCGCGAGCAATCCCTCCGCCACGTAGCCGGCATAGCGGCAATGGTCGAAGACTGTTGTTCCCGGAGAGCCATCGGGGCAGGTTTTTGCATAGCACTCATTGTAGGGGATTGCGTTATCTATGCAGTCATTCGGATACAATCGATTAAAATTCATCTTTTCCGCATCCTTCTTTCAACTTCCATTTCAAGAAGTTTTCTGCGCATCCCGATATTAAGAGCTACCAATCTCGGCTCTGGCTCCATCGCATCAGGATGAGCATCGTAATACGCCCGCAATTCTTCCCGGATGTGCTGACGCAGACGCTCCGAAATCAGTTTGAGAGCTTCAAGCCTCAATGCAAACGCCTCGGCAGAAACATTAAATTTCGCCTTCAAATAACAAACCATCTCAAGCGTCCAATCAGTCGGACGTACCCCCAAGCACGAAACCGCAAACCGCACAGACTCCTCAGGCATCAAAAACTCCGCAGCAAATTCACGCGCAAATCTGTGACACTTCTCGCTTTCTCGTACCGGCTTATACCCATTAGCCCCAGAAAGTATCATCCACCCCAACTCATACGCAATCCGATAAATATTCCGCTCCACCGTGTTCTCTTCAGAAAGCACTATCGACAAGGAATGATTGCCACCATCAAAAAACGATCTGCTCCACTCCCCGTCCGGCAAACTGACCACATGAAAACGCACATTCCTGAATTCTAACAATTCAGCTAAATCCGAAAAAGATGCCGACCCTACCGCACACGCCGAACGCACATATCTGGCCGTAGTTCTCGCCCCATATTTATCTACATTAAATGAATGAACAAACGGCAAACATGTCGAGTGCGCAATGCAAAGCGAATTCTCTAACTCTAACAACCCATTTTCAACCGGCAAAATCTCTTCAAGCACCTTGCTGTCTACCGAGTAAGAATCCGCATTGTACCGCACCGCATAAAAACGTTCAGCCGCAACATTTGCAGTACTTTCAAATTCAACGTCCAATAGGGAGGTATCTTTAGACGAGAGCAAATCCAATACCGAAACCCCCAAAGCTGAAGCAATTTTCGCAATCGTCTTCAAGGTCGGCGATGAGTTGCCTTTTTCAATCCTGCAAAGCTGCACCGCATTCATACCAAGATGCTTAGCCAGCATAACCTGCGTAAACCCCTTGGCCTCTCGCTTGTTCCTCAGTAATGTACCAAAATTATCACTCATACATGTCTTTCCTTCACTCAATATATTAAAAACAAACAAAAAAGTAAATTAGTAATATTTTTTTATTGATTATTAGCAATTATATTAATTTTTCAGTGTGCCTTGTTGACCAGCCGGTAGTTTAAAGGACATTTTTCTAATCTTGCTATTTCATACCTTAAATATTATACTTTTACTTGATTTTTTTGCCGGGGAATTAGATCATGACCATGGCGATTCCAAGGCGTAAACGACATGCACACAAAGGTTACAACGAAAATGGACGCTCAGAATTTTTCTTTATTGGCTATCTCCCCTCTTGACGGTCGCTACGCCAGCAAAGTCTCGGAACTCGCCCCCGTATTTTCAGAATTCGGTCTCATTGCGCGTCGCGTTGCCGTTGAAGTAGCCTGGTTCAAAGCGCTTTGCGCCAATAAGCTAATCCCCGAAGCCCGCAACCTGAGCAACGAGGAACTTGCGTTTCTCGAAAATCTCATCGCCGACTTCTCCCCGGCAGATGCAATGCGAGTAAAAGAAATCGAAAAAACCACCAACCACGATGTCAAGGCAGTCGAATATTTCCTTAAAGAACGTTTCGAGAAAACTACCCTCGGAGACCTTACCGGCTTCATCCATTTCGCCTGCACGTCCGAAGACATCAACAATATGTCACATGCGCTTATGCTCCGCGACGGTATGAAGGTGCTTGAGAATGCCCAGCGCGAACTTGTCGAAGCACTGCGCTCCTTCGCCAGCGAAACCGCCGATGCCCCCATGCTTGCCCACACCCACGGCCAACCCGCCTCCCCCACCACCGTAGGCAAGGAACTCGCCGTGGTCGTCGCCCGCCTCGAACGGCAAGGCAGCGAAATCAAACGCATCGTAATGCCCGCCAAGCTCAACGGTGCCGTCGGCTGCTTCAACGCACACTTAAGTGCCTACCCCGAGGTCGACTGGGAGGAGATCGCCCGTAGCGTAATCGAAGATAAATTTGCGCTCAAACAGAACCTATTCACCACCCAAATCGAACCGCACGACGGCATGGCTGAACTTTTCGATGCCATCTGCCGCTGGAACACCGTCCTGCTGGACCTCGACCGCGACATCTGGATGTACATTTCAATGGGCTACCTCGGACAGCGCACCATCGCCGGAGAGATCGGCTCTTCCACAATGCCGCACAAGGTCAATCCGATCGACTTCGAAAACAGCGAAGGAAACCTCGGGCTGGCAAACGCCGTATTCGAACACCTTGCACGCAAGCTGCCGGTCTCCAGAATGCAGCGAGATCTTACCGACTCAACCGTCCTTCGCAACATGGGCGTGGCATTTGCATACACGCTTACCGCCATCCGCTCAACCATCAAAGGGCTGGGCAAACTCACCGTCAACCGCCAGCGACTTCTCGACGACCTCAACTCGAACTGGGAGGTTCACGCCGAACCTATCCAGACCGTAATGCGCAAGCTTGGCCGCCCCAATCCCTACGAACAGCTCAAAGCGCTGACCCGCGGAAAACGCGTTGACGAGGCAACCATGCGCAAATTCATTCTTTCTCTTAACCTTCCCACCGATGATGAAAAACGCCTAATGGAAATGACCCCTGCCACCTACATCGGTTGCGCAGAAAAAATCGCAAAGCGCATCCAAGGAGCTAGCTAATGAGTATTATCGAAAAAATGCTCGCCAACCCCGAACAGTATTCACTCGACGTCGATCGTCTTGGCGAGTGCAAAATAGAATCCCCCGTTCGCAACCGTAGCGACTTCATCCGTGAAGGCGAACGTATTCTCGTAACCGAAAATGCCGACTACCTCAAATCGCTTACCGAAAAGTTCGGCTTCCCGCCCTCTTTCGAGCGAGCCGGTCCCCACGAAAAAATCTTTCACGATCCATCGTGGACGCGAGTAGGCATCGTTACCGCCGGCGGACTCTGCCCCGGTCTCAACCATGTCATCAAGAGTCTAGTCGAGATTCTGACCTTCGACTACAACATCCGCACCATCTACGGCATCCGCTACGGCTATGCCGGATTGATTCCCTCATTCGGCTACGAACCGATCATGCTCGACCCGGACAATGTCGATACAATCCACGAAAAAGGCGGCACGGTGCTGGGCAGCTCTCGCGGACAGCAGCCCACCAACGAGATCGTCGACACCCTGGCGCGCATGAACATCAACCTGCTCTTCTGCGTGGGCGGCGACGGCTCGCTGCGCTGCGCTGGCGATATCGCCGACGAGTGCAAGCGCCGCAATCTCAACATCAGCGTTGTCGGTATTCCCAAGACAATAGACAACGATCTGCAATTTATCGGCCGCTCATTCGGATTTGAAACTGCGGTTTTCGAGGCAACCTCCGTAATCCGCGCCGCCCACACCGAAGCTAAGGGTGCCTTCAACGGAGTTGGCATCGTGCGCCTGATGGGGCGCGACTCCGGCTTTATCGCCGCCTACGCAACACTCGCCAATCCGGTGGTGAACTTCTGCCTGATCCCTGAGCTTGATTTTGAAATGGAGGGTCCCAACGGATTGCTCGCCGCGCTTGACCGCCGCTTCAATTCGGGAAAAGACCATTGCGTGATTGTCGTAGCCGAGGGTGCAGGACAGAAATTCATGAACTCCGGCGCCGAAAAGAAGGACGCTTCCGGCAATATCCTCAAGAAGGACATCGGCGAATACCTCAAGAACCGGATAACGGCGCATTTCACCGAATCCAACCGTCCGGTTTCAGTGAAGTACTTCGACCCCAGCTACACCATCAGAAGCGTTCCGGCGCGCGGCACCGACGCCATTCGCTGCTATATGCTCGCCCGAAACGCAGTGCATGCGGCGATGTCGGGACGAACCAACTGCGTCGTCGGAAACATCAACGAATGGTATACGCTCGTCCCGATAAAGCTGGCAACTCTTGAGCGTCAGAAGATTTCGCTCAACAGCGATTTGTGGCGCGCATTGCTCGACGCAACCGGCCAGACCGTCTATTTCGACAGCTCGCTCAACGATCGCGACACGGTGATGCCGTAACGGCGGGAGGTCGTCAAAAAACAGATCTGAGAAAAAGTCAAGAAAGTTTTCACGAAAAAGGCTGCTTGCCGAATTTTGAGCATTTCTTCGGTCTTGACAAAATGCCGAAAATTAGAGAGAGTAAACAAGTTGTTTACACCCCCCGCGAGAGGTAATACATGTTTATCCATATTGCAGGAACCGGTTCGTACCTTCCGGAGAAGGTACTGACCAATGATGATTTGACTAAAATGCTGGACACCAGCGACGAGTGGATTGTGTCTCACACCGGCATCCATTCCCGCCATGTTGTCGGCGACAATGAATACACGTCCGACATGGCGTACAACGCAGCGGTCAAAGCGCTGGAGAGCGCCAATGTCAAGCCGGAAGAACTCGGCGGCATAATCGTAGCGACATCGACCGGCGACTACAAAGGCTTCCCGTCGGTGGCCTGCCTGCTACAGGGACGCCTCGGATGCAAACCGATTTGCGCATTTGACGTCTCCGCCGCTTGCGCCGGATGCATCTACGCCATCCAGGCGGCCCGGGCGATGATGCAGTTCGACCCGCGTCCCTTTCTGGTGGTCGGAGCCGAATCCATGACAAGATCCATGGACTACACCGACCGCAACGTGTGTATAATTTTCGGCGACGGCGCCGGTGCCGTGGTGCTCAAGGCGAGCGACGAACCGGGCGGTATCGTCGGCGATGTGCTCGGCTCCGACGGCTCGGCCAAGGTGCCGGTGATTTTCCAGTCCGGCGGAATGCGAAAGGTTCCCGGAGATCCCGATGGCGGAAAAATCCACATGAACGGACGCGCCGTTTTCAATTTCGCCGTCAAGATTTTCGACGAGATGATTGCGTCAATGCTCAAAAAAGAGTCGCTGACCTATGACGATCTGACGATGGTAATTTCGCATCAGGCCAACGCCCGGATCATTGAAGCGGTTGCTCGTCGGGTAAATCAGCCGTTGGATAAATTCTTTATGAACATCGCTACCGTCGGCAACACGTCGGCGGCCTCGATGCTCATTGCGCTTGATGAAGCCGCTCGCGCCGGCAAACTCAAAAAAGGCGACTGGGTCGCTTCTGTAGCCTTCGGCGCGGGTCTCGCGTACGGCGGCTTGCTTTTTAAAATGTGGTAAACCGCAAGGAGAACAGTTCAAATGAAAAAAGTACTTATTACCGGTCTTGGCGTGATTTCGCCCGTTGGCAATACCGTCGACGAAATGTGGTCCAACATCAAGAACGGCGTGTCCGGCATCGGCCCCATAACCAAATTCGATCCTTCCCGCGTCGATTCGAAGATCGCCGGCGAAGTCAAGAATTTCGATGTCAAGAAGTACATCGATTTCAAGATCGCCAAGCGCATGGCGCTCTTCACCCAGTATGCGGTTGCCGCCGCTTCCGACGCATGGAAAGATTCCGGTCTCGACCAGATGGCCGATCTTGATGCCAAGCGCGTCGCGGTTATGCTCGGCGTCGGCATCGGCGGTCGCGAAGTCGACCAGAACGGCTATCAAACCTTCTTTGAAAAGGGTCCGAGCCGACTTTCCCCGATGCTTATCCCCATGCTCATTTCGAACGAAGCCCCCGGCAACGTCTCCATCGTGCTCGGCGCCAAGGGCCCTGCACACACGATTTCGACCGCCTGCGCGTCGGGAACCGATGCAATGGGCCACGCCCTTGACATGATTCGATCAGGTCGTGCCGATGTGGTCATCGCCGGCGGATCCGAAGCCACCGTCACCGAATACTGCGTCGGCGGCTTCTGCTCGATGAAGGCGCTCAGCCACAGCTACAACGACGCTCCGGAAACCGCCTGCCGTCCCTTTGATGCGACGCGCGACGGATTCATCATGGGCGAGGGTGCGGCGATTTTGATTCTCGAATCCGAAGAGCACGCCAAGGCTCGAGGCGCCAAGGTTTATGCCGAGTTTGCCGGATACGGAGGCTCGGGCGACGCATACCACCTGACCGCCCCCGATCCTTCCGCCGGCGGTGCCATGCAGGCTGTTTCCGGCGCGCTGGAAGATGCCGGCATCAAACCCGAGGAGGTTGACTATGTCAATGCTCACGGAACCTCGACCCACCTCAACGATGCGATGGAAACGAAGTGCATGAAGGGTGTCTTCGGCGAGCACGCTTCGAAACTGAAGATGTCTTCGACCAAGTCGATGACCGGTCACATGCTCGGCGCCGCCGGTGCAATCGAAGCACTGATCTGCGCCTTGGCCGTGCGCGACGATTTCTATCCGCCGACCATCAACTACAAGAATCCCGACCCCGATTGTGATTTGGACTGCGTCCCCAATCAGGGCGTTCAGGCTCCAATGAATG
Organism: Kiritimatiellia bacterium; assembly: GCA_045540275.1. GTDB lineage: Bacteria > Verrucomicrobiota > Kiritimatiellia > RFP12 > UBA1067 > RGIG8368. Next base: position 10,626 of record JAZQGX010000014.1, on the reverse strand, counting down.
TGGCAATCTCCACCTCATTGGGATTCGGCGGTCACAACGGCTGTGTCGTTATCCGCAAATACCGCTAAAGAGGAATTCACATGGATCAGTTCAAACCGGTCGAATCTCTGTTGCCCCATCGCTCCCCCTTTCTTTTCGTGGAGAAGCTGATTCGGGCAGACGATAACGGCGCTGAAGGTGTTTACACCTACACGCCCGACACATGGTTCTTCAAAGGGCACTTCCCCGATTATCCGGTGGTGCCCGGCGTGATTCTCGTCGAAACCATGGCACAATGCGGCGGTGCGGGTCTGGTTATGACCGGAAAAGTGCCCGAAGGCGGTCTCTTCCTGCTCACCAGCGTAGACAACGCCAAGTTCCGCGCCCAGGTCCGCCCGGGCAATACGGTCCGCCTTGAAATCGAAAACATCAAGGTCACCACCCGCGTTGCCAAACTGCACGGCAAGTGTTTCGTGCGCGAGACTCCGGACGGAGAAGAGAAGCTGGCATGTGAAGCCGACTTTGGATGCTTCCGCGTTCCGGCCGACAAGGTTAACATCTAATTCTGCAGGTGCACAATGTCTGAAAAACTGTCAAATTGCCCCTGTGGAAGCGGATTGCCCTACGAGACGTGCTGCGAACCGTACATCGCCGGGAGCAAAACCCCGGCGACGGCGGAAATCCTGATGCGCTCGCGCTACACCGCCTACGCCAAATCGGCCATCGACTATCTTTACAGGACTTCCGGCAAAGAGGTTCAAAAAGAGTTTGACGCCGAGCAAACGAGAAAGTGGGCGGAAAGCGCGCAGTGGTCCGGAATCGAAATCATCAAAACGTCAAAGGGGACCGAGAAGGACGATGTCGGCGAAGTTGAATTCGTAGCGCACTACAAGGTCAATGACGCCGATTACATCCACCACGAACTTTCCTACTTCCACAAGTCCGACGGCGAATGGAAGTTTACCGACGGTAAAATCTTCGGTCCACAGCCGTTCCGCCATGAAACGCCGAAAATTGGACGCAACGATCCGTGTCCATGCGGCAGTGGCAAGAAATACAAAAAATGCTGTTACGGGAAAGCGTAATGGAATGAAACCAGAGGCGTTCTTTTTCGATCTTGACGGAACACTCGTCGATACCGAAATCCTTTGGGCAACCGCGATGAGCCGCTATTTGGCGCATCGCGGTTTTGCTCTTAGCGAAAACGAGGTTCTAAAAATTGTCTTCGGTCGTTCTTGGAAAGAGATATATTGCGATATAACCGCAATGTTTCCCGGTTTGGGCGATGTTCCTATCGACGAGATGTCGTCTGAATTGCGTGTTCGTTACGCCCAGCTCTGCCCGGACCCATCCTGCACGATTATCACCGACTCGGTTGCATGTCTCAAACGGGTGGCAGCCCGCGCCCCCTGCGCAATCGTCTCGGGTTCATGCCACAACGATATTGAAAACGCGGTGAAACTGATGGGGTGCGTCAATGAAATCAGCGCCGTTTTCGGTGCGGAAGACTATCTGCGCGGCAAGCCCCACCCCGACGGATTTCTCGCCGCGGCAAAACACTTCAACGTCAATTGCGCCAACTGTGTGGTTTTTGAGGATTCCCCAGCCGGAATCAAAGCGGCTAAAAATGCCGGAATGTACTGCGTTGCGCTAAAGCGGAACCGGCCGCGTTTCGCCGAACACGACATTGCCGACCAGGTACTGGATTCTCTGGCCGATTTTAGTATCTAAAAAGCGCGGATTTTGCTATAATTGCGGCAATGACGGCTATCAAGGGAAGATTTTCAGTTTTGTATTTCCAGGGGGTGAGGCTGTGACTAATTTCAATCCGAATTTCATAATCGATTCATTCAGGAAACAACGAGATGAACGTCCTGACGAGGCGGCGTTTCTGATTACCGCCGGCGACAGCTATCTGCCCATCACCTGGAGAAGATTCATTCATGACATCGATGTTCTTGCCTGTGCCAATCACACCCTGCTCAAACCGGGTGTAGTCGCCGCGCTGCTCGGGGAAAATTCATACGAATGGATGGTGTGCCATGCGGCCGGCATCCTCTCCGGCGCCGTGATAATCCCGCTCGAAACCACCCTCACCCCGGAAGAGATCGCCAGACGCCTCACCTTTGCCGGAGTTTCGATCGTTTTACATTCTGCGCTTTATGCCGACAAAGCCAAACAGGTCGCAGCCCTGCTCCCTCATGTCACCGTCTCCGCATTCGCTTCGAAAGCATCGCGCAAAAACTACAATCTCGCCGCGCAGCTGATCGCCAAAGGCGAATATCAAAGCATATTTGATTCACCGCCACGCGACCCGAATGAAATTTGTTCCATCGTCTTTACCAGCGGCACCACCTCGGAACCGCGCGGCGTGGAGCTTTCGCTTTCAAATTTCGCGGCATTTCCGCAAGGCGCCGGAATGATGCTGCCGGTCACGGAGAAGGATCGTTCGCTGATGGTGCTGCCGCTGCATCATATCTTCGGGATATGCAGCGTCTACTTCCTGCTTACCCACGGTGCGGCGGTCGGAGTTTGCCCCGACTTCAGAAGACTCTACGATGCGGTACAGCGATTCCGCGTAACCTGTGCCTTTTTGGTTCCGGCACTTGCCGACATTCTTGCGCGAAAACTCTCAATCCACCAGGATGAGCATGAAGACAACGATGACGATGACGAGGACGACTCGCGCCTTGACTGGGTACTGACGGGCGGTGCGCCCCTTGCCAAGCACACCCACGATTTACTGCAATCGCTCGGCATCAAGGTGCTTCAGGCCTACGGCTTAACCGAGACCTGTTCGCTTTTCTCCATTGATTCGTATAACAATCCCCACCACGGCACCGCAGGACTCGTTTCTCCGCTGTGCGAAGCGAAGGTTACCGAAGATGGCGAACTTATCGTCAAGGGGCCAAATGTGCTTCACGGCTACTACAAGAATCCGGAAAAGACGGATGAAGCGATTCGCGACGGCTGGTTCCATACGGGCGATACGGGTGAGATTACCGAAGACGGGGCGGTGAAGGTCATCGGCCGGCGCAACCGCACCATCGTTCTTTCCAACGGAAAGAAAATCGCCCCTGAGGAACTTGAAGCGAAACTTGAAGCCCTGCTTGGCGTGCGCGAGGCCTGTGTCAGCGGCAAAGGCGGCGATTCACGGGAACTGGTCGCCGAGCTGTATGGGGTTATTCCCGAAAGCGTCGCCAAGCGTGAAGTTGAGCTGTTGAACCGCACATTGCCGATGTACAAACGCATACGCAATGTCAAAATGAGAAGCGAGCCATTTCCGCGAACCGCTTCCGGCAAAATCAAGCGTTCATGAAAACCTACTTCTTCTCCAAGAAACAGACGTTCCCGATGCGTATTATGGCACTGGCTTTTGCAGCCGTAATCGCAATCGGTGCATTTTTGCTGCATCTGCCGATTTCCAATGCTCCCGGCCAGCAGCTTTCGTGGATCGACGCGGTTTTCACCGCCACCAGCGCCACTTGCGTTACGGGGCTGTCGGTGATCAATGTCGGCGAGCAGCTGTCGATGACTGGGCAAATCATCTTGATAAGCCTGATTCAGCTTGGCGGCCTTGGTATTACGACTTTTAGCACCTTCATTCTGATTCTCGCGGGAAAGCGATTGAGCATGCAAAACGAATTCAGCATGATGGACGCATACGGCCTGAAAAAAGTCAAAGGCGTCAAGCCCCTTATCTGCTGGACTGTCGCGCTGACTTTTTTCATCGAGCTGCTGTGCGCCTGTTCGCTTTTAAACTGCTATCTGCACCCGGTCGACGGCCAAGCATATCCGATGGGAAAAGCCGTCTTCTACTCGATTTTCCATTCCGTCAGCATCTTTTGCCATGCAGGTTTCTCCCTGCACCACGACAGTTTTGTTTCATTCGTAAACGATTGGAGATTTTTACGAACCGTTGACGCGACCGTCGCCGTCAGCTCGCTCGGATTTATCGTACTCTACAATCTGCTCACGATAAAATGGTGGAAAATCAACCGCATGGAGCGAGGAAAGCTGACGCTTCACTCGAAGCTAGCCCTGATAACCACCGTCATTATCACCGCCACCGGTCTGATCGGCTACACCTTGCTGGAGTGGAACAACGCCTTCGCCCAGATGGGAATTTCCGAAAAGCTCTCATGCGGTTTATCCATGTCGTTGACTACGCGCACACCCGGCTTCAACCTGATTCCGGCCGACGCCATGAGCGAAGGAAGCCGCGTCCTGATGATGCTGCAAATGTTCATCGGCGGATCCCCCTCCTCTCCGGCCGGCGGATTAAAAACGACCACCGCCGCAATTCTCGTAATGACGGTAATCGCCCTCTGCCGCAATTCCAACGGCACCATCGTCGCCAAAAAAACGATTCCCGGCCGTCTGGTCCGGGAGGCGATTGTGATTTTCGTGATGATGGGCAGCCTCGTATTCATCACATATTTTCTTCTTGCGTGCACTGAAGCTCCCATGCACGCCGACAGCTCGTCAAGGTACCTATTTGAAGCGATTTCCGCCGCATCCACCTGCGGTCTTTCGCTGGACATGACGCCGAAACTGTCGGAAGCCGGACGCATACTGGTGTCGCTTTGCATGTATCTTGGCCGACTGGGGCCTATTACGGTGGTAATGGCGATCAGCTCGAAACTGGAAAGCTCGCACATCTGCTATCCGGAGGAAGATGTGGTGGTGGGGTGAGTACAGACTCCCTAAATTGGTTTTGCGATGTATCAACGTTTGAAGCACAGTAAAAAATTGAGAACAAGATCACCGTTGGCGATGATCTGTGCGCTCGCTGCCGCAATTTCGTTTGCGGACGGCGCGGGCGAAAAGGCTTTGTCTATTGCTTCGGCCGCGCTGCATGATAACATGCTGGACATCGCTAAGACCCATGCGGAAAAAGTGGTCGACGACGACAAGCAGCCGCTTGCCGTACGCAAAAAGGCACTGATGCTGCTCGTGCAGATTTTCAACAAGGCAAACGATCCCAGCGCCGCCCTCACCGCCCTAAATCGCGGTATTGCCAATCAACTGCTCAATGCCGGCGAAACGGAGACGATTACCTTGCTGGCGAAAGCGGCGCTAGACTGCTCTGATGCGCAACAGGCTATCGACTACGCAACTTCCGCAACCAACCGCGCCGACATCACCCTCCTGCGAATCCTTGCCCGCGCCGAACGCAAGAAAGGCAACATCGACAATGCGATTTACAACTACGAAAAGGTCTCCCGTCTTGCATCCGGCAGAGAAGCGGCGGAGAATCTGGTCGAATGGGTCGACACTCTGAAAAGCGGCAACCGCAACCGCGAAGCGCTCGCCCTCCTCTCAGGCCGCAATGAGATCACAAACTATCCCTCCGCGCTCTACATGCGCGGAGAATTGAACCTGCAGTCCGGATTGCGTCATCAGGCACTGGCCGACTTTAAATGCATTTCCGTCTCCACCAATATCTCGGCCGAGCTGAAATCGATTTCACTTTTAAGAGTTAGCGAACTTGACGACAACCCCGTTCAAGCGGCAAAGGCGGCATCGCTCGCCGCTGATTTTGCTCCGAACGAACAGATTACCCTTGCCGCCAAATTCCGTCTGGGCGCGATTCTCCTGTCGCAGACCAACACCTTCGACGAGGGGTTGAACCAGTTGAAGAAGATGATCCGACAGGTCCCCGACACCAAAGAAGCGGAGCGTGCGCAATTGGCGATAGCCGACACCTTGCTGAAAAACAAGCGCTTTGCCGCCGCCGCTGAACAATATCGCATTTTCCTCGAATCCTATCCCAAATCTGAGTTCATCGCGCTTGCTCATGAAAACCGCGGAATTGCCATGCTCAATTCAGGAAAAGCGATGGATGCGATACAGGCATTTCGACGCGCCGCCTCGTTTTACAAAAACGGTCCCCGCCATTCCGCCTGCATGATGCTGATGGGCGACGCGTATGCCGCAACCCGGCAGTTTCGCGAAGCGGCCGGTGTCTACGATGAGATCGCGGTGCAGGATACTGCGCCGGAAACGGTGGCGATGGCGCTGTTTCGCGCGGGCGACGCATTGGAACGGACCGGTGATCGCTCCGGTGCGATAAAAAAGTTCGAATCGGTGTTTACGCGCTTCCCCGAAAACTCCATGGCGAAGATCGCGAAATTCCGTACCGCAAATCTCGAAGCGGACATTGGAAATACGCGAGATGCCGAAAAGAAATACGATACGCTGATTACCGAAGAAACCAACAAACTCTTCAAGGCTCAAATCCACATGGCGCGCGGACGAATGCATTATCGCCTCTTCCGCCACGCCCAGGCCTTGCAGGATTTTGCGACTATTGCGGAGATATCAGAAGATTTACGCGATGAGGCACGCTTTTTGACGATTCTCTGCCTTTACGGAATGGGTCGCGATGTGATGGCACGCGAAGCGGCGGAAAACATGATAGCCTCTTCCCCTGGATCCGAACGGTCAAAGGACGCAGTGCTGTGGCTCGGCAAATTCTTCTTCAACCGCGGCGATTGGAAAAACTCCCGCAAATATTTTTCCGAATACGCGTCGCGCTGGCCAAACGGCAAGCGGGTTCAAACGGCTCGATTCTGGGCGGCCAAAAGCGCATTCTGCGCCAATGACTACTCCGGCTGCATCGAACTGATATCGGAGTTGCGCAAAAACAATCCCGACGCGAGCCGGGCGGACGAGGCGTTGCTCCTTCAAGCCAATGCGCTTATTGAATTGGCTCGGTTTGACGAAGCGATGCTCCTACTCGATCGCATTATCGTCGACTGCCCGAATAAATCACTTGTCCGCGAGGCACTGCTCCGCAAAAGCGACTGTCTCTTTACGATGGGAGCCGGAAACATCACACGGTACGAAGAAGCGTTGCAAACCTACCGTCGTTGCATCAAAGACAACAAACCGTCAGTACCGGAACTGCTGAATCTGAATTTTAAGATTGCCCGCTGCCTTGAAAAGGCGGGACGGGAATCGGAGGCGATTGATCAATACTACACCGGCGTCATGCTGCGCTACAGCGACAACCGCGAAAAACGCGTCCGCATGAGCGACGAGTGCGCCGCGCTCTTTGTGCGCGCAGGATTCGCCGCCTCGCTCCTCAGCGCGAAACGCGGCGAAACTGAAAAAGCGCTGGCTATTTTAAAACGTGTGGCGGAGGCGAAAGTTCCGGGATCGCGTGAAGCGGAACTGCGCATCAAAGCACTGCGTGAAAGAAAACCGGAGGAACCATGAATCATGGCGGAATAGTTTTTGGAATAATAATCCTGCTCGGATGCGCCTCTGTCGTCCTGTTCCTTGAGCGTCTGCTCAATCTGCACCGGGCACGGATAAACCACACCGACTTTCTCAAGGGAGTCTGCAACGTCATGGACAAGGGCAACGAGGCCGAGGCGCTTTTGCTCTGCGAAGAGACCCCCGGACCGGTGGCGGCCGTGGTCGATGCCGCGGTGAGCAACCGCGACAAAGAGCCGGAAGTTTTGCGAGAGCTGGTCGCCACCGCTGGACGTTCGCAGCTGTCGCGTCTGGAACGGCGTCTGGCGTTCTTCTCCGTCGTGTGCGAAGTCGCTCCGTTGTGCGGTCTGTTCGGGACCATGCTTGGCGTATACGAGATTATCAACCGAATCAACGCAAGCGCCCCGATGGTGCTTATCACCGATTTCACTGAGGCGCTTTCCGGAATTCTGGCTTGTGTATCAGCCGGTTTGCTAGTTGCCGTCGCCTGTCATGTCTTCTACGCCGTGCTGATGTCCCGCATCGAACGGATTACGCTCGATATCGAAGCGACCTCGACGGAAATCGTCGCCTACCTGACCCGAAAGGCAAAATAGGAGCCCTCAGTGAAACTCCCGGTGAACATCCTCGCCCTGCTGTTGTTTTGCCTGCCTGCTTTCACCGTCACGGCATCTTCCCACGACGAGGCAAAACTTTTAGTCCGCCGCTATCTCGATCCCAACATCTCATCCCGGCGCGACGAACACAGCCATGCCGTCGCCCAAGTCTACCGGCTTGCCGCGGAGGGACGCTATTTCTACCAGTTTCTCGCAGCAATCGGACCTGACGGCGAAAAGCCGCTGACGGCGAAACAAAAAACAAAATACGCTCGCGCTTCACTGCCGCAGATCGTAAAGATCGCCGATGATGGCAATGCCCTAGCCATTTATCTGCTTTCCCTTCACGCCGCAAAAATTGAAAACGACGGAGCCAAAGCAAAAAACCTGATGATCCGTGCCGCCAACAACGGAGAACCGATGGCGCAGAATGCAATGGGTTTGATGCTGTTGTGCGAAGCTAAATCCGTCGAGCAGGAACGCGAGGCCGGATATTGGTTTCGCCGTGCCGCATCCTCGGGTGATGCCAACGGGGAGTACAACCTTGCCAATCTCTACCTAAACGGACGTGGGGTTCCTAAAGACCTTGATTTCGCCCAGATGCTGCTCAAGCGTGCGGCGGAAAAAGGCAACACCAATGCGATGATCGGGCTCGGGGTAATCAATGAATTCGGTCTTTGCGGCAAAACGGATTGCCCCAGAGCCGTTGAATGGTATCGCAACGCCGCTGACTTAGGCAATGTCGATGCCGTATACAAACTGGGACTCTGCAGTCTCAAGGGTATCGGCTGCGAGAAAAATGTAAAAAAAGCCGGTTTGTATTTCTGTCAGGCGGCAGATCGCAAACACACCGGCGCCGAGTTCCAAATCGGATTGCTGTACCGCGACGGGATCGGAGTTGAGCCCGATGACAAGAAAGCGATCGCCTGGTTCTCAAAAGCGGCGCACAAAATGGATGCCGACGCACTTTTCTGCCTTGGACAAATGGTTGAGAAAGGACGAGGAGTCGGCAAGAACGATAAAAACGCCTTTCTGTTCTACGAAATGGCGGCGAAGAGCGGCTTGCCGCGCGCGCAAAATGCGATTGCCAGTTGTTATTACCGCGGAAAAGGTGTTGAAAAAAATCTTGAACTTGCGGTTAAGAACTACCGCTTGGCGGCTGAAACAGGATTTGCCCCGGCACAAAACAACCTAGGGATGATGCATTTGCGCGGTGACGGTATGCCGCGCAACGCGGATCTGGCAGCCGAATGGATTGCCAGAGCCGCCAAGCAGCACCTGCCCGATGCCGAATACAATCTTGCAATGCTGTATGAAAATGGAGACGGTGTTGCCAAAAGCCGGAAAAAAGCGGTTGAACTCTGCGAGTCCGCCGCCAAGAATGGAAATGAAGACGCGAAGGCCTGGCTACTGAAAAACGGCTATATATCTTGGATAAAAGGCAATCCGTCTACGGATAAGCGAAAATAATGCCAAAAACACCGGGTGCAAATTCCGGTGTTACTATGCCACTTGATCGAAAATGCTTAAGTTTAAAATGCTGTCGCTGCCATCAAGGACTTGAATTTTCATTCAGTACCTTTGGCGTTATTAAAAGTTGGGTTTGTCCGCTGCGCAATTTAGTGTTTGAGGTATATCGACTGAGCAACAAACTCGCCCCGCTGCTGAATTTGCCGCTTGCCCAACACTTTACGCGCTCCTCAAATACAACGTGCCCGACGCCAAGAGTCGGCAGATGATACATTACCCGTCCACGGTCGATCTCGCGGAAACATTGATTGCCGCCGACATTCGACGCCCCGACGGATTTATCGCATAAATCCGTGCCTCCAGGAATTTCAACCGACAGCGTGGCATAGTCTATCGTATCGGGAATTTCCAGTTCAGTTCGGATAATCAGCTCATCTCCGATTGCGGCTGCAACCGCTGCGGTCTCGTTGAAGGTTGCTTCGGTGGCACCGCCCCTGCACAGGAGATAGGAGCGTTTCACTATAGCACCTGAAGAATCGCGCTCAAGCCGCTCCGATAAGCCTGAGACTATCTCCATTGAGAACCAGGTATCCGCCGGATTGCTCTCGCCGCCGGAGAAATTAACATTCCCCATCGTATAGTTGATGCAAGACAATTCCCCCGAAGAATTGGTTAAATCCAAAATCGACTTTACCGGCATGTTCGCCTTCCTCACCATGCCGTACGGTGCAAGCGAAACCTCTTCGCTCTCGAACCAGAAGCGTCCCGCACCTGCGCTTTTAGCCAGAATATCGCTTTTTTTTGCCATGGCATACAAGGCATCAGCCACCGAGATACCGGCTACATATTCGCCGGAACACCACTCGCCAACCATCTTTTCAAAAAGCTTCAATTTTTCGGACGCGTCGTCGGGCAACAGCGCCAGCAACGAGGCAGCGATTCCAGGCGGTATTGCGCTTGCTTGGGGGAAGCGCTCTTTCAAAGCGCTTATTATCTTCTGTTCAAGCTCGCCTTCACGCATATTCCGCGCCGCCAGTCCCGCACAAACAAGCGAAAAATCCCCCATTTGCAAAAACTTCTCCGATGTCGAACGTTTCAATTCACCGAAGGCTTCGGCACTTTCCGCATCGCGATAAGGGATGTCGGGATAAAAAGATCTAGCATAGAGCGCAAGCGACTCAAGATAAGTTGGAGTAAACGGGTACTCGTCTCCGGCGCGTCTGCGCAAAGCAAGAACATCAACCATCCAGCGGTCCAACGCCTGCAACGCTTTAAGATCGACCTTGGGCTTGCCGCCGGCAAGTTCCGCAAGTTGTCCCGCCCCGGCCAAAATTCGCATCGTCGTCCAGACATCATC
>JAZQGX010000013.1:0-3310 GCA_045540275.1 Kiritimatiellia bacterium | reverse complement strand
GGTGACGGTCGCCGTCACCGGCGGGCTGGCGCTGGTGCGTCTTTTTGCGCGCGGCATCTTGCCGCACCATGCCGTTTCGAGGCGCGGGCACCGGACGGTTGCGCCGGGAAGGCCGCGCGCAACCGCGCGGCGATGCGCCTCTTCGAGAAGTGCATCAACACGAACGATCTGGACCTTGGGCGCAGGCTCATCTCGGAAAAGGCCGCGTTCGATACGCCAGTATCCCCGACGCCGCTCCACGGCGCGGAGGGATACTTGAGCGTCGTCGCGCTGATGCGCAAGAGCTTCCCGGACGTGCAGTGGAAACTTGTCGACATGGTGGCCGACGAAAAGACCGTCGCCGTGCAGTGGGAGTGTTCCGGCACATTCAATGGCGATGCGCCGTTCGCCGGGCTCCAGCCTAACGGACGCAGGTTCTCCACCACCGTCATGAACTTCTATTCGTTCGACGACGAGGGAATGATAGTCAAAGATGTCGCCGCGACCGGCATCGCCGGCATTCTGCAAGGCATCGGCGCAGTCAAGTAAGCGACTTCCAGAAAGACACAACCACAAGCATCTGCGGAAAGACGAAAGCAACGGCACCCGAGAACCTTGCAGTCAATAAATGGTTCACTGCGGTAAATTTTTGTTTTGCCGCACATGGTTTTTTGTGAGCAAGTTTGGTATAATATAACAGAACCATGGCAAAGGAATGATATGGCGTTCTGCTACAAAAAACTTTGGAAACTGCTAATTGACCGCGATATGACGCGAGCCGACTTGCGACAGGCAACCGGAATCTCTACTGCTACGCTTGCGCGGCTCTCCAAAGGCGAAGACGTTAAAACATCTGTTCTTTTACGAATCTGCAACGCCTTGAAATGCGATGCGGGGGACATAATGGAATTCCAGCCGGACGAAGTAACCGCGAAGGAGGCTGACGCAAAATGATTACAGGCGAATTGAAACGGCAGGTCGACAAGATTTGGGATACGCTCTGGACTGCGGGGATTACCAGCCCTGTCACTGTCATGGAGCAGATTACGTATCTGCTCTTCATGAAGCTTCTGGACGACAGCCAGCTCGCCCGCGAGTCGAACGCTAATGCATTTGGAACCGCCGTCCAAGACCCGGTATTCAAGGACGGTGTGTGTGTCATTTCCGAGCAGCCGAGGATTGAGTGCGAGTACGAGCGTCTCAGATGGAGCCGCTTCTCGAACGCCAATCCGCCGGAGATGTTCGAGACGGTGAGAAACTACGTGTTCGAGTTCATCAAGCGTCTTGGCGGCGACGAGGACGACACGGCTTTCGGACGCTACATGAAGAACGCAGTATTCCTCATTCCTACGCCGGAAGTTCTCGTGAGTGTAGTCGATGACATGAGCGGTATGCAGCTCACGGACAAGGACACGATGGGCGATGTCTACGAGGAACTGCTGAAGAAGATGGCGGCGGCTGGCGCGAACGGACAGTTCCGCACGCCCAAGCACATCGTCGACATGATCGTTGCGCTGATGCGTCCGTCGCTCGCCGACTTGATCGCCGACCCCGCGATGGGCTCCGCCGGGTTCCTTGTTTCCGCCGCGCAGTACATCATCCGCACATTCGACAAGGAACTCTACAAGCCGAAGAACAGGGACAAGTTCAAGACGACGCTCTTTTCGGGATTCGACACCGACCAGTCGATGCTCCGAATCGGCGCGATGAACATGATGCTGCACGGCGTGGACAATCCGCACATCGTCTATCAGGACTCGCTCAGCCAGAAGAACACCGAGCGCGACAAGTACACGCTCATCATGGCGAATCCGCCTTTCACCGGAAAGCTCTTCAAGAACCAGGTGAGCGGCGACCTTCTGGCGCTTACGCAGACGGGCAAGACGGAACTTCTGTTCGTCTCTCTTTTCACCAAGATGCTGCAAGTCGGCGGACGGTGCGCGAGCATCGTGCCGGACGGCGTTCTCTTCGGCAGTTCCACGGCGCACAAGGCACTCCGTAGGGAACTCGTCGAGAACCAGCGCCTTGAGGCCGTCATCTCGATGCCGAGCGGCGTGTTCAAGCCGTATGCCGGCGTTTCAACCGCGATTCTCATATTCACCAAGACCAACCACGGCGGAACGGACGATGTCTGGTTCTATGACATGAAGGCGGACGGATTCTCGCTCGACGACAAGCGTTCGCCGATTTCGGAGAACGATATCCCTGAAGTCATAGAGAAGTTCCACGCCCGCGATCCAAAGAAGCCGAGCGACCGCAAGGCCAAGTGCTTCTTCGTGCCGAAGAGCGAGATCGCCGAGAACGACTACGACCTCTCGATCAACAAGTACAAGACGGTCGAATACGTCGCCGAGAAGTTCCCGCCCGTCAGCGAGATCATGGCGGAGTTCGAGAAGACCGAGCGCGAGATACAGGCAACATTCGCCGAATTGAAGGAGATGCTGTGATGAAAAAGGGCGGTCAGCTTGTGCCGCGTGATTTTGTGGCGGCGGTGAAGGACATCAAGCTCGCGATCCTCCAGGCGCGGGCAAAGGCCGCGCGTCTTGCGAACGCCGAGGCGCTGAAACTCTACTTTTTCGTAGGCGGCTACATCTCGAAAAAGACGCGCAGCGCCAAGTGGGGGTCTGGGGCGATAGACGCACTGTCGAACCAGCTGCAGGTCGAGTTGCCGGGGCTGCGGGGGTTCTCACCGACGAGCATGAAAAAGATGCGACTGTTTTTTGAGGCATGGTCATCTTATCTGTCAATTCGTCCGTTGGCAACGGACGAATTGTCCAGGACTTCGATTCGACACTTGCCAAGTGTCGAAATTCAGCAGTCACCAACTGTTGAAATCGTCGATGACGGAATTTGCTACTTGCCAAGTAGCAAAATTCGTCCGTTGGCAACGGACGAATTGGATGCGGATGACATAGCAGCGTTTTGTTCCATAGGATTTTCTCAACATGTTGAGATTTTCACGGCGGCAAAAAACCTTGACGAACGCCTCTACTACATTCGCGCTTGCGCGAAAGCCCCTTGGACGGTCGAGCAGCTACAGCAGCATCTTCGAGCCGACGATTACCACCACATCGGCGCACTGCCCAACAACTTCGGAAAGACGCTTTCGCCAATGGCGCTGGCGACGAAGGCGGTGCGCTCGTTCCGCGACGAATATCTGCTGGAACTGGTCAATCTCGACAATGCCGACGCCGTGCACGACCAGGACATTGACGAGAGGGTGCTTTCCAAGTCGCTTGTCGCAGACGTGGAAAAGACAATCCAGGCGCTTGGAGGCGACGTCTTCTGCTTCATGGCGCGCGACAAGCGGCTGCTTGTCGAGGGCGAGGAG
>JAZQGX010000012.1:0-43258 GCA_045540275.1 Kiritimatiellia bacterium | reverse complement strand
TGCCGACCGCGTCATCTCTGAAAAGCGCTCGGGTCCTGACATGATGACCGAGGTGACGACTTATGCCTATGCGCCCGTCGATCCGTCCGACCCGGCACTTCCTGTCGATACTCGCCCACGCACAATCGTAAAGACGCTTAATGGAATCGAATGCGAGAGAACATACTATGTCTATGCGCCATTGACAAATATCGTTGAGCGCGTTGGGACGCAAGGTGCGGCGTATGGCGGGACAAACGTGCTGCGCACGGTTGTTGCTTATTATCCTGTTGCCGCAAATGACCTTCGCTCGGGGCGCGTGAAATCTCGACGCCATGAGGATGGAAAACTCGACATCTACGACTACTCGCTTAATGACGGCATCTGGACGGAAACGGTTACGCATCTTCACGAGCAATCGCCCGCGCCAGTAAGCGGTAAGACAACGCGTGATGTTACGCTCACCAACGCTCGCGGTGAAGTGACAGAAACGAGAACGGAGGCGTTCATTGAGAATGTATGGCACACCATCGCGCGCGAGAGAAAGACGTACAACTCCGAAGGCAAGCGCACGTCCCTCGAAAACCTCGCCGGGCAGGTGACGACCACTGCATGGGACTGTTGTCATAAGATTTCTGAAGTCCAGCCCGACGGCTCAACCACAATGTGGGACTATGACGATGAAGGAAGAATGATCGCCTCGTCGCGTCTTATTCCTCTTGATATGACGAATGTCACTTGGCTTACAACTTGTTACGAATACGACGACCTTGGTAGGCAGATTGCCACTTGGCAAACCAATCACTCGGCGAAGGTTGGGTTGCCTGTGACAAGAACGCGTTATGATGCCTTAGGGCGTGTCGTCGCTCGTGTCGATCAATTGGGTAATACGACAACAACGAGTTATAGCAAGGACGGACAAACAGTATCAGTCCAAAATCCAAATACCTCAACGCGTGTTATCACTCGCTCTGCTGATAGTGATACACTTTCTATTATTGGCAGCGCTGTAACGCCCGAGTTTTATACATACGGCATTCTATCCGATGGCACGCGTTGGGCGAAGACCGTGCAAGGCGAAACAGATGCTTCTCCACGCTTCACAAAGCGTTACGAAAATATGCTTGGGCAGATGGCCAAAGAGGAGCGCAGCGGATTCAAAGGTGCGGTGCTTGCAACTGCGCATTCTTATGATTCATTCGGCCGCCTCGTTTCAACTGTTGCTGACTATGAGCCAACTGTTGAATACATCTACGACGCTCTTGGCAATCGCGTAGCGACAACGCGCTCGGTAGGGGCAAGCGTCCCTGCTTGCCCGCTTGAATGGCGCAAAACAGAAAGCGTTTCTTCCTTTGCACCGTTCGATGGAGCAATTTGGCTTACCCAGACCAACATCGTCTCTTGCTCCGATTCCGCCATTGCACCGCTTGTTACTTCTTCGGCGCTTCAGCTAACCGGTCTCACCGCCGCTTTGCCTGCGCGTTCGCGTTCTTTCGACGTCCGCGGCAATATGACTGAAAATGAAATGTTAATCGATTCTTTATTCGTCACCTCCTGCCAGACCGTCCCCTACGCGGCCAACAAACCTCTTGCAATATCCCGCTACGGCGTCACGCTGATGGATGTCTCTGTTTCTGCCGTCACCAACACAGTCGCTTACGACTCTTTTGGTCGCCAAATTGCCAACACTGATGGACGCGGTAATACGTCACGGATTGAATACAATGCACTTGGGCAGCGCATTGCCTCAATTGACGCTCTCGGAAACCGCACTACTTATACTTATGACCAGTTTGGAAATCTTGCATCCGTCATCAATCCCCTTGGTCACGCCATTGTCTACGAATACGACCTTCGCGGGCGCAAGACATACGAAGGTGGTGCGACATATCCTGTTCGCTATACTTACGATGTCTTCGGAAATAAGACTACGATGATGACATATCGTGATGAATTGAAAGGGCGCAATTCAGGTGATGTTACGACTTGGCTATATGATGAAGGGAGCGGCGCAATGACCAATAAGGTCTACGCCGACGGCAAAGGTCCAAAGTATAACTACACGCCCGACGGAAAGCTTGCTCAGCGCATCTGGGCGCGAGGAATAGCAACCGATTACACCTATGACAACTGGGGCAACTTGACGAATACAGTTTATTCCGATGACACTCCTACAATCTCGCTTTTCTATGACACACTCGGTCGTCAAACCGAAGCACAAGACGCCGCAGGTGTGACGACATTTTCATATGATGCATTTGGTTCGCTCACGAATGAAAACGTTGTTGGCGCCGCAGGGACTAATACGATTGAACGTTATTGGGACGAGTTCGGGCGAACGACTGGCTATGCGCTTAATGGCGCGCGCCAAACAACGATCAGTTACGAGCCTGATAAAGGCAGAATCGCCACAATGGAAATTGCAGACAACCATTCTACAACTAACCACTACAACTCTTTCAGTTGGACCTACCTTGACGGCTATGATTTAAAGTCTTCTCTTACTTATCCCAATGGTCTAACGGCTTCATGGCAGTACGATGCCAATAGCCAGCTACTTCAGGTTTGCAATGCAACGCCTACTAATGTTATTTCGCAGTATGACTATACATACGATCCAGCTGGGTGTAGGATTGCAATAGGTCGTTCAGGCTCCGCAATGTCTGAAACTCGCACAGATGAATACGGTTATAATATTCGAGGAGAGCTGATTTCAGCCGCAAAGAACGCGGAGGGCGCAAAGGTAATTGAGTATCAATATCAGTACGATGACATTGGTAATCGCATAACATCTTTCGACCTTGGCACGAACCGCACGTATGTCGCGAACAATCTTAACCAGTACACCTCAATCTCCAACTCCTCGCTCTCCGCGTCTCCGCGTGAGGCCTTCATCCCCCAGTTTGATGACGATGGTAATCAAACCTTGATTCAAACCGCTACCGGCATTTGGCTAGTTACTTATAATGGTGAGAATCGTCCTGTTCTGTGGGAGTGTCTTTCAACTAACTCGCCCACTCATAATTCATCCACTCCAACACTTATCTCAATGTCCTACGACCGCATGGGCCGTCGCGTGACGAAGAGCGACCAGAGGTTGGTGTATGATGGGTATCTGCAGGTAGCAGATAATAGCGGCAACATTTACATCTGGGATCCCACGGAGTCTATCGCAACTCGACCTCTCGTCTGGAATCACTCCGCACTCAACTATTACACTCACGATGGTAACAAGAATGTGAGCGAGGCCACCGCGTCAGACGGTTCGCTTGCCGTGCATTACGAGTATGCGTCGTTTGGAGCTGTCAACGCCCATAGTGGTGCATTCGCCGCATCCAATCTCTGGCGTTTTTCCAGCGAATATGCAGAGGACGACACGGTGACGGTGTACTACAACTATCGCCACTATGAGCCGATGATGGGAAGATGGCTGAGTAGGGATCCGATAGATGAAGATCTTGGAATAAATCTTTATATTCACATTGGAAATGATACCCAGGGGAGGGTGGATTTTTGGGGATTGCGCACCAAGATTATTGGTAGTGTTATAATGTGTCGGACTAATCAGGCTGCGACAGGATATGAGCCTAATGCAAATGGATGTGGTTCGGGTTGGAACACCTATTTAGTTCCGGACGCGGATTATAGTTTAATCGGCATTATATATGGCGTCGATTTTGAAGAAGCTTGTAATAGGCACGATAAATGTTATGGTACATGCGCAGAAAATAAGAATAAATGTGATAGATATATGAGATTAGACATGAAGAGTCAGTGCGATAAAATCCCCAATTTATTTTTGGCCGCAAAATTACATTGTAAAATGATGGCAGATATTTTTTATTTTGCTGTAGACAAATTTGGTGAAGGTCCTTTTGAGTCTGCGCAGGATGAAGCTTGCGCGTGGGAGTGTTGTGGATTTGTGGGGGGAGGATGGCAGGTCCTCGTTGATGCTTTTTCCTTTTAGACATTATAGTTTTTTTAATCTTATGAAAAATTTTGTATTTGTATTAATCTTCAATATTATCATTGTCTGTGGATGTGATATAGCGGGAGGGATTGACAAGGAAGATGTAAGGTGCGAATTGTCCCGTTATATTGATGGGGATGATGCCAATTTAATTGTTAGAGGTGAGCTTTGTGTTGATACAAATGTACTTGTTAGAGTCTCGTTTGAAAGCTTGTCTTCCGACGCCATGACAATATTGTTGTTTCACCGATTATTCCCTCAATGGCGTCGTAGCGAATTAATCGCGGCAGGACGGGATGGCTTTTATTTGGGTAATGCTTGTTTATTTGACAGACTGACGGATGAAGATGTCCATTGCTGGGTGGGTAGATCTTATGTTTCTGAAACTATGCTTGAAGCCGCATTAAAGTGCAAAAATTTGAGTGATGAATCGAAAGACACGATAAGGCAAAGAATTCGGAAAACATTGTCATATCGAATGAGGAGTTTGTTTAATACCGTGGATTAGAATTGTAGGCTTGGCGGGATATTACCCCTCTAGACCTGTCAGTAGCACTCCTTTAAAGAGTATGGACGAGGAGAGCCGAACCTTAAGGAATGCCTGGATCGTGCGCGGAAACCGTGATGAGCAGAAATGGAGGACTGTATGAGAAAAACAAATATAAGGATCATCGCCCGCCGTGCGATTGTCATGGCACTTTTGTTAGGTACAACGGGTTGCGTCTATTCTTACTATGCGGTTCATGTCAAGAACGGACAAACTACGACGGATAGGATTTTAAGCTGTGACAAAGAAAATGGCGTTCTAGATGTTGTGCGTTTGGATGCTAAGCGGACTATCTTCTATCCAGAGGATTTTGAGTACGTTCATCGGTCTAGCGATGGAGACAATTGGCACTTATGGAAAGAAGCCTTGTGCCGTTTGCCTACAGTGTTGATAGAGGTGCCATTCTATTTTCTTAACCGCCGTGGCGAAGATGTCCCGATATCATCTGAAATGCTTGGTATTGCGGATGCTTCAGTTGTTAACAATTTACTGTGCTGCTATGTTCCGTGGGGACTTCTGGACGCAGAAACGACTTGTATTGCCATCACGAACAAACTTGGGTGTGTCGGAACCGATGTGGCTACGATGTGTGTGGAATGGCGCAATGCATGTTCAATGGATAAAACGGGGCACCCATTTCCCAAGATGACATATAGATGCACGGCCACCGGAAAATCATTTGATGTTTCGATGCCTGATGGATTGTTGTGTGATTGGATTTATTTTACGGACAAGTATGAATGCTATGCGCTTAGAGAGGTTAAACTAGAGACTTGCAGTTTTTGTGGGATAATGATTAATGGCAAGGAGCTGATTCCTTTTCTGTGGCGAATTGACCTCAAGACAGGCAATAGCGAGCCGGTCGCATGGCTAGACATGGGGAAGGTCACATACGCCACACGAAAAACGAAGATAAAGTAAGGCGCAGCAGTGGCATACAACTCACATGGCAAGCGGATTCGAAGCGAAAACCTCGCCGGGCAAGTCATGACCACGGCGTGGGATGGCTGGTCCGTTACCTACAACGGCGAAAACCGCCCAGTTCTGTGGGAGCGTCTTTCAACCAACTCGCCCACTCATAATTCATCCACTCCAACACTTATCTCAATGTCCTATGATCGCATGGGGCGTCGCGTGACGAAGAATAACCAGCGCTTCGTCTACGACGGATTCCTGCAGATAGCGGACAATGGCGGCAATGTCTACATTTGGGATCCTACTGAGCCTGTCGCTACTCGCCCGCTTGCGTGGAATTGCGGTGCCTATCTCGCCTACTATGCCCATGATGGCAATAAGAACGTGAGTGAGGTCGTAGCGGAGAATGGCGACGTCGCGGCACACTACGAGTACGCGCCGTTCGGTGCACTGACCGTCTCGCGCGGCGCATCTGCCGCGTCCAACCCCTGGCACTTCTCCAGCGAGTACGCCGAGGATGATACGGCGACAGTGTACTACAACTATCGCCACTATGAGCCGGTGATGGGAAGGTGGATGAGCAGAGACCCAATTGATGAAGATGGAGGGTGTTGCTTGTATGCGTTCGCGTCAAATATGTCTATTTCTAGAACTGATCGCTTAGGCGCGGTCGCTCCCGCGGTGATCGCATTGGGAGTAGTGAGTGCTGTCATTTACGGATGTGCATGGCCACAGTATATCTATGCCATGGAGAATTTTGGAGGAACAGGCGATAAGTTCAGGCATTGTCTGGCCTCATGTCGCATCGCAAAAACATGCGGAGCGGTTGTAGCGGATTTGGTTGGTTTAGGCAAGGAGGTGCGAGATCGCATTGTGGCGTATACATGTAACAAATTTCCATCCCTTCGGGATACTGAATTTTGTAACGGAGGGCACGGAGATTTCTTTGATAGCTTGAATGACCTGAAGGCGAATCAAGCTTGCATCGGATGGGAATCACGAGTTTTTGGGCTGGTCGGCAGTTGGGTAGGAGCGGCATTTAGGCAGTCGTGTGAAGATTGTTGTGATTGTAAGATTGGGCAATACAATAATAATGACAATTGGGAATAATGAAGTCAGATAGAAACGGGAGGGATTTAAATGCGTGTCTTAAAAGCTATAGGGTTGCTGTGTGTGATCGGTGCAATAGTAATAGGTATTCCAATGGCGCTTTTGTTGGGCTCTGTGTTTTTAGAGGGACATCGGCTTGAACCAATGTTTGCATCGGGTGGATACGGAGAGTTCGTGCAGAAATACCATCTTGAAATTATGGCAGAAAAAATGATCAGGGTAGAGGAAAAGGAATATCGTGCAGTGTATCTAAGATGTTCAAGAAACCCTTTCTACCTTCCATCTGGTTGTCCTGTTATGATATTTGATTCTGGAAGTAATGTTGTGGATCATTGCTCAGATGTCGGAGATGCCAGGAGATTTGTTGAGCGTTGGAGGCTGCCGCACAATTGAAGTATATTACATGTTGTCCGTAGATTGCGATATGGGGTATAAGTTTTACTGTATATACTCGAATGTTGAATTTGAGTAGCGTGACTCATTGAATTGTAAGATGACAAAACGGCTGACAGTAACTGTCTGTATGACTGCGCTGCTTCTAGCGGCGGCGGTTGCAGTTGTTGTTGCATCGCGCAACCGCCAGCAACCAGCACCGCCGCCAGATGTGCCGGTTGCACAGACGCCCGCAGAAGTGCGCGTCAAGGCGGTGGAGCGGAATTCGGAGCCGGTGGAGCGAGAGAATGTCACCGCGTCGGGTGCCATCGCGATCGTGTGCGGCGAGGACGCGGCGACGGCAGGGAGATATGAGGCGCGGAATGGTGCGCTTAGGTCAATTGCGCGTAGGCGCGATTTGCCAGAAAAGGGGGCTGAAAAATGTCCAAGAAACCCTTAGATTTTGTGCAAGCTCCTGTAGTATTCAATGCCTTTATTTTAATGGCAACTAATGTCGCAATTCTTGAATTGGGTCGTAGGGGGCTGTGGCATAATTATGGAGCTGGTTTTTCGCCGTGGTATCCCATTTTATTTGCGATACTTCATCTTCTATTTTGGCCAGTAAAGATGTTTGTAGATCGGTTGTGTCCATGGTGGTGTATCCTTGCAGAAGTTGTATTGATGGCTTCCTTTTTGTATTATAATTATTCCTCGCTTAAAATTATCATGTATGTTTCTTGATTGTCTGTTGATCCACTGGGTACAGTCTCTGTGACTTTCGGCGGCGGGTCTGGGGGCGAGAGGGTCCCTTATGATCCGGTTGGGGTGATATGGTAGAAGCGTTGCGAGAAAGCATGCGGAAATGGAAGTGCGTATAGTAATAATTGGTGGAACGACGCTACTGCTTGCGGCGGCGATTGCCGTTGTCGTTGCAACGCGCAATCGACGGCAACCAGCACCGCCGCCGCAAGTACATTATGTACCTAATCAACACGGATGTCCATTGGCACATTGGCATTACTTTGTTTATCATCAAGCACCATGGCCATTGTGTATAAATCGACTTCAGCGAAATTTCGGTGGATGTATTCTCCCAAAGTCAGGACAGATGCCACCGCCAAACGAATAATAAGGGTTTGCCATGCATGATATAAGACATCTTAACAAATGGTTGAATGAATGCTTTATGTTGCATGATGCGATAATCTCCAAATTGATATTTTGCAAAGAGTTGCCGGCTGGTAATCATTCACAGGGGATGAATGTCCTTAAAATTAAATTTAAACTACCGGTTGATATCTTGTGCGAAAAATATTCTGCTACAACTCTGGTATTTAAGGGTGTTAGTGTATTAATGCTTGATCTGGATTGCAACATGGATACACTATATGTAACACATACATTCATTTCTAAGAAAAAGCATCTAAAAGTCGAGCCTCCAGAATATTTTCGAATGAAGATATTTGGTAGCCGATACTCGGCAGATATGCATAAGTGGACAGAACAATTGGTTTGCGATGTTTGTTTTGAAGAATTTGATATTGTTCCTGAAATGTGATAAATGTTAAGGGTGCGAATGAAATGAAGGGGAATGAAAGGTGAATGAAGACCCATCTGTATAAGTTCCCTGTATATGCTTGACTGTTGGCTGTGGGATTTGGCAGAATGTATGCATCATGAGGAAGACAAGATTGCTGGCATTACTCGCGACAGGGGAGAGGAGCAGGGGCGAGCTCGCATCAGAGCTGGGTATTTCGAGCCAGCTTTGGTTGTCTAAGGCCTACTTAAGTCCGCTGATGGCGGAAGGGTTCATCGCGCAGACATTGCCCAAGAAGCCCAAGTCGCCGTTGCAGCGCTACAGGCTTCTGCGGAAGGGGAAGCATGTTCTGGCATGAATGCAACATATACAGTAAAACATATACAGAAGGGTCTCTTACCTATGATGCAAAAGTTGATATATCAACCGTTTTTTTTTTAATATCGTTATGATATAATGCCCCAATAACATTAAAAAAGGAAGGATTACGCAGGCATGAATTCAATAAAATTGGCATTGCTTTTGTCATGCGTCGGCATTATGCCGCTGATGGCAAAAACATGGAAGGTTGAACCGGGAGTTTCTCTCGATGAGGTCAACGCATGGGAGGTAAAACCGGGCGATAAGGTTCTCTTCCAACGCGGGGGAACTTGGAACGGAACACTCAAAGCCAAATCCGGAACCCGCAACAAGCCAATTTTTTACGGCGCGTACGGAGAGGGCGCCAAACCCCACTTCACTCAGTGCGTAGACGCTTCCGGCACCAACCACTGGCGCAGAACCTACATAGAATCGCTTCGCGGCCTGTGGGAATCCACTCCCGTTTTGAGCTCCAAGCTTGATGCCGATGTCGGACTGCTTATCGCCGACTCCGGACCGATTATGGACGGACAGACGAGCGATGCGCTTTTTGTCAAAGTCGACACCGCCAATGAACTGACCGAAGAGTGCCGCTTCTGGTACGACGCCGAAAAACGCCGTGTCGTCGTCCGTCGGTACAATACGCCAGACAAGATTCTGGGCAAGGTCCGGCTTACTCTGGCCAAGCCGATTGTCACGCTCGACGGCTGCGCCAACGCCACCTTCGATGGTCTTGCATTGCGCTTCGGCGGCAGCGACGGTTTCGTCGGCAAAAATGTTGAAAACATCACCATCCGCAATTGCGACATATCCTATGTCGGTGGAGGTGTGAGCGACGGCGCGAAGTTAGGCGGCGGAATCGTGCTTGACGGAAATGTTCGCAACGTCAATCTCGTGCGGAACCGAATCTGGCAAAGCTACGGTGCGGCAATCTCAATCGGCAGACGGCAGGCCGGCGAAGTCAAAGCTGTCGTGTGCCAGGATAATGCAATTTGGAAGTGCATGAGCGCCTTTCACCTCTGCGGAGCGGCGAATTCTGTCGCATCTGTCAAAATCGAACACAACACCTGCGCCGATACCGGTCTCGGTTGGGGATGCTTCGGGCCCTACGGCAAAAAAGCTCGCGTCGATTCTCGCATTCTCCGGCTCGATTTGCCGCAGAATGCCGCCGATGTAACAATCGGCAACAATGTCTTCTACCGGACCACCGGCATCGCCGTCGAGAAGCTGGGCAAGGGGAGCTTCGTCCTCGATGCCAACCAGTACTGGCTGCCTAACGAATGGGACAGCCTCGAGAACAATATATATGCGGAGCCTGCCGCCGAATTGATGTTCAAACATAACGAAAAGAATTTCAAGGCGTTTTGCCAAAAGACCGGTTTTGAAAAGAACGGCATTTTCGCCCGTCCGCTGTTTACCGACGAGACACGCAAAGATTTTCGCATCTACCGCACTAAAGATGCTATCGGCGTCCGCGGTGTCGGCAGCATCGACGACGATCAGAGTCTCGGCGACGGAAGTGAATACAACGAAGAGAAACTCCGCAGCAAAATCTGGTCGCTGTCGGCTGACGGCAAAGATGTCTACGTCATGCGCGCCCGCGCCCGCTGGAACTCGCCGGCACAGCCCGGCGGCGAATACGCGTTCGCAAACATCGTCAACAACGGCGGAGCCGCCAAATTGACGGTCAAAATCCATGACGGCCGCGATCTCTCCAATGTGATGATCCAGCCGGCCCGCGCTCCGGTCAAGGTCAAGCACGTCGATGCCCACACGCTCGAACTTTCGGTCGCCGCCCCTTGCAAGTTCACGGTCGAACCGGATGACCGCCGCACCGCTCCGTTGTTTGTCTTCATCAACGGTCCGGAGGTCAATGCTCCCGATGAAAAAGATCCGAATGTGATAACCTTCGCCCCCGGCATCCACCGCGTTCCCGGAGATATCCTCAATCTCAAGAGCGGTCAGACGCTCTACGTGAAGCACGGCGCAATTCTGCAGGCGGCCGTTCGTGCGGCCGGCAACAACATCCGCATTTGCGGACGCGGCGTCATCGACGGCTCGATTTTCCCGCATTCGTGGGGACGCAAAGGCCCGCAATACGCCTTCGTCAATTTCTACCGCTGCAAAGATCTGCTCATGGAAGATGTGACCTTGCTCGGTTCCTTCCACTGGACCATCTATCCCGAAGGGTGCGACCGCGTCACAATCCGCAATGTCAAGCTTTGCGGAGACCGTTGCTGCAACGATGACGGTATCGATCCGTCTAACACCAGAGACCTGCTGCTGGACAACTGCTTCTTCCGCACGCAGGATGACGGCGTGGCGATCAAAGGCATCGAGATGAACAACGGTCCTTGCGAACGCCTGACCGTGACCAATTCGATCTTCTGGTGCGACTTTGCGCGCATTCTCTGCATCGGACACGAATCCCGTGCCCCCTACATGAACGATATCAGGTTCATTGACAACGATGTTTTGCACTATGTCCGTCCGCTCCTGCTGGTTGAGCCGGGCGATGATATGGCAATTTCCAATGTCGTGTTCCGCAATGTGCGGATTCATACCGACACCCACGGGCGCACCGAAGCGACCATGCGCATTCAACCGGTGGTCAATATGTATACGCTGAAGAAGACTCCGGGACTCGTTTCCAACGTCAAGGTGGACAACCTCACCTTCACCGGAACGCCGATTCCGTTGCGTTTTGTCGTCCGGAGCACCGATTCGTCGCGCATTACTAGAAATGTTTCGATTTCCAACATCTACGTCAACGGGCGCAAGATGACTGAACAGTCTCCGGCTCGTCCCAAGTCCTATCTTGATGACGATATCTGGTTCGACGGCGAGTATCACCCCGATTTCGGCGACCCCATGTTCATTCGCGGCCCATATGTCGCCGACGTCAAATTCGATATCGGCAAGCGCGAAAATAGGGCTTGCGCCGTGCAGCCCAAGGGCGATACATGGTGGTGGAAGCGGTTTGACGCAAAAGCCAAGGCCATTAAAGAGCTCGGCGGCAAGGTCGATGTGGTGATGTTGGGCGATTCCATCACCCACGGTTGGGACAATCAGCCGGCGCTCAAGCGCATTCGCCAGAAATTTTCGGTCCTGCCGCTCGGCTACAACGGCGATACAGTCAAGAATGTCATCTGGCGCTGCCTCAACGGCGAACTTGACGGGTACAAGGCCAAGTACGTGGTGGTGATGATCGGTACCAACGATCTGGGTGGCGGACAGCTCAAACCGGAACAGCTTCTACCCGCACAAAAAGAATTGCTGGCGGTAATCCGCCGCAAACAGCCCCAGGCTAAAATCATTCTTCAGGCGCTGCTGCCCCGCGATTGCCGCGGACGCGAGATTACCGACGTCTGGCCCAAACGCATAATCCCGTACAATGCGATGCTGAAGAAGCTTGCGGACGGCAAGAAAATCGAATTCATCGATTTCACCTCGCATTATCTCCGCCCCGACGGACGTCTTCGCACCGACCTGTTCTGGGATCGCCTCCACCCCAATCCCGCCGGATACGAAATCTGGGCCGATGAACTGCTCGACCTGCTCGGAGGCGAGAAGATCAGCAGAATCCGCTCGCTTGACGGCGAGTGGAGATTCCTGCGCGACAACGATGAAAAAGTTGTCGCGTCCGCGGTTGCATTCGACGATTCGTCGTGGGAGAAGGTGAAGGTTCCCCACGATTGGGGAATCAAGGGGCCGTTTGAACCGAATGAGCCGGGATGGCAGGGGAAGCTGCCATGGAGGGGCGCAGGATGGTACCGTCGAAATTTTACGCTGTCCAAGAGCGATGCCGAACTTCTGAAAAAGGGAGGCGGCAAGGCTTGGCTGGAGTTTGACGGCGTCATGGCCCGTCCCGAAGTCTATGTCAACGGCAAGAAGGTCGGCGGCTGGGATTACGGGTATATGAGCTTTTGGCTTGATGTCACCGATGCGTTGAAGGAGGGGGACAATCTGGTAGCGGTGAAGGCCTCCACGAAAACGCATCGCTCGAGATGGTATCCCGGAGGCGGTATCTACCGCAGCGTTCGTCTTGCGGTGCGTCCCGCAAACGCCGTGCGCCCGGGCACCTTTGTCGCCGAAGCCAAGATGACCAACGGTAAAAAGGCGACGGTTGAAATTTCCTACGAACGGGTGGACGGAGAAAAGGTCAGCTACAAGAAGGAGGTGCGTAGTCCAAAACTCTGGAGCTTCAAGACACCGCATCTCTACAAGGAAAAAATCGCCGGAGAGACTTTCAGATACGGAATCCGCACATTTGAATTCGACGCGCAAAAGGGATTCTTCCTCAACGGTCGGCGCGAGCAGCTCAAAGGGGTCAATCTTCACTCCGATATGGGGCCGCTGGGCATGGCGTACGACCGTGATGTAATGAAGCGTCAGCTTCTGCTCATGAAGGAGATGGGTGTCAACGCAATCCGCACCTCGCACAATGCGCCCTGTCCGCATCTGCTCGATCTTTGCGATGAAATGGGACTTTTTGTCTGGAACGAATGCTTCGACAAGTGGGAGGGCACTGCCGGTCGCACCAAGGATGACAATCTCGAGGATTATGTCGACCGCAACCTCCGGCAATTCGTAAATCGCGACCGCAATCATCCCTGCGTCTTCATCTGGTCGATCGGCAATGAGATATGGTTGAACAAGGCGACCAGTTCGAATACAATGGGAGACGCCTCCGGCATGAGCAAAGAGCGCATCGAGCGCTTTTGCAAAACGATCCGCGATATCGACTCCTCGCGTCCGGTCGCCATCGGTCTCTGCCACAAGGAGGCGGTGACCAATGATGTGCTGGGCGCACTCGATTTGACCGGATGGAATTACGGCGAACAGTACAATATCATGAAGAAGCAGTACCCCAACAAGCCGGTGCTGTATTCCGAATCGGCGTCGGCGGTCAGCGAATGGGGTTATTACGGCTATCTGCTTCCGACCAGCAAAACCTGCTACGGCGACAGCAAACTCCACGTCAGTTCTTACGACCACTCTTCGGCATGGTGGAGCGATATCCCAGATCTTGAATTTTTCCGAATGGAGCGTGATCGCTACTGCGGCGGAGAATTCGTCTGGACCGGTATCGATTATCTCGGCGAACCGACCCCGATGGAATACGGACATCTGGTTCCCACCTCAATGCCGCGGAGCGTGACCGCGCGCAGCTCCTATTTCGGCATCGCCGACCTTTGCGGCGTTCCGAAGGACCGCTATTGGCTGTATCGTGCACACTGGAAACCCGAATTGCCGACACTGCACATCCTTCCCCACTGGAACTGGGCAGGGCGTGAAGGCAAAAAGATTCCGGTCTATGTCTACACTGACGCAGATTCCGCCGAGCTGTTCCTTAACGGCAAGTCGCTCGGGAAGAAATCGAAGAAGGATCCTGCGGAGCGTCCTAATATTTTGGATGCAAAATATTTTGCGGTTTGCTCCACCTACCGTCTGCGCTGGTTCGACGTTCCGTACGAACCGGGCGAGTTGAAGGTGGTCGCCTACCGTGATGGCAAGGCGGTTGGAGAAAAGGCTATGCGCACCTGCGGCAAGGCGGTTGCGGTCAAGCTGACAGACGATCCCCACAACCCGGCCGATGCCTCCACCCGTTTTGTTCAGGTGGATTTGGTCGACGAGAAGGGCACTCGCGATCCGCTTTCGATGGAGCGCGTCTCGTTCTCGATTGAAGGGCCCGGTGAAATCGTCGCGGTCGGCAACGGAAATCCTCGCGCCTATGATGTCTTTACAGATGTTTCATCCCATCCGCTTTACTATGGCAAAGCGGTTGCGGTCGTGCGCAGAACCGCGCCCGGCGCCATCAAGCTGGTTGCAAGTTGCGGCAGCTTGACACCGGCAACACTGGAAATCAAGTAGATCATCTTAAATCAGAAATGGAGCGTAGCGTTGATTATGGGCAAATTGGGGTTAGCGTTGGTTTTGTCGCAACTTGCATTGTTGCCGATTACTGCGGATGAGGTTTCGCCGGTCAGAAGGTCGGATGGCCTTTTCCGTTGCCAGATTCACCGGGCGGGAGGAGCGCGAAGCAGACCTGACAATGCGCTCGAGTCCTGCCTCTGGGCGTGGGGCAACGGTTGCGCTCCGGAAATCGATGCCCGCCTTACCAAAGACGGGGTTGCAATCGCGTTCCATGACGACAAACTTATTCGCGTCGGCCGCGGCATTTCAAAAGAGTTGGCAAAAGCCAGCATCTCGACCTTGAACTGGGAGCAGATTCGAGATGTCGATGTCGGTTCCTATTTGAAACCGGAGTTTGCCTTCACCCGTATTGCGACGATGCAGAGCGTTTTGACGACGATGGTCGGACGCCCAGATCGGATTCTGTATTTGGACGAGAAGGGCGCACCTCCGAAATTGGTGGCGGAGATGGCGAATAAACTCGGGGTCGCCGGCCAGATTTACTTCACTTCTCCTTCGTACTGGAATGTGAAAAAATGGCGCGACATCGTACCCGATGGAAAGACCATGGTCTGGATCGGTTTTTCATGGCCAAATGTAATCACCGATGCGGCCAGAGAAAAGGCCCAGCGGCAGGTGTTACGTCAGTTGAAAACGATTGAGGATAACCGGTATTACGGCGTAAGCCAGGTGCAGTTCCACGTGCTTGCCGATTCCAAACTTGACGATCCGTTCTGTCCGGGGTCGCCGTTTTTGCGCGAACAGATCGAAAAACTGCATAAAAACGGGGTTACGGTGCAGGGGTTTGTCTGGGGCAAGGAGGGGAAGAAAAAAGAGATTATGAATCGCGCATGGGCTCTCGGCTTCGATAGCTTTGCCACCGATTACCCGGAATTGCTGTTCGAACTTATCAGGGAATGGAAGGCGGCGGACGCCCCAGGGAAATAAACCTAAATGGGTTCTTGATTTACGCTGGTAAAAATGATAGAATCATTTCGTTTTTGATGGACAAAGGAATTTACCTTGAATCAATAAATGAGGTTGGCATGAAGAAGTTGATAATCGGATGTTTGATGGCCGGTTTTGCGGTTTTCGGAGCGATGGCAGAGGAACAGGAAGTCGCTAAGACTCCTCCGGTTCAGCAGGCTCCGTGGTTTATCGGTTTTAACGATGTTCAGGATGTTGATATCGTCGGCTTGCACCTCAACTTCAACGGTCACATCGATCAGATGACCGGTTTCGAGCTGGGTTTCGCCGGTCATGCCAACAATTTCTACGGTATGCAGATGAACCTTCTCCGCAACGAAGTCGTTGATGTTTTGGCCGGTTTCCAGATTGGTATCGGTTGGAACAGCGCTGGCCGCGCGGATATCTTTGGAATGCAGGTCGGTCTCTGGAACGGCGCTGGTCAGTTGAAGGGTATTCAGGTTGGGTTGATCAATACCGCCGAATTCTCCAACGGCTTCCAGGTTGGTCTTATCAACCGCACCGAAGGAATGTACGGTTTTCAGCTTGGCGCGATCAATGTTATCCGCGACAGCCAGATTCCTTTCTGCCCGATTCTCAATGTAGGCTTCTAAACTTATGAAAATCAAGCCTTTTTGCGCATTACGGCCCGCTGTCGAGCGGGCCGCTTCTTTAGCTTCCGTCCCATATGATGTCGTTGATACCGCCGAGGCGTTCCGCCTTGCCGAGGGAAATCCCGACAGCTTTCTTCATGTTGCGCGTCCTGAAATCGACCTGCCGGCGGGCACTGATATCTACAGTGATGCGGTCTACGCCCAGGGAGTCAAGAATTTCAAGGCTCTTCAAGATCGCGGCGTTTTGAATTCCGATGACGGCGAGCATGTTTATCTTTACCGTCAGATTATGGATGGTCATTCTCAGACTGGAGTGGTTTGTTGCTGCTCGATTGACGATTATGCCGGTAATGTGATCCGTCGCCACGAAAAAACCCGCAAGGACAAAGAGGACGACCGTACTCGCCACACCTTTGAGTTGCGTGCAAATACCGGTCCGGTTTTTCTCACGTATCGCGCTACCGCCGAGCTTGACCGCCTGACCGCGGAAACCACCTCCAGAGAGCCTCTTTACGATTTTACCGCCGTTGACGGCATCCGGCACACGGTTTGGCGCGTCGATGGCGCGGGAGAGGAGTACGTCAAAGCCTTTGCCTCCGTTCCCGTCTCCTATGTCGCCGATGGACACCATCGCGCAGCTTCCGCATTTCGCGTTGGCTCGCTCTGCCGTTCGCAGAAACCAGATTACGACGGAAGCGAAGAGTTCAACTGGTTCCTTGCGGTACTCTTCCCCGCCGAACAGCTTCGCATTCTTCCCTACAACCGCTGCGTTGCGGATTTGAACGGCTTGACAGCCGAAGATTTTCTTTCGAAGGTCAAGGAGATTTTCCGCGTGAGCGAGGGAGCATCCGCCACTCCGACCGAGGGGCGTGCGGTAAGCATGTACCTTGCAGGCAAGTGGTATCAGCTGTCATGGGCCAATCCCGTAGACGAGGACGTTGTCGGACGCTTGGATGTAAGTGTTCTGCAAAACCGTTTGCTTGCTCCGGTATTGGGCATTGCCGATCCTCGTACCGATAACCGTATCTCCTTCATCGGTGGTATCCGCGGAACCGGGGAGTTGGAAAAACGAGTTGACAGCGGTAGAGATGCCGTTGCGTTTTCAATGTATCCTGTGACCGTTGACGAGATGATGGATATTGCTGACGCCGATGCCATCATGCCTCCGAAGAGCACATGGTTTGAACCGAAATTGCGTTCAGGATTGCTGATACACACCTTTTAATCGCATTCGGCGCTCTTGGCCGCAATGCGATAGTTGCAACGGAAGAATTCGGTCCACTGCTGCAAAAGTTTTTGTCGCGGCTTGTTTGAGGCCTCGTTGCTCAACCCGGCCCGGGTGAAAGGTTCAAAAGGCATTTTCCGAAGGTGTTTGACCGCCTTCGGATTTTGTTTTGCCGCTTCATTTTTGATAATTGCCGCTCTTGCTTTTCGCAATTCTCTCCCGGAATCCATGCACATGGCGCGGAATAAATCGCGCAGCGGCGCGAACTGCCGCATGGTCCAACGGGGAAAATAGTCGAATTTACGGGCAAGCAGGTAGGCGTTGGAGGCAGGTTGCGGCGTATTTACGTTCTCATCGTAAAGAGCTTCCAATACCGGCATTCGTCCCAGAGCGTGTTTCTCTGGGCCTTCGGGCGACCCCGGGGGGAGATACCAGAGCTTCTGCCCCGCTTCGGAAAGCGAATATTCTACGAAACGTTCCGCCAGCTTGCGGTGCGGAGCTCCCTTTAAAATTGAAACCGTGTCGGCGGTAACGCCGGCCTCGCCGAGAGGAACGGAAAATTCCATCGACGTTCTTCCGTCTGCGCGGATAGATTGCGCTGCCTGGGCCCGTCCGTAGAAATCAATGCAAACCCCGGCAGCGGTCAGCCCGTTTGCGACATCGGCGGGAATTTTGTCGGAAGAAGCGGTGAAGTACTTTGCATTGGCACCGATATCCTGCAGTAGCCATATCCCCTTGCGCCACCCTTCGTCCAACGTTCGTTCGTATCCGTCCGGTGCCTTTTGCCCTGCGGCAACCGCCGCCTCTATTCTTCTGATCTCGTCGGGTTGGTAGCCGGAGGCGATGGCGTTTTTCATCATCTGGGAGTAAACGATAATTTCAAATGCTTTGGCGACACTTCCGCTCTTGGTCGGGTCTGCTAGACCGATTGCCCCGAACAGTTTTTCGTCAGCCAGATCTTCCCAGGACGACGGGGGATTGTCTATTTTGAGATCGTTCAGGCGGTCGACATTCCGGCAAATGCCGAAGGAGCTCAAGACGACGGCGAAAAAATTCTCGCTCTGCAATGTCGCGCCTCCGAGCGTCTCTGGAAATTTGCGCTTGCCGTATTCATCCGCAACCACCCCCTGCGGCTCGCGGCCTTTTGGCCAGACCGGTTCGGTGAGTCCGGTTCTTTCGGCGTAGCTGTGGTTATATTCGCCGCCGCCATAGAGCAGGTCGATTCCAACGGAGATGTTCTCCGACGGTTTTCCCCGTTTTTTCGCCGCCGTGTATTCGCTTTCGAGGTAGCGCATTATCTCGGTCGCCCCTCCGGTCACACGCCAGTCGATAACGACCGGGGTTCCGTATTTTTTTTCGTGCCACTTTGAGAACCCGGCGGAGAATTCGTCGCGGATGGCACTGTTTTGAGGAGTGATGATGACGATAGTCGGAGTTGAGGGATCGTATGAACCCATTCGTTGTCCATTATGCAGAAAGAACGGCAGCGAAAGAGTTGCGCAGATTAAAAACAGAAAAAGCAGAATTCTCATTGATAATCTGTATTTGGAACCGAACCTTTGAAGTATAGTTTCAAAATCAATATCGCTGGCCACAGGCAAAGCAACGAATAGAAGGCAATTCGGATGGAATGACTGGTGATTCTGGGGCCGATCCATCCGCAGACGAAAATCGGAACGACAATTTGAAGCATCTGTACCGAGTTGCATCCGCAATCGCGCAGCCGTCGAACCGCACTTTCTATTGCCGCATAACCAGCGACAACCGCGGCAATGACGGCCGGAAGGGCCGGGAGCGAATCGCAGAGTACGGCAACGGCAAAAACCAGGGCGGCGGGGGTGAACTTAATTGCAAATGCCATGCGCGGGTCACGAAGCATGAAGCGTTTTTCGACTTTGATGCACGCTTCCTTCAGACGCAATTGCATTTTCGACGGCGTAGGTTGCTGATTGCTCATTTTTTCTCCTCCGGATTTTTCTGCATCTTCGCTGCGGCCGCCAGAATTTCTGCGGCCTTAGCATTGCCGACATCGATTCGGGCGACCCGAGAGGCGTATTCAACCGCCTTGGCGAGATTGCCTTCTTTCAACATCTTCTCTGCGGTTTCGGTGTAATGCGCCACTGCCCGGGGATGCATCAAGCGGTATTGACATCTGCCGAAAATGAGGCCGCCGGCCGCCAACAGCACCATCACCGCGATTACCGTGCGGCTTGCGGTCTGGTGCCGGGTCTGTCTGAGCAGAAGCGAAAGCATCGCACAACCGCCGAAAAATGCGAAGCACGCCATCAGTCCGAACCATACGGTGTAATTGCCGGGCAGTGACACATCAAGCAGTTTTCCTGTAATGAACAGCCCGATTGCCGCGCCATAGTATTGGAATGAATCAATTACGCCAGATGCGAAACCCGCCATCTTCTTTCCTCCGATGTCCACCGGTGCGGCCGCCCCGACAATGGAGTGGGTGGAGTTGGCGGTAATTGCGATCAGCACCAGAAACAGGCATCCCAGCAGGATTCCGGACATTGTGGGGCGGATTATGCCAAGAGCCATCACCGTGGTTGCCGCAACAATCACGCAAGCTTCGCCGTAGTACAGCACCATCGCCACCGGATAGCGGTTGCCTTTGAAATACCGATCGGAAATCCAGCCGGAGAGCACCGAACCGCATACCGCCACAATCGGCACCAGCACCAGCGTTACCCCGGCCACCAGCGGCAAATCGGTTTTCATGTTGAACCCGAGACAGTCTTCAAAATACATCGGCGAGAGTTGGTCGGCGGCGTGGCGCACCGCGCCGGTGCAGCCGTATGCCACCGCGTAGAACCAGACCAGCGGATTGGCAAAAACGAACTTGAAGGATTCTCCGATGGAAACCGTCGTTCCCGCCGAGCTGTCGACATCGTCTTTGATGATGCCTGAAAAGCCCGCGTCATCCGGGCTTTGAGCCGCGACAAAGTAGAAGAAGATCGATACCAGCGCGAGAAAGATCGGAGGAATACAGAATAGCATCCGCCACTGTCCGGGTCCGACGACCATAGCCAAAAAGGTAAATCCGTTGAGAATCCAGGGGGCGAGCGCAGAAATCATCGCCTGCCCTGATTGAATCATGAATCCGAAAATTCCGGAAAAAAGACCGCGTTCCTCCTTGTTGAACCAAGCCGCATTGATTTTCACCATTCCCGGCGTTCCCGCCGCCTGGATGTAGCCGTTGACCATCCACATTGCCGCAAAGGCGGCAAATGAACCTGTCCAAGGCGAGAATCCGATGAAAAGGGTGGTGATGATTGAACCGATCGCCCCCATGAGCATGGATACGCGACCGCCGAGACGATCGCAGAAAAGCCCATTGAGCAGTTGTCCCGTGCCGTAGGCAATCGAGAACCAGGCGGCGATGGTCGAGATGTCGCCGGTAGTCCAGCCGAACTCCGCCCGCATTCCGGGCCCGGCAAATCTGAAATTGTAGCGGCACATGTAGAACATGGCGTAGAGCAAACCTACGGTAAACCAGTTCAGCCCCCGTCTGGTTTTGAATCCCAGTACCTGTCCCGGGGCGGTGAAATGAATTTGATTGGCTGCCATCATCGTTTACTCCAGTTCCGTTACTCCTAAAAATTCAGGCGAAGGGCTTTTTTCGCCATATCGCCTCTGCTCCAGAATTCGGCGAAGCGCACGGAGAATTCGGCAAGGTCGATATCGGCAAAAGCCTCTTCCGTCGCAATGGCCGCATCCCGTGTGCGCGCCAGCGCCTTAATGTAGCGCTCCAGTATTTCAGAATAGGGGGCGGGTGCATTGTCCGCTTTTATTCCGTACTGCAGGTAGAAGCACAATCCCCAGGCAAGCGCGTAGTTGAATTGCTTGCGGGCGATGTCTTTGTCGTAAAACTCTTCGTAGCTGAGCGACAAAAGCGGCGGCAGTAGCAGTGCGGTCGTTTCTGGGTTGGCGGCAAGCAGAATCGAATATTTGTCATCGATGCCCACCTTGGCCTTTCCGTTTTCGGGAATGAATCTGCTTAAAAGGCAGGCGTGCCCCTCATTGAACCAGGGCGAAGTCATGATCATCGCATAGGCGAATGAGATGTGCTGATGGGTAGCTTCGTGCAGCAGGGTCGGCATCGTCTCTTCCTCGCCGCCGGCATTGTGCATTACCAGTTCGCGCCGCTTTGGATCCCAGAATGCTTGCGACCACTGCATCTGCGGCCCGGCATATTGCAGATACGATTCCCGTCTTGCGAAAATTCTGATGAGAAAGACATCATTCGCCTGCGTGTCCAGCGGCGGTAGCAGTTTTTGCAGAATTTTTCTGAAAGGAGGAAGATATTCAGACAGATCCCGCATTACGCTTTTCCCGATGCCGGAATACAGATCAGAAAGTACGATGTATCCTTCGGTCTCGTAAATCCACCAGTCGCCGCCGTGGTGGAGGATGCTTTTTTTTGCAGCTTCGCGGACGGGGTGGTAGGGGAAGGTGTCCCTGGCACCTTTTTCAAGTTTGAGCGATCGTTCCGTTTCCGCTTTTTTCCTGTCATCGGATTTCGTTACGGGTTTGATTCCGCCGAGAAACTTCTTTTCAAACTGTTCGCGCCCGGCATTGCCGCAGTTGTTTTCTTCCGGTTCGGCAATCACGGCGATCCATCGTCGTGACGAACTTTTCCCCGCGCTCTTCGGCAGAAAGACGTAAATCAGCAGATTGCCGTCATTGGGAAAGCGGAGCAGCGTTTCAAGCGCATGGGAATTGATGTCCAGCCGTTCGGGCGCAAATATTTTGGCCGGGACAAAGTCAGCTACCCAACCTTGAAGCTTTTTCAGATCACGGCTGGATATGCTCCATTTTGCGCGGGCGCATTCGGCCCGGAAATCATCGAGTTTGACATGACGGTAATCGTCGGTCTGCGGGTTGATCGGGAAGTCAGGGAATTCGCATTTGACGGTTGCGATGGTAATTCCATTGCCGTCCTCGTCCTGCCAGCGCGCTTCGTGCTGATCGTTGTACCACAGCTCAAAGGGGGAAAAACGGTCTTCACGCGTCAGCGAGTCCGATGTTCTGACCGGCAGATAGGTGTGGGTGCGCGGAGGTTCGAGCGGCAATCCCTTGGCCCGGTTCATCAGTGGGATTGCAATCAGCATGTCGGACAGCGCGCTTGGCCGCGAAAACGACCAAGCGCCCTCTGCGGCGGGGGCGGTCAAAAATAGCGCGGCGGTCAAAATTACTGGCGGGACGAGTCTGTTCATTGTTTGTTTTGCGGTGCTTCCGGAATCGGTCCGTTGGTCAGTCCGATCAGCGAGGCGATTCTTGCTTGTGCAATCTGCTCGTCGTAATAGGTGCGCACGACATCGGCGCGGGCCTGGGTGACCAGCACCTGCGCGTCGGTGCGTTCTATCGATGATGAGGTTCCAACCCGGAACTGCTCGTTTACGATTTCAAGATTCTCCTTCGCTTGCACCAGAGTCTTCTGCGCGATGGTCGAGCTTTCGCGTGCGCAATCGCGCTTGGTTACCGCATTGACGATTTCAAGGTACAGCTCCTGTTCGGCGGCGGATACCTGCGCCCGGGCGCTACGCAGCGATGATATGGCGGCGTTGATGTTTTCCATCCGCTTGAATCCGGTAAATACATCCCAGGTCGCCCGCGTCAGCCATGACCAGTTGAAGGTAAAGGGGAATGCCGAGCCGCCCGAAGTGTTGGCACTTATGCCGGCGGAAATCGAAGGATACAGGTCGGCGATGGTTTCGTCGATATAGGCGCTTGCGGCGCGTTCGCGCGCCAGCAGCACCGCCAGCGAAGGCGAGTTGAACCGCGCTACCGCCATCAGTTCGTCCGCATTGAGATTAATCTGTCGTTTGGGCAGAGTTGAGGTCTGCAGTTTGAAATCCGGCGAGTCCGCCAAGCCGATAGATTTGTTCAGCTCGGCGCGCGCAATGATCAGATTGTTGCTGATTGTAATCAGGTCGAGTTGAGCATTGCTGTAGTCGACTTCGGCTTTTGTGACATCGTATTTGCGGCAGCTGCCGACATCGAGCATGGCTCTGGCTTCTTCAAGGTGTATCTTGTACTGCTTGAGGTTGTCTTCCGCCACCGTCATCAGGTGAGATGCGCGGTGAACTTCGAAGAAGGCTGATCTTACTGCGTAGAGGACGCTGACCTGAGTCTGGCGCAGCAGTTGTTCTGCGGCGATTACCTCTTCGGCGCGCTGCCGGTCTGCGGCATCGAGTTTCCCGAAATCGTAAATAAGCAAATCAAGCCCCAGCGCGCCGCTCCATGATCCGCTCATTTCAGAATGGTTGTCGCCGCGCGAATTGGATGTTGAACGCGTGTACCCGGCATTTGCGCTCAGATGAGGCCAGCGTCCCGCCTTGGTGATTTTGACCGCGCTGCGCGCCCGTTCCACCGCCTGCGAGGCCTGCACAACCGAAGGGTGGTAGCGCAGAGCGATGTCGCCCAGCCGTTCAACGGTGACCGTGCTGCCGGAATGCAATCCGACATCGGCAGGCAATAGGGTGCGTTCGCCGTCGAGCACATCATTGCCCGATTGGACGTCTCTCGCCTTTTGTATCGTGCTGCAACCGCAGACCAAAATAAAAGAGAACAGTGCGCCTGCCAGTGCCCGGCACCAGAGCGAGTCGGTCGATTTCGTTTTATTCATATCAGACTCCGTCGATTATACCCCATTCAGCCGCAATATTGTCAGAGAATTGCACGTTTCGCAGCTTCTTGTGAATTAGCTCGGCCCGTTCGCTGTTGAACAAGTCTAGATCGTCAGCGGCGTCGGGATCGCCCTCAGACGGCATTGCGCTCTGCGTTGCGGTCAGCAATATTTGCAGGTCGGCGGCGCTGATACCTCGGACCAATCCCATGTTTACGCCAAAGTTCAGCGCGGTAAGCAGAATCAGCGCATCCCGATCGGTAAGCAGGAATGAGTTTTTCAATTTTGACAATGCGGCAGAAACGTGTTGCATCGCCCGAAGCGGATGCTCTTTCATCAAAGAATACCGTGCTCTCGCCTCGTGTTCCCGCAACGCTTTGAAGATTCGTTCGGTTCGGGCGATGATGGCGCTTTCGTCCATTCCGAGCGTCTGGGCGTTGGTTACCCGGTAGACCGGAAACTCTCCGGCCTCGGCCTCTTTGCCGCAAAACTCAACTTGAAATCTCAGACGCTCAAGGGCGTTGAGGACGGCAGATACGTCATTGAACATTTTCAAGCCGACGAAGTGAAAGACTCCGGTCATGTGCAGTCCGGTGCCCAGCGACATGTGGTCGGCCGTCATATATCCGAGGTCGACGGTCCAAGCCCAGTCCAAATGCTCCTCCAGCAGCATATCGATGCGTCTGAGTTCCTGCCATGCGGTTTGCGCTTCGGTATCGCCGTCGGGTGCGCAAAAAATCTCGAGCCGCAGGTGATCGGCCTCTTCCAGCGTGGCGTAGGCGTTAGAGCCCTTAAATGGAATAAACGAGTATTTGCGTCCGGCAGGGGCGATGTCTTGGGGAAAGACCGTGTCCATGTCCGCATCGGCTTTTTTCAACGCGTTGAGTATTTTTTCACGAATGGCGTCTTTTTCCCGCGATGTGGCCCATGCGTTGAATTTTTCGCCACTGAGATTGCGCGCCAGACTCATGCGGCACGGACCTTCGATTCCCGTGCAGCATCTTGCCCATGCACCGGTTTTTCGGTATGGCGGTGTTTTGTCACGAAAGAAAATCATGCTTTCTTTTCTCCGTCACTTCCAGAGCGCGGAAGAGCGTTCAGCTTGTTTCGGATCTGTGCGGCATCTTCAAAGCGCTGGGCGAAAATCGCATCGTAGAGCTGTTTTTCGAGTCTCACCCGTTCTGCGGCGAACTGGTATTTGACGGGAGCCTTGCCGACATGTACGGTTGAGTACTGGTCCATCGCTATCCAATGCCTGATTTCGCGGGCGAAAGTCTTGTAGCATTCGGGGCACCCGAAACTGGCGCGGGCGCGCATTTCGTTGCGCGTGATGCCGCAATGGGGGCACGAGGGGTTGACGGGAGGAAGCTGCTGGTCGTGAATGGTTTTTCCCAGCACGCTGAAAGCTTCTCCCAGCAACAAACCCAACATCATCGGATCTCTTTTTTGCTGCGCATTGACGATTCGCGAGTGCGCTGCTGCTGACGGAGCACCGTGGCATGCCGACTGTTCCGTTTTAGCGCAATTCACGCAGACAAACAACTCTCTGCTTCTGCCGTTTACTATTTTTTTGACTACAGCGACGGCATCTTGTTTATGGCAAATTTCACACTTCATTTTTTTGCTTTCTTTGAAATGTACATTTTACCAAAATCAACCATGGTACCGCAACACGCATATCAGGAATTTTTTCGATAAAAAAATAATTAAAATTTATGCTTGAACGGCAGGGCGTATTGTGATAGACTTCAGTCTCGTTTTTGCGGGAACCCGCTCCGATGCCTCATGGTGTAATGGTAGCACAGCAGACTCTGGATCTGCTTGTTTAGGTTCGAGTCCTAATGAGGCAACCAATTCGATTCTTTTGACCGCGGTTCCCAGCACGATAGAAAGGCAGAATTAAAATGGCAAAGATTAAAGTTGGTATTAATGGTTTCGGTCGTATCGGCCGTATGGTTTTCCGCGCTGCGGTTGAAAATTTCGCTGATGACATCGAGATTGTCGGCATCAACGATTTGCTCGATCCCGAATACTTGGCTTACATGCTCAAGTACGATTCTGTCCATGGCATCTTCAATCACGACATCAAAGTCGAGGGTAGCACTCTTATCGTTGATGGTCAGAAAATCCGTCTCACCGCTGAAATGGATCCTGCCAACCTGAAGTGGAACGAAGTTGCAGCCGACATCGTCGTTGAATCGACTGGTCTCTTCCTTGAAGACGCCAAGGCTCGCAAGCACATTGAGGCCGGCGCCAAGAAGGTCATCATGTCCGCTCCTTCCAAGGATTCGACCCCGATGTTCGTCTACGGCGTAAACGACAAGACCTACGCCGGTCAGGACATCATCTCCAATGCCTCCTGCACCACGAACTGCCTTGCTCCTATCTCCAAGGTTCTCAATGATACCTTCGGCATCAAGCGCGGTCTCATGACCACCATCCACGCCGCTACTGCTACCCAGAAGACGGTTGACGGTCCTTCGAAGAAGGATTGGCGCGGAGGTCGCGGCATCCTCGAGAACATGATTCCGTCCTCGACTGGTGCTGCCAAGGCTGTCGGCAAGGTTCTTCCCGCACTCAACGGCAAGTTGACCGGTATGTCCGTCCGTGTTCCTACCTCTGACGTATCCTTCGTCGATTTGACCTGCGAACTCGAGAAAGAAGCTTCCTACGAGGAAATCTGCGCCGCCATGAAGGCCGCTTCCGAAGGCGAGCTCAAGGGTGTCCTGGGCTACACCGACGAGGCTGTCGTCTCCACCGACTTCCGCGGCTGCCCGCTGACCTCCATCTTCGATGTCAAGGCCGGCATCCAGCTTGACAAGACTTTTGTCAAGGTTTGCGCCTGGTACGACAACGAGTGGGGCTACTCCAACAAGGTTTTGGAAATGGCCCGCGTTATCGCGAAATAAATTTTCGCGCCGCGAAAAGCGTGACCATCACGGTCACGCTTTTTTTGTTTTCCTATGAAGCTGCTGCTAGGTCTGATTCTATTGCCGATTGCCGTTGCCGTCGGGATTGCGACGTTTCAAATCATTCTCTCGATCCCATCTCCCCATGGCGCGCTGCTGCCGGAGTTGCATTGGTTTTTTCTTGCCGGTGTTGCGGTTTGGCTTGCAATCTGGGTTTTCTGTCCCCGTCCGTTTCGCGCTTATGTGCTGGGGCATGAGCTGACGCATTTGATTTTCGGTTTGCTGTGCGGCGCAAAAGCGGGAAAAATCACCGTTAATAAAAATGGCGGAAGCGTACTATTATCCAAGGACAATCTGTTAATTTCGCTTTCTCCGTATTTTATCCCTTTTTACACCTTCGTCGTGTTGCTGATGTACGGTGTTTGGTATTTGATTTCATCCCCGGTGCCGTGCGCGCCGCTCTGGTATTTTCTGATAGGTGCAACCTGGGCGTTCCACGCCACCTTTACCGTTAGCGCGCTTTTGGTCAGACAAAGCGATGT
Organism: Kiritimatiellia bacterium; assembly: GCA_045540275.1. Classification (GTDB taxonomy): domain Bacteria; phylum Verrucomicrobiota; class Kiritimatiellia; order RFP12; family UBA1067; genus RGIG8368. The sequence continues at coordinate 15,656 of JAZQGX010000012.1, read as the reverse complement.
TAAAGATTGGGGATATGTTTTTTCGTATTCGTTCATTCTGATTTTCAATCTTCTTTTTACCGGAATTTGGATAGTGTGCACCACGGCTGCGGATTTTTCACAGTACGGCGAATTGCTTCTCTCGAATTTGAAATTGGTTTTTTCAAGCATTTATCAAGCCTCGCTATGGATATACCGATTTGCCGTCGAGAAAGTGGCTTAGTCCACTTTTTTGATTATAATCGGCTAAAATCCTTGTTTAAAGGGTGAAATAATTATATACTAGTTTGACTGTTTTCATTTTATTATTGAATTTATCAAGGGGGTAAGATGAGATTTCTGTTGATTTTGCTGTTGTCTTCACTGTTTTTTTCCCAGTATGTTTTCGGGCAGACGCAGGATAATGTTAAAGAGCAGGCGGTACCATCCTCAGAAAACGCGCTTCCTCCATCGCGTTGCAAGGTGATGGTTCTGATTTCCCCCCGCGATCCCGAGAAAAACATCTACAAGTTCGCCCTTGAGAAGATGGCGATGGAATACGAGGTGTTTCGTAGCGACGATATGTCCGATGCCATTCAGCGCCTTGACGAGTTTGATCTGGTCATGACCGGATTGAATTTGGATTTAAGCACAGACCTTGCCTCCTTTGTCGATGACTTCAAAAGCTGGGTTAATCGTGGCGGCGGGTTTTGCGTTTTTGACGGTTGCAATGGCGCCTGGTACACCAAATTCGTGGAGGGTTTAACCGATGGCGTTACGATGTCTCCGACGGGATGTGCGGGATTTCCTGACCGCGTCACCAACGGATGGGTTCTTGATACTAAGCCCGGACATCCCTTGCGCAATTTCCCGATGAAGGTTGACTACGAGTGCAGCCAGTGGCACTGTCTCAGGAAGGTTGAAGGATGGGACATCGTATCAACCTGCAGCGGAAAAATGGGATTTCATCCAGTTACCGTGGTGCGCAATCAGGGTCGCGGATTTGTCTATGTCTCGTCAATGCAGCAACGTTGGCGTTCGGTCGCCGCGGATTTGCGCGCATATCTGGCTTGCAGTCGCCTTGGTTTGAAGCCGGTTCGCTGCAAGCGTTTCGGCCTGGTGCCGGGCAAGCAGAGAATGTTCATGCGCTTTCAGCCGATGTGGGGAAGTGGATTGGGCAAAGCTGTACTTGTAATCAAACAGGGTACGGATGAACGCAAAATCGTCAAAAACTTCACTAAAATTAAGGACTCGTCCGATGTCGGTTTCGTAATTCCCTACGAGCTTCCCGAGAAAACCGATATATTCGCCTCAATTACCATCGCCAATAAGGAGGGAACGGTCAGCATCCCTCTGATCGAGGGGAAAAGCGAGCCGTACCTTGCGGTTCGGGGACCGAGATATCGCAATGTGCTTTCCGTTTCCCGACGTGTCAAGAATGTTATGTTCATCGTTACCGCAAACCCGATAAACGGGCGTGCAGCCAATGACAAGGTTTCGCTGACCGTGCTTGATCCGAAGGGCAAACAGTTGGCGCGCAAGCAGATCGCGGCCGGAGACAACGTAAAGCAGAACGAGTTTGAAATCACCGTCGATCTTCCGATGCAGCTTGAGCCTTCCGACAAATATCAGGTTCAGGCCAAGTTTCAAAGCGGCGGTAGATTTTATTCGGCGGAAAACAACTTCGAGGTGCGCGGTAACGAGCATCCCGGCGGCGTGATCATGGATGAGGATATGACGATGCTGGTTGACGGTCAGCCGTTCTTCCCGCTTGTCATCTACCATTTGTATCCCAACCAGTACAAAGATATTGTGCCGCTCGGTTTCAACACCGTCACCACCTTCCAATGGCTGTCGCGGAAAAAGGAATCCTTTATCGCGGCCGAGGAGCTGGGGCTTAAGGTTTTCTTCGAGAACAACGAAAAGGGGGTCGGGGGCTTCCATCACATGCCTGCATACTATTCACCGTGCAAGAATTTGCTTATGTGGTATCTTCCGGATGAGCCGCTCCATGATTGGGACGCGCAGCTTGCGTATGATGTGGCGCAGGTTCTTGAGAATGATAAATTCCACCCCAAAACCATTGTCCACAACAATATCCCCCGTTACGATCTCATTCAGCGCGGTGCCGATATCATCGCTCCCGACATTTACTATATCGACGGAAAAAAGAGCACGGATCAGCAGAATTACGCCGCATACGCATACGGCTACGGTGCGGCGCTCAAATCTGCAAAAGGGCGTAAGCCGATAATGATGATTCTGGGAGCGTTCGGCCATGAGCAGAAGGTCGATCATCTGATGACCTCGTTTATTTCAATCTGCTGCGGTGCGCGCGGCCTGATGTGGTACGCATGGGATGAGCGCAACGGTACCGGTCTGGTTGCCGTGCCAGAAGCCCAGCAGTATCTGGCCGAGGTTATCGCTGATGTCAAAAAGATAATTCCAGCGTTGCTCAATCCTAAGCGCAGAACCTTTGTCGAGCCGGTTTTCTACACCGAAACCGTCGCTGAAGGCGAGTCCCAGAAGGAGATCAAGAAGGACAGCGGTCGCAAGTTGTACGGAATCGTCTGCGGCGATGAGGAGAAGGGAACGGTTATTATGGTCAATCCAACCCCGCATGCCGTGCCCAATCCCCCCGTTAAAGAGGCTCTCGGCAAACGAATCAAGAGTGTATACGAGGGCGACGATTTGAAAGAGCCGATGCGCCCGTTTTCGGTTCGAGCCTTCAGATGGAAGGCCGGCGCCGGCAATAAGAAGTCCGCCCAGGGACGATCGGGCCGCACCCGATAGGCGCGCGGCGGCTTGAGGAATTCAAATCTTGCAGGGAGAGTGGATGGTCCGCTCTCCCTTTTCGCGAAAGGGAAAGTTATGAAATCAATGCGAAATGCACCGGCGTTTTTAGGGATGGCGGTTTGGGCTCTCTCGGTGTCGCTCCTTTTGGCCGCCGATTGGAATTTTGCGCGTCCCAGCATCGTCCCCGAGCCGGTTTCCCTAACCTACAAGGCCGAAGTGTGCTGTCGGCTCGACGGCAAATCAACGGTGCGGATAACCTGCAACGATACGCAGGCGGTGCACTGGGTGGCGCGCAAAATGAAGGACGAGCTGCATGTCGCGCCGACATTCAAGCCGCAGCAGGCGGTGCATCTTCCCTCTGGCGGAGGATATGAACTTAATGTGACCCCGCGATTTTTCGATTTGATTGCCGATGACATGCAGGGGATTGTCAATGCCTATCACTCATTGCGCATGGCGTTGATCGCCGAGCGCGGGGTTTTGCGCTGCAGCGCATGGATATGTCCCGAAATGCGTATTAAGGATGCGCCGAAATTCAAATTCCGGGCGATGCATATCTGCTGGTTCCAGGAGACTCCGGCGACGATGATCGAACGGCAGCTCCGCCTTGCCGCCCAGCTGAAGTTCAATTATGCGGTTTTGGAGACCTGGGGCTCTTTCGATTCGGAAAAAGTTCCCTGGTACAAATGGAAAAATGCGGTTGCCAAACGCGATGAGATCAGGCGTTTGTGCGCATTGGCTCGGGACATGGGGCTTACGCTGATTCCGCAGTTGAACATTTTCGGTCATGCGTCCGGTGCCCGCGCGTGCAACGGCAAGCATGTGGCGCTTGATACCGATTACCGCTACGCTCCGGTATTTGAACCGGATGGATGGATGTGGTGCCTGAGCAATCCTTATGCGACGAAAACGATTTTGGAACTCGTCGCGGAGATGCATGAGCTGTTCGGCAATCCTCCATATTTTCATATCGGATGCGACGAGGGCGGTGCCCCCGGGTGCCCTAAATGCCGAGCGCAAGATTGGCCCGAGACGGTGGGACGCCACATCGCCAATGTTTCCGGTTTCCTGAAGGCGCGCTCTGCCAGATGTCTGATGTGGCATGACATGCTGCTGTCCGGCAGCGACGAACGTTTTTCAAAATTGGACGGCTATCCGGTAAACGGAGCGACACGCGCCGGCTGCGAAAAATTGCTTTCGTTGATCCCAAAGGACGTAATTGTTTGCGATTGGTATTACGGCGGCAAACGCAACACCTTCCCGACCTGGGAATATTTCAAGGGGCAGGGGCGCGATGTCGTTCCCAGTTCGTGGATGAAGCCGGTGGGTACGGTTTCAATGGGGGTGAATGCAGTCAAATCGGGGCTTTTCGGATTCATGGGGACCAGTTGGCACCGTGCCTACGGCGAAACGCTGAAGCATATCTATCTGCCGGCGGCCTACGCCGCATGGGGATGTGCCGAGGCCTATGCCGCATATTGCCCTAACTTTTCGCCGATCTGGAGGCGAACGGGGTGGGATATGAAGCTTTCGGAAGAGGACGATGCCGGGTACTCCTTTGATGACATCCCCGCTCGCGCGCACTCCCGTCCCGGCGGAATGCAGATGTGGGAGGCCGAATAAAACCGGGGGGCGGAAAAATAATTGTGTACTCTGAGCATTGCCCTGATGTATAATTGGGAAGATTTCGCAAGCATGAGGAAGTTATAATAATGAAAAGAGTGTTTTTGTTCGTTCTGACCAATATCGCCGTTTTGGTGATGATGATGCTGGTTTACCATCTGGCCTGTTCTTTTCTTGATATCGACATGCGGCATTTGTCGGCTCACGGTATCAACTATGCTTCGCTTGCGGTATTTTCCCTGGTTTTCGGTATGCTCGGTGCGGTCGTCTCGCTGCTGATGTCCAAGTGCATCGCAAAATGGTCGGTCGGCGCGGTGGTGGTAGATGGAAGCGAGAATGCGCAGACGGCTTGGCTAGTCAATACCATCGGACAGTTGGCGCAGCAGGCGGGATTGCAGACCCCGGAGGTCGCTATCTATTCGGGTCCTGCAAATGCTTTTGCCACCGGTGCATTCCGTAATTCGGCGTTGATAGCCGTTTCCGATTCGATCATGGCACAGATGACCAAGAGCGAATTGCGGGCGGTGCTCGGACATGAAATGGCCCACATCAAGAATGGCGACATGGTCACTCTCACGCTTGTACAAGGAGTCTTGAACGCCTTTGTGATTTTCATTTCGCGCTTGATAGCCTATTTGTCGTCGTACGCCAACGGGAATCGCCGCCGCGACGATGGCATGATTTTCTTTTTGGTCTATTACGTCTGCCAGATCGTATTTGGATTTGTCGCTTCGCTGATTGTCTTTTGGTTTTCCCGCCGTCGCGAATATGCGGCCGATGCCGGCAGCGTCATGCTGACCGGAAGCAGAGGGGATATGATTGCCGCGCTGGAACGCCTTTCCAATCTCAAGTCGGGGGTCCTTCCCGATTCGCTCAAGGCGATGGGAATTTCCGGAAAGAACGCCGATTCGATTTTTTCCACGCACCCGTCGCTTGAGAATCGCATCGCGGCATTGCGCAATGCCCAATTTGATGCCGGTATGCGTTAGGATGATATCCCACCCGTTTTTCAGCGGCCGACGAATTCTGCGACGAATCCGTCGGCCGGATTTGTTTTTATTTCCCGGCAGGTGCCGACCTGCATGATTCGCCCGTCTTTCATTATCGCCATGCGGTCGGCAACGGCGGCGGCCTCTTCGAGATCGTGCGTGACATAGATGGCGGTAAGTCCGTGGCTCTTGCACGCCTGCCGGATTTCATGGCGCATCTCGCGCCGGAGATTGGCGTCGAGATTCGACAGCGGTTCGTCCAGAAGCAGACAGCGAGGATTGATTACCAGCGCCCGTGCCAGCGCAATTCGCTGCTGCTGACCGCCGGAGAGGGCGTTGGGCTTATCGTCGGCGCGATGGTCAAGATGAACCATCTTCAACGCTTCGACGGCGCGCTCGGAAATTTCGCGGCGGGGCAGTCTGCGCATCTCCAGTCCGAATGAGACGTTTTGTTTCAGTGTCATGTGCGGCCAAAGCGCATAGCTCTGGAACATCATTCCGGTATCGCGCTTGTGCGCGGGCAGATTGGTGACATCCTCCTCGCCGATGAAAATCTCGCCGCTTTCCGGTCTGCAAAAACCGGCGATCGTGCGCAGCAATGTGGTTTTGCCGCATCCGCTGGGGCCGAGCAAAAAGAATATCTCCCCCGCCGCGATTTCAAGCGAAACGGAGTCGAGCGCACGATAGCGCCCGAAACTCACGCTGACATTCCTGATGGAAACCGGTAGCCCCATTTAGAGTGTCCGCCAATCGCTTTCCATCTCTTCACTGCCTTTTTCGGCTCGCAGCAATACCGAGAACGATACCCTGAAGTCATCGCCGCGTTCCGAGCCGTCGATGCGCTCAAACGAGGAAATGTACGAGGTGCGAAGCTGGAATATCAGGCAGTCGAGGCGGTATTGGAAGGTGCAGCCGACCTCGTCGGTTTCATTGTACCGGGCATCGTAGCGCAGATAGGGGCTCCATGCCAGCGCATCGCAGATGTCATGCTGGAATCCGATATATGCGGTGTTTTCCCTGTACTCGTTCCACTGGCGGACCAGCGATGTCCCGTAATCGTAGACCGAATGGTCGCGTCCGATGTAGCCACCTCCGATCCGGAAGTTTTTGCTGATGCGCCAATAGGCGCCAAAATCAACGTATGCGGCGCTTTCTTCTTCGATGTCGAATTCACCACGGAATCTGAATTCGATTTTTTCCGCAGGGGTGAACCGGGTTTTCACCCCGGCGAGACGAACGCCGTTTTTCTCAAGCGGTCCGTTACTGTCGATCTGGGCGCCGAGGTAGGTGTCGAGTTCGAGCAATGTTCTGATAACGCCGTCGGCGTTGCGCGTTTGCCAGATATTCCGGACGCCCGGGCGGATTCCGTGCCATTCGTATGGAAGCCAGGCCCCGTCGGTCCCGAAGAGGTCCTGCCAGCCCAGCGAGCGGTCGAAGCGGTCGAAGTAGTACTGCCCATTTTCGGCGCCGTGCGAGAATTCAACCGGCTGGTAGCTGTAATCGAGGTATGGTTCGATTATGTGGCGGCGGTTGTCGCTCCAAGCCCCGACGCCGCGCATGGAGATTTGAAGACCGGCGTCCCAACTTTGGCGAAAGATGTCGTCACCGACGCGTCCGTCCGACCAGTAGGTTCCCCGGTATCCGGCACGGGGAACGACGCTCAGCGCGTCGGCGATTTTGAAGGGGAGCGTGAACCGGTGCGCCGTATCTGCGCGCAATGCGCCATATTCGGCGAATTTGCCGGGATAATATCTGTATTCGTAATCCGCGTGTTCCAGTTCGGCGCGATCGCGTTCCATGTAGCCGATTCGCGACTGGTTTTCGTAGTTCAGACGCCAGAAAAGATTTCGCGGCTGGATGTCAAACCAGAATTCGGGAAGTTGCGAAGTTCCGGCGTAGAAGTCGTTGAGCGGACCGCTCGCCGCGAGGCCGAACGAAAATTCATTTTCGCGATGCTCATAGGATATCATGTTCATCGGAATGCTTTCACCGCGGTCTTCCTGTTCGAAGAAGTCGCTTTGCACCATCGAATCGCTGAGGTACGAGGCGCGGACGACGAATTGGTCGCGCGGCGTGAACTCGGCTTTGTGGAAGAGACGGAAGCGGTAGCGGTCGTCCTTGTAGTCTGAGATCCAGTTGCGGATGTTGCGGCTGCTGTGGGGGGAGAGATCGTGGGTGTAGAACGACTCGAAGGTGCCGGTGCCGAAGCGTTCAAGATTCCAGTCGAGATTCTGTCCGAAGGCGGTGCCGCGCCGCGAGCGCCAATCAACATGAGTGGAACCGTCGAGCGTGTAGATTCCGTTTTTGGAGTGAGCCAATTCGTAGACGTAGGCGGTTTTTACATACGCGCCCCATTTTGACGTGTAGCCGGGAAGTATGCGAAGCCCGTAATGACGGTCGAGATCGCGGTACGCCCAGGGCAGCCAGCCGAACGGGACCCCGAAAAGGTAGGGGACGGCATGGGTGATCTTTACGTAATCGTTGTCGCGGAACTCGCCATTGCCGCGCAGGCACCAGTGCCAATGTCCGGGGGCGTTGGTGCAAGTGGTGAGCGCCATGCCGTTTACGTTGTACTTTCCGTTTTCCTCGCGTTGCGCAGACTCGGACTGAATGCGGATTACGCCGGAACGGATTTCGCTGAATCCGGAAAGTCCCTCGCCGGTTTTATGGTTGAATTCGATGTGCGGACCGCTCCATGTGCCGAATTCGCCTTTTTTGATGATTACATTGCCGTCGGCTTCGACCGCGCCGGTCTGGCGATTGAACCGGGCGCTGTCCGCCCACATGCGCTGATCGCCGCTCTTGAGCCTGACATTGCCGGTTGCGGTAACCCATCCCGTCTTCTGATCGACGGTGAATTTGTCGGCGGTGATATCGAGTTCGTCTTTTGAAAAATCATCTTTAACGGACGGCAGTATCCGTTCGAGCTGCGCGTACGAAAAACCGACGCTGATGAAAAGCAGTATCGCAAATGCGGCTGTGAGGCGCTTCATAGAAAATTCCTCTGATGTTGTTTGTTGATGTCCGTATTTTACCACAAACACTTCATTCTTGTCTAACGTTGAGGAAAATTGTAAAATGTACTTTTCTTTTTCGGGGGGCGTTCTCCCGTGTAACAGCAAGGAGTTAAATTAAAAATGATCAAGTGCGAGAATAAGAAGGTTCTGGATTGGGTTGACCGCTGGACGAAAATCTGCCAGCCTGCCAAGGTGGTGTGGGTTGACGGAAGCAAGAAACAGCACATTGAGATTTGCGAGATGATGGTCAAAAACGGCCAGTTCATCAAATTAAACAGCAAAAAGCGCCCGGGCTGCTATCTTGCCCGTTCGCACGAGTCTGACGTTGCACGCGTTGAAGGCCGCACCTTCATCTGCTCCAACAAAGAAATTGATGCCGGTCCGACCAACCATTGGGTTGATCCGGTTGTGATGAAAAAGGAAATGACCAAGAAGTACACCGGCTGCATGAAAGGCCGCACCATGTATGTCATTCCTTATGCGATGGGCCCCGTCGGCAACCCCATCACCCAGTACGGAATCGAAGTCACCGATTCTCCTTACGTTGTGGTCAACATGAACATCATGACCCGCACCGGTGATGCTGTCGTCAAGTTCCTCAACAAGGGCGGCGAATTCATCCCCTGCATCCACTCCGTCGGCGCTCCGCTGAAGAAGGGCGAGAAGGATGTCGCATGGCCGTGTGCCAAGTCGATCGACGACAAGTACATCACCCAGTTCCCCGACGATCGCGAAATCTGGTCGTTCGGTTCGGGTTACGGCGGAAACGCGCTTCTCGGCAAAAAGTGCTTTGCTCTTCGCATTGCATCCAAGATGGCCAAGGATCAGGGCTGGATGGCCGAGCACATGCTCATCCTCACGCTCACTTCTCCCGAGAAGAAGCAGTATCACGTCACGGCTGCCTTCCCCTCCGCCTGCGGCAAGACCAACCTCGCCATGATGCTTCCCAAGCTGCCTGGCTGGAAGCTTCAGACCATCGGCGACGATATCGCATGGCTCAAGCCCGGCGAAGATGGTCGTCTCTATGCAATCAACCCCGAGAACGGATTCTTCGGCGTTGCTCCCGGCACCTCGATGGATTCCAACCCCAATGCGCTTTTGAGCTGCAAGAAGGACACCATCTTCACGAACGTCGTTCTCACTCCAGACGGAGACATCTGGTGGGAGGACATGGGTGTCAAGGCTCCAACCGAAGGTATCGACTGGAAGGGCAATCCCTGCTACGTCTGTGCTGACGATCTCTACCGCATGGGACCGAAGCCCGGCATGACGAAGGCCGAGATCAAGGAGTCGAAGTATGTAGCGGCCCACAAGAACAGCCGCGTCACCGCTCCCGCGGTGGACTGCCCCGCGCTGGACAAGGCCGGATTCAACGGCAAGTACGACAACAAGCCGACCGGCGTTCCTATCGACGCGATTCTCTTCGGCGGTCGTCGTCCTTCCACGATTCCTCTGGTCAACGAGGCCAAGGATTGGACTCACGGCGTGTTCATGGGGTCCGCCGCCGGTTCGGAAATTACCGCTGCGGTTATCTCCGACAAGATCGGTCAGGTCCGTCGCGACCCGATGGCGATGTTGCCGTTCTTCGGCTACAACGTTGCCGACTACTTCCAGCACTGGCTCGAAATGGAGCGCACCTCGGTCGATCCGACAAAGTTGCCGAAAGTCTACTTCGTCAACTGGTTCCGCAAGACTGCCAAGGGTGAGTTCATGTGGCCGGGCTTCGGTGACAACAGCCGCGTGCTGAAGTGGATCTGCGATCGTATCGAAGGCAAGGTCGGCTGCCAGAAGACGGCAATCGGCAACCTGCCTAAGGCCGCTGATATCAGCCTCGAGAACAACACCGGCAAGGATACCGTCAACGAGAAGTTCCTCAAGGCGATCCTTAAGGTTGATAAAGAGGGCTGGCTCGACGAAGTCAAGACCATTGGCGCGTCATACGATGAGTACGACGCCAAGGCTTCGAAGGACAACAAGAATGTGAACAAGGCTGCCCGCCGCGTTCCTGCAGCACTTCGCGCCAAGTTGGCGGAAATCACCGCCGCGCTTTCCGCGAAATAAAAGTCTGCATGCTTGCTACGGGACGGAGACTGGTGCCTTCGTCCCTATTTTTTACCTTACCCCGACTGTCCCTTTAAATCGGCAATGAATGTCTACCATGAATATCCTTGTGACGTTGCGGCGATAGCGCGCGAGAATATCGCGTCTAACAATCTGCTTGCGGATGTGCGCCGATTGGGTCTTGCGGTTTCAGGCGGCGCCGATTCAATCGCGCTGCTGGAGACGATTCCGGATATTTGCGCGGAATTCGGAGTTTCGTGCACGGTTCTCTTCGTGCATCATGGTCGCGACGGGGAGGACGAGGCCCGTGAGCTGGTCCGGGCGGCGGCGAAGCGCAAAGGGGTGCCTTTTCTCTGGCGTCGGCGCTCGATCGAAGGACTCGCAAAGGAGGGCGCGTCAATTGAAAATGCCGCGCGTGAAGTTCGAATGGATGCGCTGTCGGAGATGGTCGATTCGAAAAAACTGGACGCGGTGGCAACCGCCCATCATGCCGACGATGTCGCAGAGACGCTGCTGTTGCGTCTGGCGCGTGGCTCGGGTCTTTCGGGGTTGGCGGGGATTCGCTGGCGTTCCGATAACGGGCGCATCCGCGTGATAAGACCGCTGCTTACCGTTTCGCATTCGGCGCTTTGTTCTTTTCTGAAGGAGCGCAACATTTTCTGGACGGAGGATCCGGACAATGCGGATTTGTCTTCGATGCGGGTGCGGATGCGCCGCGGAGTAATACCGGAAGCCGAAAAGATCCTGGAAATCGATCTGCGCAAGGCAATCTGCCGCAGTGCGGAATTTCTGCGCGAAGAGGAAGATTGCGCCGTTTTGAGGACCGGTCGGGATTTGAAGTCGGTTCAGCGTCCCGACGGTGCGCTCGACGCCAGAAAACTCATGCTGTTGCCGCTCGCCGCCCGCCGGCGTGTTCTGCGTGAGTGGATGTTCGCCTCAGATGCTCAAAACAGCACCGGGTGGCAGACGATATCCGGTATCGTCGAGAAGATCGCGGCGGGAGGCGACTGGGCGATTTCGCTCGGGCGGACGATGCGGCTGGTTTCCAGACGGGGACGCATTGCACTCGAGCGATGGTAACTGGTTCAGCCGGTCTGCGGCCGAATGGAATGAAAGGAGTTGATTATGCATTTTGTTGTTGATCATCCGCTGGTTCAACACTGCGTTTCGGTTATGCGTAGCAAAGACACGCCGCCGAAACTGTTTCGCGAAATGGTCGAACGGATTACGATTTTTCTCGCTTATGAAGCATTGCGCGATGCGCCGCTCAGAGAGGTCAGGGTGAAAACTCCGATTGCCGACGCTGCCGCAAATGTGCTGGATGCCAGGACTGTGGTGGTCCCCGTGCTGCGGGCTGGATTCGGCATGCTTGCCCCGATGCTGCAGATTTTACCCGAGTCAAAAGTCGGCGTGATCGGAATGCGCAGGGATGAGACTACCGGCAATGCTGAGAGCTATTACGAAAATGTTCCCGCCGCGGCCGGCGGCGAACTGGTATTGCTGATTGATCCGATGCTCGCAACCGGAGGAAGTGCTTGTGATGCGGTGGCGAAGCTGAAAAGTCTGGGGTATGACAATATCAAATTCCTCAATCTGATCGCGGCACCGGAGGGGATTTTGCGGTTTGAGCGGGAGCATCCTGATGTTGCGGTGTATACCGCATCGAAGGACAGGTGTCTCAATTCGAACTTTTACATCGTGCCGGGACTCGGGGATGCGGGCGATCGCATCTTCGGCATGTGGCCGTGACGGCTTCGTGGATTTGATGGCTCTATGGCGTTTTTTTTGGTATAGTTGCACCTTGTCGCGGCGGTAAATCTGTCATTGCAGCAGAAGTGTTGTGAATTATTCGGGAGAGATTGAATGAACAGGCTACTGTTTTCGTGTGTTGTGTTGATGGCGCTTTGCTCCTCGGCGCAGATTGTTCAGTTCAAAGACGCAAAAAAAATAAAAAGCTGGGACGCTTGGGACGATCATAAACAAAACCCCGGGTGGCAGGAGAAGATATGCGTGACATGGCGCAAGCTCAATGAACTTGATCCCGGTATAAAGGAAACCGGACGCTTGGCGGTCAGGAATGCCAATGAGATCAAATCCTCGAAATGGTCGATTGGCTGTGAAACCATGGACCGCGACTATTCCGACTGGGAGGCGTACAAGTCGTTTCTGGGACCTCTTGGTGCCAAGCACGGAAGGCTCTTTTCCGGCTGGGCGAAAACCGAGCAGGAGAAGGGGAAGTATGATTTCGCATGGCTCGACAAACAGGTTTCCGAGATGTCGGCGATGGGTGTTAAACCTTGGATCTGCCTTTCGTACGGCAACCCGGTTTGGGGGAGCGATTTCCGTCTAGGCATGCGCGTGAAGCAGGTGACGGAAAATCCGGCGGCATTCGACGCCTGGATACGCTTCTGCACCGCATGCGTTTCGCGTTACAGAAATATTGTGGACGAGTGGGAGGTTTGGAACGAGCCGTTCGGACAGGGCAGGGAGTATGCCGATTTGTTCGTGCGCACCGCCAAGGCGATTCGCTCGGTGCAGCCGGGAGCGAAAATTTTCTGCACGGCACTTGATACGCCAAAAGAATACCGGCGGGTGCTCGATCGGTTGAAGAGCGAAGGTGCGCTCGATTTGTGTTCCTACTTTATCTATCATCCTTATGTGGCAAATCCGGACACCTCTTACGCGTCGGTGGCCGAGCCGTTGCGCGCATTGGTTAAAAGTTACAGCGGCGCGTTCGATATCATGCAGGGAGAGGTCGGGTGTCCCGCGCAGCTGGAGTACGGCCATGCGCTTTGCAATATCGAATGGACCGAATACTCGCAGGCGAAATGGAATCTCAGACGCACCATCGGCGATGCGGTACGGGCGATTCCCTGCAATGTTTTCACGATGATTGATCTTCAGTACACCTTTATGCTGCAGAGTTTCGGCATGCTACGTTCCAATACGTTGAAGGAGGTAATCTACCGCCGTCCCTCGTATTTTGCGATGCAGAACGTGTTCAGCTATCTTGATGACGAGGCGCTTCCCCATTCGGTTTGCACCAACACCGGTTTCAGCGTCACAATGCGCGCCGATCCGCGCGATACCGCCGAGCGCCGTCTGACGTGCGCCCGTTTCACCCGTTTCGGAAAACCGGTCCGGTTCTATTGGTACTCCGATTCGAGCCCCTCGAATCTGCTCGAGTTCGACCGCATTACGATCAGGGTGCCTGGAGAACTGCGTCGTCCCCTTTGGGTGGAGATGATTACCGGACGCATCTTTGAGTTTGATGGTGCGAATGTGCGTCATGAGAACGGGATGACGGTTCTGACAGGTGTTCCCATGTGGGATTCCCCGGTGATGATCGCCGATTACGAATGCGTGCCGCGCCGGGAAAGAATGGAGAAGTAAGATGAAGTGCTTTGAGGGAAAAGTCGTCCTCGTCACCGGCGGGAATCGCAATACGGGGCTTGATATTGTCGAACGTTTCGTTCGCGAAGGAGCGAAAGTGTATATGTGCGGCTCGTCGGAATCATCGACCGCAAGAGGTGCAGAGGCGCTTAAAGCGCGCGGGTTGGAGGGGGTTGTAGCTCATCCGTGCGACATCTCAGACCCGATGCAGGTTTCTGAACTTTTCGATGTGATAGCGCACGGGTCGGGACGGCTCGATGTGCTTGTCAACAACGCCGCCAATCAAGGGATCGGACACGGAGGTCCGCTCGAAATGGATGCCGCACGGTTTCTTGACGTCTTCAAAACCAATGTCGTCGGCGGCTTTCAGGTGACGCAAATGGCGTGCAACCGGTTTTTCATGAAACAGGACACTCGCGGTGTGGTGGTGTTTCTCTCTTCCAATACGGCGCAGCGAGCGATTCGCGGCCGTACCGCCTATTGCGCATCGAAGGGTGCGATCAATTCGATGGTTCGCGCCCTTGCCCTTGATCTTGCGCCTCTCGGCATCCGCGTCAACGCTTGCGCGCCGGGCTACATCTATACGGAGCGCTGGGATGTGCTTCCTCCGGATGTTGCCGCTCGCCGCCGTCTGAACTGCCCGTTGCGCAAAGAGGCAAGCGGTGCGGATATTGCCGGAGTGGTGGCGTTTCTCGCCTCGTCCGACTCATCGAACATAACCGGCGAAATTGTAACCTGTGATGCCGGATGCAGCTGTCAGCACATGCCGGAAGATGTGGACGTTTAACAGGAGTGGCGCAAATGAAATACAAGTGGTTTCTGGTCGCGATGCTCAGTTGCGCCTTTTTCTTCCACCAGGCGGATCGCGCGCTATTCGGACTGCTGACGATTCCGATTCAGGACGATCTGAAGTTGACCGATGTCCAGATTGGATGGATAAATACGACACTGTCCTGGACGCTGGCGGCGATGACGGTGGTGGCGGGTTTTCTGGGGGATCGTTTTTCCCGCAAGTGGATTATAACGCTGTCGCTGATCGCATGGTCTTTGATGACGGTCTGCATGGGTTTTATCGGCGGTTTCATCGGCGCGCTTTTCTTCAGGTCGATTGCCACCGGGGTCGGTGAAAGTTTCTATGCGCCAAGCGCATACGCTCTGATGGCGGTGCATCACAAGGAGTCGCGCTCGCTGGCACTCTCGATCCACCAGGCCGCGCTTTATATCGGATTGATGATTTCCGGGCTTGTCGTGGCGTGGGCGCTTGGGCTTCTGGGAAGTTGGCGGAATGTTTTTATCGCTTTTGGTCTTGCCGGCGTCGCACTTGGACTGTTTTTCATCCGGGCGTTGAAGGATGGCAATGAGGGGAAGGAGCCGAAAAAGGGCAGTGCCTCTGAAAAGATCAAATTGTCCGATTCGCTCAAGGCGTATTTCTGCAATCCATCGGCGCTTTGTGCAACCGCAGGATTTGTCGCAATCGTTTTTGTAAACAACGCCTATCTTTTCTGGGCCCCAAAGTTCGCCGCCGAGAAGTTCGCCGTCGGAGTGGGTGAAGCGGGTAAGGGAGTGATGCTTTGGCACCATCTTTTCGCCTTTGCCGCAATTTTGCTCGGTGGCGTTGTGACCGATCGCTTTGTCCCGAAAATGCCGCGCTTCCGACTCGGATTTCAGATATTTGCGCTTCTTTGCGGAGCTCCGATGCTGCTTTGGATCTGTTTTTCGCAGTCATTTGCGGCTTTGCTTGTGGCATCGGGGGCGTACGGTGTGTTTCGTGGGTTTTTCGAGGTCAACACTCATGCGTCGCTTTTTGATGTGGTTCCTC
>JAZQGX010000011.1:0-8780 GCA_045540275.1 Kiritimatiellia bacterium | reverse complement strand
TGGGGGTGGCTCCCTGGTCGTTTGCCATTGCATTCACCGTTTGGCTCGTCGTGCTGCTTACCGCCCGATTCATGTCGGTGGCCTCCTGTGCGGGGGCATTGGCGCTGGCGCTTTCGGTCTGGCCGCTTTACCGCGCCGGTGGCGTGTGGCTCCCGGCGTTGTTGACGGCGCTGGCATTGCTGGTGGTGTGGCGCCACCGTTCAAACATCTCGCGACTGTTGGCCGGAACTGAACCGCGTTTTTCGTTCTCAAAAAAAACAAAGGAATAATCGGACATGCGCATTACGGTTGTCGGTGATGGCGGATGGGGCACTGCCTGTGCCTGTATGTTGCACGGTTATGGACACGATGTCACGGTGTGGGGAGCGTTCGAGGAAATAATTTCGGAAATAAGGCAGGAAGGGGAGAACAAGACCTTTTTGCCGGGTGTTCCGCTTCCCGCCGGAATCAGATGGACCTCCGACCCCGCTGAAGCCTGTGCCGGTGCCGAGCTGTTTGTGCTGGTCACACCTTCAAAATTTTTCGCCCAGGTCTGTTCTCGATTCGCGGGGATTATCCCTTCAAATGCCAAAGTGGTTAGCCTGACCAAGGGGTTTTCGGAAAACGGCGCCAAGCGTATGAGCCAGATCGCAGTTGAACTGCTCGGGCTCGACTCCATCGCGGTGCTGAGCGGCCCTTCGCATGCCGAGGAGGTGGCCCGCAGAATTCCGACGGCGGTGGTGGCCGCATCGGAGAACATCGATCTGGCCGTCGAGATCCAGCGTGTTTTCTCCGGCCCCTACTTCCGCGTCTATACGACATCGGACTTGGTCGGAGTGGAGGTTGGCGGCGCGGTGAAGAATGTTTGCGCCATCGCGGTTGGAACTTCTGACGGATTGGGGTTCGGCGACAATACGCGGGCTGCCATCATCACGCGGGCGCTGGTTGAGATCAAACGCTTCGGCATCAAGCTTGGCGCCCGCCCCGAAACTTTCGACGGATTGAGCGGAACCGGAGATCTGATCGTAACCTGCACCAGCCAACACAGCCGGAACCACTATGTCGGCGAACAGCTGGGCAAAGGCAGGAGCATGGATGAAATCCTGGCCTCGATGAAAATGGTGGCGGAGGGGGTTTGGAACGCAAAGGCAGTGCATGAGATTTCGGCGAAACTGAATATCTCAATGCCGATTTCAGAGCTGGTGTACAAGTTCTGCTACGAAGGGTACAACGTCAAAGCAGCAGTGTCGGAATTGATGATGCGGGATATGAAGGCGGAGTGAAGCGGCGATGTCGATTCTTTACAGATATGTTCTAAGAGAGTTCCTCGTCCCCCTGTTTTATTGCATAACGGGGTTCGTCGGCATTTACGTGATGTTCGAGATGTTCGGATCCTTCAACCGGCTGATGGAATCAAAACTTCCCATCGGCGATATCGCCGCCTATTTTGCCGGTTACCTCTCTCCCTTCTTCCAATGGTTGCTTCCCGCGGCGCTGATGCTGGCTACGCTTTACACGATGTGGAACTTCTGCCGGCACAGCGAAATCACCGCAATGCGCGCCAGCGGAGTCGGTTTTGCGGCAATCGTCGCACCGCTGATTACGGTTGCCACGGTCTTTACGCTTGCCGTATTTGCCAGCAACGAGTGGTATGCGCCGGATGCCGCGGAAAACGCCAGCGATTTGCGCTCGTCGCGTTTCAAGGTCACCGATGTTAAAATCGCCCGCAATATTCCGTATTACAATCGCTACGACCGTCGAATCTGGCGCGTCGACCGCATGGATACGCGCCGCCCCAACACCCTCTACGGCGTGAAGGTCACCATCGACCGTCCCAACGGTACTCGAGAAGTCGATATCACCTGTGCTCGGGCCGACTATCTGGATGGAGTGTGGTGGTTCTCATACCCCAAATACCGCTACTTTGACGAAAACAACGACCAGATCGCCGACCCGTCGCCGTCCTCTTCCGCATTGGTGCTGCGCCAGTTCCCGGAGTTCAGCGAGAAGCCTCGCGACTTTGTCCTGATGAACAAGGCGTGGGAATTCTACAACATCTCTGATATGTTGCAGTATCTGCGGGAGCATCCGACACTCGACGCCAACGGACGCACCGAGCGCGTCTATGACTTCCATGCTAAAATCGCAGCGCCATTCGCTTGTATTATTATAACTCTTCTGGCGATACCGTTTGGAGTTGCAACCGGCCGCCAGAGCGTGTTCAATGGGGTTATGAGCGCGGTCGGCCTCTTCTTCGGATATTATGGTGCGGTAATCGGCGGTATGGTCCTTGCGAAGAACGGATTCGTCAATCCGGTGATTGCAGCATGGGTTCCCAATATTCTGTTCCTCGGTATCGGCATTTGGCTGTTCCGCCGCCAGCGTTGATCTGAACCGATGGTGCATCAGCTCCGTTTAGAGCTTTGGAGGCTTGAACGATGAAAAAAATGTTGTTGTTGTGTTTGTGCCTGAGTGTTTCCGCCGCTGCTTTCGCTCGGCCGGCGGTGGATGGGAGCAGGAGAAAAAACGCGGCCGAGGCGGTTTCTAAGGCGCTGTCGTGGCTTGCGTCAAAGCAGGCGGAAAACGGCAGCTGGTCGAATCCGCGATTCCCGGCGCTCACGGGTCTGCCGCTTTGGGCCATGTCGATATCCGGCGAGAAAGCATATTCCAACCATATTGCGGCGGCGGTCGAATTCATAAAAGGCTGCGCGCAGAAGGACGGTGGCATCTATGTGCCCGATCCCCGTCGCGGTGGAGCGGGGCTGGGCAACTACAACACCTCGGTGTGCATGACCGCGCTTCATTTCTCGGGCGTGCCCGATACTCTGCCGCTGGTGCTGAAGGCGCGCGAGTACACGGCGCGCACCCAGCTTGTCGGAGACGATGGACATTCCGGCGGTTTCGGCTACGACCGCGGCGGCCGCCGCCACAGCGATTTGAGCAACACCGCAATGGCGATTGACGCAATGCGCCTTACCCAGAGCGCCGAGGATTTGCGTCCGGCGGGATCTGCCCGCGCCGATTTGAATTGGGACAAGGCGCTGGCATACGTCAGCTCCATGCAGGAAAAGGACGGCGGTTTTCTCTATGTGAAGAATTCGCAGCCGAAGAAAGAGCCCGGATCGGTGCCGGTCAAGGCGCGTCCCCGGCTCAGCACCTACGGATCGATTACCTATGACGGCCTGCTGGCACTGATGCACTGCCGTCTGACCCGCACCGATCCGCGGGTGGTTTCGGCGCTTGATTACTGCACTAGGCACTGGACTCTTGAAGAGAACCCGGGCCAGGGACAGCAAGGAATCTATTTTTACTACGATGTGCTGGTGCGCGCACTCGATGCCGCCGGGGTCGACATGATAAAAACGTCCTCGGGCGGAAACATCAACTGGCGCGATGAGGTCGTCGACAAATTGGTTTCTCTCCAGAAACCGGAAGGATTCTGGGTCAATTCCAACAACCGCTGGTGGGAGGCGGATCCCGTACTCTCCACCTCTTATGCTTTGATTGCTCTGCTCAATGCGGTGAAACAATGAAAATTCTTTTTCTCAGCGATATTCACGGAGTGCCCTCCGCACTCGAAAAGGCGTTGGCCGCCGCCGATGAGCTTGCTCCGGACCGCATCGCTCTGCTAGGCGATCTGCTGTATCACGGACCTCGGAACGGCGTTCCGGATTTTTACGACCCAGTCAAAGTCGCGACCATTCTCAATTCGCTGAAAGACCGGATTGTCGCGGTTCGCGGAAATTGCGATGCGGAGGTCGATCAGATGATGCTGGAGTTTCCCATCATGTCGGACAATGCCATCATCGATGCGGACGGTAAAACATTTTTCATGACCCATGGTCACCGCTGGAATCCGCAAAACCCGCCGCCATTCCTCAAAAATGTGGTATTGGTCTACGGACATACGCATATTCCGTTTATCGGTTCGGACGACGGGCTTGAATTTTTCAACCCCGGTTCGGTATCGTTGCCCAAAGGCGGATTCGGACCGTCGTGCGGTTTTTTTGACGGCGAGACGCTTCGCCATCTCTATCTTTGAAGGGAGCTGGCTTTATGCTGCACGTGGTTGCGACACCGATTGGAAATCTGGGGGACCTGACCCCGCGCGCGCTTGAAATTCTCAAGACGGCTGAAATCATCGCTTGTGAGGATACGCGTCGCACTTGGCAGCTGCTATCGCATTTCGGCATTCCCCGTCCGACGATGTTTTCATACCGGCAGGGGAACGAGGAGCGGGTCACGCAGACGGTGCTGGCATCGCTTCGCGCCGGGCGGGAAGTGGCGCTGTGTTCGGACGGCGGATACCCGGGCATCTCAGATCCGGGATACCGGTTGCTCCGCGCATGCGCCGCGGAGGGGGCGGCGTACGATGTGCTGCCGGGGGCGAGCGCGGTGAATGTCGCCCTGATTATGAGTGCGCTGCCGACCAGCTCTTTTACCTTCCGCGGATTTCCTCCGCGTGGGTCGGGTGCGATTCGCAATTGGTTCGCAGAGGATGCCGATCGCGAGCACACGATGATATGCTTTGAAAGTCCGTTTCGCGCGGCGGCGACCCTCGAGGCGGCGCTTGACGCGCTCGGCGACCGCGAGGCGGCGGTCTGCATCGAGTTGACGAAGATGCACGAACGCGTCTCCCGCGGCTATCTTTCAGATTTGGTGTCCGAGTTCAAAGGGGTGAAAATCAAGGGGGAGGTTGCCATTGTAATTGCGGGCTGCAATCCCAAGTTCACCCGAGCGGTCAGGGCGGATCAGCCATGAACGACCGGCCCGTAGGTTTTTTCGATTCCGGGGTGGGCGGCTTGGGAGTCTGGCGCGAGACCGTGCGTCTGCTGCCGCGCGAAAGTACCGTTTATCTCGGCGATGACGCGAACTGTCCTTACGGCGAAAAATCTCCGGAGGAGGTTCGCGAGTTGGCATTCGCCCAGACCCGGCGGTTGCTGGAGCTTGGGTGCAAAGCCGTTGTCGTAGCGTGCAACACCGCAACGGCGGCGGCGATTGACGATTTGCGGCGAGAGTTTCCCGAAGTCCCTTTTGTCGGAATGGAGCCTGCGGTAAAGCCGGCGGCGCTATCGTCAAAAAGCGGAGTGGTCGGCGTGCTCGCCACCCGGGGAACGTTCAACGGTCGGCTGTATCGCGCCACCTGCGAGCGATTCGCATCCGAGACGACGGTTCTGATGTGCGCCGCCGACGATTTCGTCGAGCTGGTCGAAAGAGGGGAAACCAGGAGTGAAAATGCGCAGCGCATTGTTCGCCGCCGCGTAGAACCGCTGCTTGATGCGGGGGCTGACATTCTCGTGCTGGGTTGCACCCACTTCCCTTTTCTGCGCACGCTGATCGAGTCGGTCGCCGCGGGACGTGCGCGCATCATCGATCCAGCGCCGGCGGTCGCGCGGCAGGTTGAACGCGTACTGGCGGAGCGCGGACTGCTCTCCCGGCGCGCGGCGGACGAGGCGAGAGACGTGTTTGAAACTACCGGGGATCTCGCGGCTTTTGAGAAATTTGTAAAATCAGTCAAGGAGAATGTTCGTGAAAAATGATTGTGTGTTCTGTGCCATTGCGGCAGGCGAGATCCCCTGCTTCAAGGTCTACGAAGATGAAAAAGTTCTGGCATATCTGGATATCAACCCGTTTTCTCGCGGTCATGTGCTGGTGATTCCCAAGGAGCATAGCGCGAATCTGCTCGAAACGGCGGATGAGGTGCTGGCGGATTTAATTGTGAAGGTAAAGAAGATAGCCGCTCATCTCAAAGAGGTGCTGCCGTGCGCCGGGTTCAACATTCTGCAGAATAACGGGACTGCGGCGGGTCAGACGGTCGGACATCTCCATTTCCATATCGTTCCGCGATACCAGGATCTGGCGAGCGCACAGATTTCGTTTGAAAATCACGAATGCGGCATGGAGGCGCTCGCGGAGTTGGCGGGAAAGATCCGGCTATGAAACTAGATGTCACCGGAAGATTGCCCGGCGAGGCGGAACTTTCGCGGGACCGGCTGAAACGGGCTGCGGCATTTTTCGCCATGCGCTCCAGCCGGCGCGTGCCGGAGCTCGGCAGGTGGCACGGGGTTGAAATCCATCTTGTCGACGATGCCGGATCTGACGGGGCGCATCGCGCGATTATGGGAATAGAGGGCGCTACCGACGTGATAACGCAGGCGTATTCCGCAATTCCTCCCGAAGCGCCGGGCATCTACGGCGAGCTTTTCGTAAATGCCGTCTGGGCGGTAAGACATGCGCCGAAACGGGCGGGTTGGTCGGCGGCCAAGGAGCTTTTGCTTTATATTGCCCATGGCATGGACCATCTCTCCGGCGCGAACGATTACGATGCCGCCGACTATCGGCGGATGCGGCGGCGCGAGCTGGGATGGATCAGGGATTTTCTAAAAGGGGAGGCGGACCGATAATGAAATTCTACGATACGCACGCCCATTTCGAAAAATGTGACAACGCCGTAGAAATCGTCGGGAGGGCCGCGCAGGCTGGGGTTTCTGAGATTTTGGCGATTGGCGGTTCGGACGAGCTGAACTGCAATGCGCTCGGCACTGGGTTGCGCACCGCCATCGGCTTGGATCGCGATCAGGCGCAGGGAAACGTCGACCTCAATGCGCTCTGCGAGTTGATTGCCGCCGGCAAACCGTGCGTGGCGGCAATCGGTGAAATCGGTCTCGATTGCCACTATGCGGCGGAAACGTTGAACTGGCAGATGGAGCTGTTCGAGGCGCAACTTGAACTGGCGGCCCGATTGGAGCTACCGGTGGTGGTTCATACCCGAGAGGCCGACGAGGCGACGCTGGCGGCGATTGACAATGTGTCATGGCCGCACGGTGACCGGTTGCGCGGAGTGATTCATTCATTTACCGGTGAGAGCCGTTTCGCCGGACAGCTGCTTGATCGCGGTTTTGCCATTTCATTTTCGGGAATCGCGACTTTCCCGTCAGCCGGGAGGGTAAGGGACGCGGCACGATATGTTCCCATCGACCGTATTTTGGTGGAGACCGACTCTCCCTTTCTGGCGCCGGTGCCAATGCGCGGCCGGCGGTGCGAACCGGCGATGGTGGTGCATACCGCTCGCCGATTGGCGGAGGAGCGGGCGATGCCGTTGGAACTTTTCGCCGAGTGTGCATATTTGAATTCGGTATCGCTGTTTGGAGCCGCCAATGAAGCTAGAGTTTGAGCGTAAAACCGGAGGCATGGTGCTTGGTGTCGATGAGGCCGGACGAGGTCCGTTGGCGGGAGCGGTTTTTGCCGCCGCGGTGTTTCTGCCGCTGGAGACGGCAGAACGGGAATTGCTCGGAGCATGGAGCGGAGTAAATGATTCAAAGCGTTTGAGCGCCAGGCGGCGCGACGAGCTGGCGGAGATTATCAGGTCGACGACCGGTTGCATTTGGGCGGTGGCAAGCGCTTCGCCCCGGGAAATCGACCGGTTGAATATTCTCCGGGCTACCCACCTTGCCATGCGCCGCGCCGCCGAAGCGGTGCTTGCGGATTTGGCTTCCGTGAGCGGAGCGGACGCCGGAGCGACGATTCTTGTGGACGGACTGCCGGTTCCGTCTCTGCCGTGTCCGTCGGTCAATATCGTCAAGGGCGATCAGAAATCGCTGTTGATAGCGGCGGCTTCGATTCTGGCGAAGACTGCAAGGGATGCGGACTGCATGCGGATGGAATCGCTTTATCCCGGATACGGATTTGCGCAGCATAAAGGATATCCTACTCGCGCTCACTTCGAGGCGCTGCGCCGTCTGGGGCCTTGTCCCGAACACCGCATGAGTTTCGGACCGGTTGCGCAGCAGATGCTGTTCTGACGTATTTTCGCCCTTGGAAAGAGTCCGGCGCGGTGGAGTTACACGAGCTTGTTGAAAATCATAATGGCGACAAAGCCGGCAAGCATGGCGAATGACGACTGTTTTTCAAATCCGTGGGAGTGGGTTTCGGGAATCATTTCGTCGCTGACGACATAAATCATGGCGCCCCCGGCGAAGGCGAGCAGAAACGGGATCAGAAAGTCGGTGATTGATGAAATCGCGGCGCCGAACGCGGCGCCGGCGACGCTTACCGCTCCGATAGCCACGGCGATGACCAGTGTCCTCGGGATGGAGACCCCGATGGCGAGCAGGGGGGAGACGGTGACAACCGCTTCGGGGATGTTTTGCAGCGAAATACTCGATATGACGGTAAGTGCGGCATAGGGTTCACCGGCGGAAATGCTGACGCCGGCGGCCATGCCTTCTGGAAATTTGTGGATGGCGATGGCGGCGACGAAGAGCAGGACTTTGTTTGATGCCGGTGAGTTGTTGCGGTGAACCTCCTGATCGATGCCGGCAAGACGGTGAAGGTGCGGGGTGAATCGGTCGATGAGGCAGATGACGGCGGCGCCGGCGAAAGTACCCAGCGCGGCAAGCAGAATTGCGTAAGGATGTTGCGGGTGGAGATTGACGGCGCTTTGGAGCAGACCGAAGGATGCGGCGGCAAGCATCATGCCGGCGGCGAGAGAGAGCACGACGTCGGAGGTGCGGTGCGATATCGTTTTCAGGCAGAGACCGATAACGACACCCAGGACGGAAGAAAGCGCGATGGCTGCGGCAACAACTAAAAAGTTCATAATCAGGCTATAATATCACAAAAAGAGCGGTCGCGCGAACTTTTCAGATTTCCACGACAGGGCACGCTTATCCCGATTTTTTCGGGGGAAATTATCCCGACTATACGGAAACCCCAGTAAATAGGGCTTAAAAATTTATTCGGACGATGAAAAAACAAGCGTAGACTTTCTTGAGAGAGACGATTTTACGTAAAAAAAGGCG
>JAZQGX010000010.1:0-7994 GCA_045540275.1 Kiritimatiellia bacterium | reverse complement strand
CGATAGACATTGTATCGAACAACGGGAGCGGCAACTCCGGGTTTTCCACATGGGCATGGTTTGGGACCATCGCAAGTGTCAGAGGGATACCTGGGCTCAAATACAACGACTTGTTCCAGTCTGGCGACTGGCGCGCATGGCATCATTTCGCCGTGGTCTGGGACAAAAACGGAATTTCCGATTTGCCGAATTCGCCGACCATGGCATTGATTGTCGACGGCAAGCAGACTCCAAGTCCTGTCGTTTATCACTTCCCCGATCATGTGGTGCAAATGCCGTCAAAAACCGCATACATACTTGGCTTCACGCATGATCCAGCACTTTCAGCCAGTCACAACACGAAATCCCCGTTCCTCATCGACGAATTCAAGATCTGGGACTACGCAAAGACGGACATGCTGAAATAAGACTAGACGTCGCGTCATCACGCAATTTACGTGATGAACGGGATTGTGAAAATGATATCCATTTAACTTGGTGTAGATCGGAATCCAGATTGCCGCACAATGAAGACTTGCGCCCTGTGCGTGGATGTGCTATACTGTGTACAACACAAGCGAAGGAGGAAGCACAATGAAGAGAAGCATCGTCGCCGCAGCAGCCTGCGTCTGCGCATTCGCGGCGTTCGCCGACGCAAAGCCGACGGTCAGCGTAACGGCATCGCTCAAGGACGGCTCTTCTGTCAGGGGTGACTTCCTCTCGGAAGGCATAGCGGGCGCGACGCTCTTCGCGAAGAACCTCGTGCTTGCCCCTTCCATCGTAAAGTCCGTCAACTTCACATCCACGAACGGCGAAGCGAAGGTGGAGCTCTCCAACGGCGACCGCTTCGCGATGACCGTCTCGAACGACGCGTTTGCGGTGCGCTCGATCCTTGGCGACCTCAAGATTCCGCGCGCGAGCTTCCGCGCAATGTCGCTTTCCGAACGCGCGGCGGCGGCCAAGGGCGGAGCGACAGGCGGCGGCCTCATCTTCCACTGCACGTTCGACGACGAGGCGTCCATCACCTCGCCCGCCGTCGGCCCCGCCGGGTCCTTCATGACCGGCACGTTCGAGGAGGGCAAGGTCGGCAAGGCGCTACTGACAAGACCATATACCAACCATGCGGCATTTAAGTTTCCTCAAGGATTCCTCAAGGATTCGGGATGCATAGAGTTCTGGGCAAAGATACTAAAGCATTCGTCGACCGTGGGGACGGGTGGCGATCCTCGGCTTCTCGCAATAACACGTACTGACAATCGTGACTTTGTTTTCAATGTCGACATAGTGTCTAATGACGGAGGCGGGAATTCCGGTTTTGCGTTGCGCACATGGTACGGTGGCAAGGCCAGCATAAGTGGCATGAGGCCTCTTCGTTACGAGGATCTATTCCCGGCAGGCGATTGGCGAGATTGGCATCATTATGCAATACTGTGGGATATAAATGGGATTTCTGGCTTGCCTGGTTCGCCCAAGACGGCTTTGCTTGTCGACGGCAAGCTGACCATAGGCACGGAATATGACACCATTCTCATTACGCCGTCAACAAAGGCGCATGTCCTTGGAATTACGTGCGATCCGGCGCTTTCCCCTGAGAACAATACGAAATCCCCATTCCTCATCGACGATATCAAGATCTGGGACTACGCAAAGACGGACGCACTGCCATAAGCACGTCCGTTCAATCTCCTGAAACATCCTTGCAATCTCAAGTGCCGACGTACTGACGGCACTGTTTGCTCTTGAAGTTTCCGTACAACCTGGCAAACCCAGCAGAAAGACTGATCTTCTGCTTCCATCCTGGAAGTTGGCTGCCCCGATGCTCGATCTTCATAATCTCCCGCGCACGTTCCGGCCTTGCCCCCCACTGAATCGGCAACCTCCCGCCAATCCCTTCCTCGAACACAGACGCCGTTTCCCTCAATGTCATCTTTTCCACAGGCAGAAAGTATGTCTCGCCGCATCCTTTCACCTTTTCATCGTCGGCATCCAGCATCCGCGCAAGCGTAAGAAAAGCATCCACAACATCATCACGATGGATAAGTTCAATTTCCTGCAATCCCTTTGACATGGGGAGTGGGGTCTGCTCGGAAAGCGCACGACACCACAGGTTCACCAGCTTTTTACGTGTATCGCCTTCGCCGTATGTATCCGTCAATTCGAGATTCGCGACCTTAAGGCCGTATGCCGCATTGTAATATGAGGCGATTCCCTGAAACGCCTCTTTCATTGCCGAATAAAGATTCACGGGAATCCCATCTGCGGCATGCTGCCAGAATGAAGCGGCATTTATAAACCACTTGCACCCCAACTTCACAGAAGCCTCAAGCATTCGCGTCCCGAACGTGACATTGGCATCCACCAGATCAGGAATCTGCCCTTCTTCATGGGAAGGCAGATAGTACGTGGCCAGATGAACACACCCGTCAAAAGACCCAGCCGCCGCAAGTGCATCCGAGACACATTGATTAGCGGGAGTGCGCCCTACGGCAACTGTTTCGATGCCGAGTTCACGACACCTGCACAAAAGAGCGGACCCAAGGAAACCCGTGGTACCAGTCAGAATAACCTTCATGGTTAGAACGGAGACTTGAATTCGGAGAATGCAGGAAACGCCTTGTCTCTGCCAGAGACAATTGGATTTGCCACTGGCCAGTCGAAACCAAACGAGTCGTAGCGTACTCCACAGTCGTGCTCGGCGTTGTACTCAGAAGTCACCATATAGTAGGCTATCGCAGATTCGCCCAGCACTGTAAATCCATGTGCGAAACCGCGAGGGATGTATATCGACTTCCTGTTCTCACGCGAAAGCTCGAATGTTTCATACTGTCCGAACGTAGGCGACCCCTT
This sequence comes from Kiritimatiellia bacterium, assembly GCA_045540275.1. Lineage (GTDB taxonomy): Bacteria > Verrucomicrobiota > Kiritimatiellia > RFP12 > UBA1067 > RGIG8368. Next base: position 5,168 of record JAZQGX010000010.1, on the reverse strand, counting down.
CCGCAAGTCAAGGATGACGTCGAGTATCGTCCCGTGTATGACAGTCACCAGTTTTGCATGGTCGTACGGAGGCGTCTGGAAATGCATGCCGCGTATCACGTCCTCCTTCGAACGCGTATAGTAGTTTTCCTTGAATTCACATTCCAGTCCACGTTCCTTGAAGAACGACTCCTGGAATATCTTCACAAACGCGCCACGCACATCCTTGAACACCGATTGTTCCAGGATGAATACGCCCGTCAGTGACGTCTCATTGATTTTCATTTTTTGTTTCTCCTTTCCATTGAAATCCTGTTCTCTCATTGACTTTTCTGACCCAGCCGCCCAAAAGCATTCTTGCGATGAACGCCGGCATTGCCCGTATAAGGGCTATCGCCAGGGAGTAGAGGCTTGGATGTCCCAGCGCTTTGCGGTAATAGTCTTCAAAACTTTTCTCGGCGAACGGATGCCCAACGACTTTCTGCCGCAGAAGGTAGAACGCTATAGTGCGCAAAGACAGTCTCTTCAGGATTTTCAGCGCACGACGATCAACCTCTCGGTCCATTATTTTTGCCGCCATCAAAGAATCAAGATAAAACCTAAACGGATACAGTTCATCACGCGACCACGTGGTATTCTGCTGTCCGCCCCGGTACTTTATGCAAGGTCGCGTCAACTCTACCGCAGCAGAATGTCTCAACAAAAGTCGACCTGCCGTAAGCATGTGAACGCATATTGAATAGGCAAAGTCATCAGGCGCTCCGGACATCCATGCAGACTTTCGTACGACATATCCAGACACAAGCGCTGACGGATAGCCTCGCTTGGAATGAATGTATTCCGCGCCGTCGCAGTATACAAGTTCGTCATCGAAATATTCCGTCGCCGGCGGCGATACTGTACGCGAAAGGTCAGATGTATACTCTGTCAAGTTCAGGAAAAACAAATCTGCATCGCGATGCCGTTTGAATGCTTCAAACAGAAATGGTAGCGTGTGCGGTTCAAAGCTGTCATCGTCGCCCATGATGAGGACGTACTCGCCATCTGCGTTCCCTACCGCGTTTATGACATTACGCGAAAAGCCGATATTTGTCTCGTTGCAAACATACTTCAGTTCCACAGAGTATTTTGCAAACTTCTCGGCCATGGAACCGGCCAAAACCTTTGTACCGTCTGTCGAAGCATTGTCAGACACAAGAACGTCAACAGTTCCAGAGGGAACCTCTCGCGCCTGCAAAAGGATCTCTTCGAGCAAGGCTTCAAGTTCTTGCGCCCTGTTGTATGTGGGAATTGAGATGGTCAAGATCATGTGTACACTCCCATAAGCCTTTCATAGATTATACGATACATTTCTGTTGTCGCGTACTTCCTTGGCTCATCCGACCCAAGGAATGCGTCTATACGCTCAATGTATTTGTTGTAGTCAGTCTCATCCATACCCTTAAGGTATTTGAGCAACTTACGCGGCGAGTTGAAATCACGGTAGTCGATGTACGTCCCGCGCGGCAGGAGCATTTCGTTCCCTTTTGACCCAAGGTACACGGGGATAGACCTCGCGCAAAAGCAGTCGAAAATCTTCTCGCTGATGTAGCCAGGATTCCAGACGCTGTTCTCAAAACAGATGCTGAATCGGTAGTTGGCTATTTTTCGAACCTTCGCATCCCATCCGCCCGGTATCTCGCCGCGCCAGCATTTCAGATAGTTCCGTCCCAGGAGCCGTTCCCACTTGCTGCAAGGGCTTTCCCAGTCCAGCCCATAGAGATCAAAATCATCAGGTACATGTTTTTGGAGATAGCGGTAGATTTCTCGCCTGAGGCCGAACGTTGCCTGCGGCATGTAATGCCAGCGGTTGCGGCTCACTGCGACGACAAGCTTCTTGTCGGCGAAGGCAATCCCCGCAAATGGATTTACGCGATAGGCCGTTGGATCCGCTCCTGTCGGCACCCTGATCGGAACATAATTCTTGTACTTCTTCTGCAACCGCAAATCCCAGGTGAATACTGTCTTGAACTTTCGACGCAACAGATTCGTGTAGTACATTGTGGGGTTGACGATGGCTGGTTCCAACAATACGAGAGCGCGTTTTTCATACGGAATCTTCTTCATGAACGGGTCGCGCTTGGACGACAGCATCCGCCAATTGTACTCAAAATAGAGAACTGCTTTAACGTTAGGATCGTTATAATCAACCGTATCAAGCGTCACAACATCCACGTTACGCTCTGCCATGTAAGAACGAAATGCTCTCATGTAAGGCGCCAGCATACTCTTCGATTCGGGCGAGAAAATACGGTTACCCAGATCATCCTCGGTAAAATAGTAGTTTATCGCGATAATGGGGTTCATGCCCGATCCTCCCCAGCCAAATATCCCTTCTCGGCAAGATACGCAAAGGCGTCTGGACCATGAAATCCAAACGGCAAAACGCCTATCTCATCTTGAAGTTTCCTGTTGTTCTCAAGTGCAAACCGCGCGGCGATTTCAGGTGGGGCGATTTGCACCTCCTTGCGATACCCTCTTTCCCACGAAGGTAACGTCTTGCCTATAAAGTAGTCATCGTTGAAGAGATAGCAATGTGGGAAGAATCGGAAATGGCGATGATAGTAATAGGCGACCCTCTCGCAAAGATTTCTTGAACGAAGGGTGAATGCGCCATTGCCTACATGTCCTCGACGTGGCAAAAGCAACCGCGTTATCCAATCGTCCGCGTCAAACGGCCATGGCGCGCCAATGTAATCCCATTTATCAAGAAACTTATCCAATCCCGGGCGTAATGGAAACGCATGATCCTGAAACGTCAGCACATAGTCAGTGTCGAACCAGTCCGCAAGATGTAGAATTGTGTTTCGGTTCAAGTCTTTGCTGTTTCCCCCGCCGCCTTTGAATTCGGACTTCACGATTAGTCGAAGCCCCCATTCTTCAGCCATCTTGCCGAGGCGGTCGGTCACTCGGTTTACGATAAGCGTCACGGGCAGCTTGCCGCAGTGTTTCCATGTCATTAGAATCGCCGCCAGCAGTCCGTCAAGCCGAGAGTCGAAACGTTCGTCCATCCACAGCCAGTTAGTCAGAAGCGTTGCACGTTGTGCGAGCGAACCTTTACGGTAGGTTTGCTCTTTTAATGCCGGCAACTGCGGCAAAAGCCATTCTAGCGCACGATCACTCATAAAGTCAAGATCCTGGTTTGGTTCATGTTCTGGAGGCCTTGCGGAGGTGGTCGGTCACATGGTTTTCGACAAGCATGAATAAGAACCGCTCATCACTCATATCTGTATTCTCCAGTTGCGGCCCTTGTAGATGAATCGGCGGAGTTCCATGACATTGCCGATGACGCAGTAGAACACAATGTAGTTTCCAACGTATACGCGGTAGTACGGATGTTCACGGTCAATGCGGGATGCCTCCGGTTCAAAAGACGCAGGCGCGGCAAGTCTGTCGCGTACAGCAGACTCCACATCCGCCTGGAGTTTGTCGGCGGCTACAGGATTGGCAAGTTGCGTTTCGATGTAGTTGATGGCCTGTTCAAGCTCCATGCCAAAGAGCGGCGTGGCCTCAAGCCGAAACTTTCCGGAGTGCATGGCGCCTGTCCTTTATCCTCTTGAACATGGCTTCGCCATCCTCGCGTTCCGGATGGCTGCGGCAATACTCGTCCGTCTCGTCAAGCAGGCGCTCCAGCGGATCGGAAAGACGTTCGTATTCCTCGATCGTCATCGTGACGAGCGTTCCGTACCCGTTCTTCGTGAGAAAAACCGGTCCGTTCTTGACATCAGCTTCTACGCTTGCGTAGTCATTACGCAAATCGGATATAGGCCTAATCTTTATTGCTGCCATTCTTTTACCTCCTTGCGGTTGAATTATATCAAAATTCGCCCGCGCTTGTCAATAGGCAAATTTGGCAAATTTCGTCAGTGCGCGCACCTACGGGTATTATTCCACAAACTCATTCAAAATTGAATGTCTCTGCTGCATTCGCCAAGACACTCTCTAGGTGGCGTTTTATATAGTTTTTATCAGTCATTTGCTACACATTATACCATATTCAAAGCATTGATGCAACAATCAATTCCGTTTTTCAGCAATGCGAATTCCGTTTTTCACACGTCTTGGCGTCCCTCATCGGCGTATGGCGTGAACATGCCTTGGAAGAACCAGAATGTCTCGTAGTAGATCATGAACCACGTCGCAGGCAACACCAGCAGAATACGCCAGTCGAGCAATGTCTCGCGGTAACGGTACATCTTGCGGCTGACCAGAATCGAGAACAGCAGCTGCAAACCTATCGCGGCGCCTACTGCGGCAAGGCCCCAACGGCAGAGACCAAAAGCAAACGGAATACACGCCACGAACGGAAGAAACGTAAGGGCCGGGCGCACGAAAAAGTATAGATTAGAAAACTCCACAATCCCGCGTTGCCACCGCAGCTGCTTACCGTATGTCCGCGCGAGCATGGCGCGCGTACCAAGATAGGAGCGGAAACCGAAGCCCGGCGAGAACGAATGGAGATGGACAACGTTCGCCTCCGTGAAAAGCTGCTTCCCGTACTTCGAGAAACGCACCTGCGCGTCGTTGTCCTCCCCACCGTAGCCGCAAGTGGAGGTGAAACGCTTCTCGTTGAACCCGCCTGCCTTCAGATACAACTTTCTCCACATAGCATCAAATGTCGCACATCGTGTGGATTCAAGCCGGTCAACAGCAGTCACAAATAGAAACTTCTGCCAGAAAGGGAAACGCGACCACACTTTATGCGGCATAACTTGCATTGGATACGCAACCGCAGCCGTTGCATCCGAAAGAAGCGGACACACAAGTTTCCGCAACTCACCCGATGAAGATGTCATGCAGTCGGAATGGCACAGAACGATAATGTCGCTCTTCGCCATCTGCGCACCCTTGTTGTACGCACTCGAAAGCGTACCGCCATCCCCGCCGTCGATTATGCGGATGGGCACTGTGGACGATGCCGCCACCTCGTTTGCGATTTCGCGTGAGTCGTCGGTGGAGCGATTGTCAAAGCAAAGTATCTCGTCGATCGGGTAGTCCTGTCTCGCGAGGCTCTCCAGGCAGCTGCGCAGCGTCGAGGAGGAATTTCGTCCGCTGACGATTATCGTTACCGGCGTCTCTTTTATCTCGGCCATATATCCTCCATGGGCTTGCACGCCTCGGCATAGAGACGTGTGTACTCGAAATGCTCG
>JAZQGX010000009.1:0-3365 GCA_045540275.1 Kiritimatiellia bacterium | reverse complement strand
CCGAGCATCGTGCCAGAAATGGTCGGGCATTGCACAAAAGGACGGTTTCGGTGTGACGATATCATGCGCCGCGTCAACGCGATGCGTACGTTGCTCAACGACATGGACGATGCTGAATTTGCCCTGTGCCGCCGCAGGTTTCTTGATTGCCAACGGAGAGTGGCTGATAACTATTGTATAGAAGAAAGGTGATGCCGGATGAAGATACATTGTCTGCCGAGAAAGTGGTTTGAAGCGATTAAGGGGACTGTGCTTGAGGAACAGGTACTGGCTCAGAACAAGGTCGTGTCCATCCAGTCGCGGAGTGGGTGGGACTCCGTGCCGCCGTTTTCCGAAGAGGGATTGAAGTCGCCGAATCTCCTGTGCCTGACGTTCGACGACGTGACAGACTATTCCGACCTATACGATGGCGAGAAGGTTGCGAGGTTCAAGCCAGTCATGGCGCAGAAGATACTGAAACACGTCGGACACGGCTCGTGGCCCGTGTTGATACACTGCACGGAGGGTGTCTCGCGCAGCGGCGCGGTTACAAGCGTTCTCAACCACTACTGGAACTTCGTCTGGGACAAGAAGCCGGAAGATCACGAGTATTTCAAGCGCGTCAATCCGCAGATTTCGCCCAACCCGGTAGTGGCGGAGATATTCACAGAGTACATCGAGAACGGACACTTGGACGAGCTGTGACGAAACAGAGTTCACTCTTGGAGGATCTTAGCGAACATTCATATTTGTCGGGTCATATCCGCAGCCGCAGGGCGTCTATGTCTTACAGAGGATGCCATGAGGTTTTTCCCCAGAACAAAGAAAGGACAAAATCGTGAACAACTACAAGGAAAACATTAACAGCAAAACAATATTGGGCACATTGCTTTCCGCTATGGTACTACTGGCGGTGATGGGGCGTTGGTTCTGCTGGCATTGCCCGTCGAGGGTGTATGAACCTCATGTACTCTTCTGGCGGCAGCTCGCCTGGAACGGCGTGGGGTTGACCGTTTTCGCCGGTGTGTGGTTCGTGGGCTGGAAACGACTTCTCAAGGCATCGCCGTGGTTGATGATCGTTTGGATAGGGGGCTTCGTATTCGCCCAGCTGAGCCCGTCTGTGCGCGGGGCGCATTGATGTATAGGCGACACAGAGAAAAGGAGAAACGGAATGTCAGACGACTTTATGGAGGAAGAGTTCGAGCGTGACCGGAGCGAGGCGTTCCGGCTACGCGAACTAGTAGAGGCAAGATGCCCTTGGAATGTCGTAAAGAGGCATTTCCCGGACTTGGATCGAGTCGAATTGGTCGTATCGGTCAATGAGTATGACGGGGGCAGATTGTCGCGATGGCTGGAGATTTATGGCAACGGGGATAGGTGGCATACAAGCCTAAAACCGAAATGGATAGATGAAGTGTTGTCCGACGACGAGGCTCGGACGGAAATGAAGCGGCGAAGTGTAGTGGATGTCAAGCGAATACTTTACAACGCGGTGTCATGTCCGTGATATGTAGAAGTCTATGCTCCATAGATAGAGTTGAAAGGATCTGCGCCATAAAAATACAATGTCTTCCAATAACGAATGGAGATGAAATGACACCTAAGCGAATAATCCTGGTGCGGCATGGGAGGTCGGAGGCGAATGAAGATCCGACCGTGTACAGCCGTGTGCCCGACTATAAAATAGAGCTTGTGGATGAAGGGCGCGAACAGGCGCGGATTGCGGGTGACCACATCCGCGAACTGATTGACGGCGAATCGTATGGAGTTTACGTCTCGCCATATCGCCGAACGGCGCAGACCAAGGACTGCATCGTGGACCGGATTGGATACGAACCGACGTTTGACTACCAGGACCCTTGTTTGCGAGAACAGGACACAGGCAATCTGCCAGGAGTTCTCGAGGCGGAGGCGAACCGCGAAGCTCGCGGACGCTACGGCGCGTTCTTCTATCGATTTCCCAACGGCGAATCATGTGCGGATGTCTATGACCGCATGAGCGGTTTCATGAATTCGCTTTTCCGGTTATTTGAAAGGGAGGAATGTCCTGCCAATCTGATTGTCGTCACCCATAGTGTGGCGTTACGCTGTTTTCTGTCGCGCTGGTACCACTGGACGGTGGAGTACTTCGATTCGCGACCGGCGTTGCCGAATTGCCATATCGCCGTGATGACACGCGGCGGCGATGGCGCATTTGCGCTGTCGGAACCATTTGCGGACGTTCCATGTCTATTGGAGAGAGAAAAAGAATGTCGTAGATAGAATGGCGCGGTTGGCGATGATTGCACGCACATAACGGCGTGAACCGGAAGGGGCCAGGGAATGTGCCGTACATTGCCCATCCTCATGCCGTGGTTTCCATGTTGAAAGAATGGGGATATTCGGAGGAGAGCGATCCAGCTACGCTTGCGGTAGCATGGGGCCATGATGTGCTGGAGGATACGGATACGCCGGAATCTGCAATCCGCGAGATTGACGACATGCTGGGCGAACGTATTCTGTCTGGCATAAAGATGCTCACGTTCGCGCCTGACGTGAGTGGTGAAACTCTTGCGCGGGCGCCACATGGTGTCGAAGATTCACCGTCTCGGCGCAGCCCCGGTCTAATTGTCGTGGTGGATTCGCGCATGGCGGACCATAGCGGCAAATCTTCGGAGAAATCAACGACGCCGACACAGTCAGCTCGACACTGAGAATGGCATTGCGGGGAGTGTCCCCGCAAATTTATCAGTCTTTCAACTTTTCAACTCGTAGGCAAGCGGGGTTGTCTATTGTCGTGGAAGTGGGCGCTGACCGTTGCGGTCGTTCCGATAAAACCATGGCGGAACGATGTCGAAAAGCAGGACTGCGAGCTAAAGGCGCTGGACCTTATGTCGAAGAGACTAAAACGGGTGTTCGGGCGTATGGGCGTGATAATCATGGGCGATGCGCTCTACGCCTGCCAGAAAGGGATGGATGTCTGCAAGGAGAACGGCTGGCACTACATATTCGTGTTCAAGGAGGGGCGTTCTTCCTCCGTGTTCGAGGAGGCGCAGTCGCTCATGAACCTCGACCGGGAGAAGTGGGGGCCTTTGGTCGACAACTGCCGGGACAAGGGAAAGACCGTGGTAGGTGGTGTCAGGTGGGCGAACAAGGTGCCTTTCGGGAAGCATGAAGTCAATGTTGTCGAGTACAGCCAACTGGACGCGTCCGACGATGCGGGGACGTATTACGGGCAGTTTATGACCGATCTCGACGTCAACAACGCAAGACGCGCGGTGGAGATCGCCCGCTGGGGGCGGCTCAGGTGGGTCATCGAGAACAGCTTCAAGACGCAGAAGCGCGACGGCGAGGACGGGTTCGGGCTGGAGCACACGTTCTGCAAGGACGAGCACGCGAGCCGCGCG
>JAZQGX010000008.1:0-19300 GCA_045540275.1 Kiritimatiellia bacterium | reverse complement strand
GGTTGTTTCTTCGCGTGAAATCAGCCCTCTCAAGAAAGTCTACGCTTGTTTTTTCATCGTCCGAATAAATTTTTAAGCCCTATTTACTGGGGTTTCCGTATAGTCGGGATAATTTCCCCCGAAAAAATCGGGATAAGCGTGAAGATTGCTTGACTGTTGACTGTGGGATTTGGTAGACTGTATGTATCATAAGGAAGAAAAGATTGCTGGCAATACTCGCGATAGGGGAGAGAAGCAGAGGCGAGCTTGCGTCAGAGTTGGGTATTTCGAGTCAGCCCTGGCTGTTCTGAGTTTACTTAAGTCCGCTGATGGCGTAGGGCTACATCATATACAGAAGGGTCCTTTTGTCGCCAAGGGCGTATTCCGGCGCCGATTCATTCGTTCAAAAACTGAGGGACGAGGGGAAAGGGGCGATGCGGCAAGGGTAATCTGGGTTCAAGGCAGGCGCGAAATGTCGGTAAAACCAAATGATGGATTACAGAAAAATCGCGAATGTGCTGTGTAAAGAGATACGTGCCGGCGTCTATGCAGATGCCGGCACGTTTCCGAGTCTCACGAAGATTGTGCAGCGCTTCGGCGTTTCGCGTCCGAGCGCCGTGCGCAGTATTGCGGAACTCAAGCGTCTCGGTTTGGTGACGGTACGCAAAGGAGCGGGTACCTTTGTGCAAAATGTGAACCGTACGATCGGGCTGGCGATTCCGGGAACGGCGGATTCGGAGTTTTTCTCCGCGATTATGGACGGGCTCGTCTATAACTGCAACCGGTACGGAATGGATCTTGTCGCCGGAGACTTTTTCCCCGTGGCCCACAGGCATCGCGCCTTTCAGGCGGAACGGCTTGTGCGCCATCTGGTTTCGATTCCCGCAGCGGGGGTCATCATGCAGCCGGTCTCGTATTCGCAGGAGGCGCAGAGCGTCAACGGCATAATCTCCGATATACTCGACAAGGCCGGCATCCCGGTCGTGCTGATCGATTATGATCTTGTGCCGTCGCCTGAACGCAGCGGGTACGATCTTGTCGCCATCGACAATTTCAACGCCGGGCGCAAGGTTGCGGCGCACCTGATCGATGCGGGGGCGAAACGGATCTGCTGTCTGCTCTACAGACTCAGCGCCGATAGCGTCCATACGCGTTTTGCGGGAGTGGACGCGGAGGTCTACCGCGTCACCGGCAGGCATGTGGACATAATCGAGGCGAAGCCGGACGATGGCGGTTTGATATCTGCCGGATTGGCGGCCTATCGCCCGGATGCGATCATCTGTTCCAACGATATCGCGGCGTTGAAACTTTCAAAGACGCTTGCCGGACTGAATGTGCGCATTCCGCAGGATGTGAAGCTCGCGGGTTTTGATGACGTCATCAAAGCCGGCAGAATGAAGCCGGCCTTGACTTCGATCCGTCAACCCTGTTTTGAGTTGGCTACCATGGCGTTTCGCACGTTGTTGGAACGCATGAAAAATCCCGAGCTGCCGCCGCGACAGATTCTTCTGGATACAGCGCTCGTCGCCCGCGAATCCACCGCCTCACGATAGGCAATAACGTCTTTCGGTTCAGCCGCAATGGCAAGGTAGCTAAAGAATTCGCGGGAATTCGTGGGGATAGACCCTTATAAAACTTCATTTTCTGCAATGAAACTGTCAAATAGTCGCAAATAGAGCGATAAGGGCTCTATCTGTGAAGGTAACAGAGCGCCGATCCCGCCGATTCAAATATGTCGTGTTGTTTATTCCGCAATGAATTCTCATTTTTTGTGTTCTCATGGGTGTTTGGTCTTGGGAAGATGAGCGAGAGGGGTTGTCTGTAGAAAACGAAAAAAGTGGTAAAACCAGTTGTTCGTAAAGGCAATATTTTTGATAAAATAGTTGAAAGTTTGTTCGTTTTTGCAAGACAGGATCTTGATTTCGTCCACACCGCACAAATGAGAGGAGAAAAATGATGAGCTTTATATCTTTGAAAAACGTTCTGGGGAGGCGTAACCATTTAAAGTTTAGAGTCGGAGTTGTAAGTTTGGAGTTCGTTTCACTTATCCTTGCCGCCGCTGTCGCAAGCACCGCGACACTCACCGCATCTGCGGCGACTACGACTTACTACCAGATTGCTGGAACACGCGACGCGACACGCCTTATAGCGCTTGACGGCCTGGGTGCCGACGAGGAGATTACAACGGCGCCGAAGTTGGCCTTCCCCGGCATAACGCTCGATGAGATTCCCGCACGGGCGACGTTCTATACGACGATTTATGGCGACGGTGTTGTCGGCGGGGAGATGACCGCCGTTGGAATGCACGAAAACCGCCACTACTCGGCCGGGCACACCGACAAGATTGCGCTTCAGTGCGCGGTGTATGACAGCGGATGGATAAAGGGCGTCGTTCTTGCTTTAACGAATGGTGTTGATGGCGTATATGTTTCGGTGTTCGGTCGAATCAAGAAGAAGGGGCAATATCTCGCCAACCGATACTACGACATGGCGGCAGACGGAACGCTCTCGTCTCGTTGGTTGAATACCGGCGAATTTTGGATTGGATCCTATCCTTCCGGCGAGGAAGGCGAAGACGTCTTCCGCGCGAAGGGGCTTAGGATTCATGGATTGAGTCCGTCTTCTACCGAGGCGCGCAAGGCTCTCGCGTTCCCCGGCGTGAAGATCGCCGACATCGCAGATTGCGCTTTCGTGGCCGGACGCCGCGACGGTCTCAATCTCAGCACTCCTGCGACGGACAACTGGGCGACATACGTCACGCGTTGGCCGGCGAGCGGCGACATACAGAAACTTGTCATGCAGTTCGAGCATCCCACCGACAGCAAGAAGGCGGCCGTCATTCAGCTTGTGGACGGTGAGGATGGTGTCTATGCCTACCAGTCGTTCCATACGTGGAACGGCAACGCCAATATCCAGAGATTTACTATCGACGCCGACACTGGAACGGTTTCGGCGAGCAACAAGGGCGGCAGTTCAGGTGCGACCACCGCTGACCCGCCGAATTACCCCGTCCACGACCTCTACCTCATCCCGCAATGTGTCGCGAAATATCCCGCAAAAACCAAGGTGTTCTCCTCCCCGTCGAAGACTCTTACGCTCGACGATATCGCGGAGGGCGACTTCACCTCCCGCATGTACGGCGGATACATTGGCGCCGCCTTCAACGCCGTCGATTCCGCCAAAGGGTACAACAAGAAGGTGTTCAGGGACGATGAGACAGGGAACGTGACAAACATCGTCGTCGAGTTCCAGGTGCGCGACGGATCGAACACCAAGTGCCTCGTGGCCACCTTTGAGAACGGCGCGGACGGCGTCTACGCCTCGGGCCTCGGAACCAAATATTCTTCTAGCGCCGTCGGCTACGAATTTTACAAGCGGGCGGCGGACGGAACGGAGACCTGGTACGGAAGCAATCCACACAACACCCCTGCCAATTGCTATGCCGCGACATGGAAGGCCAATGGCTATGGCGTCTGCGATTTGCGCGTGATGGTGTCGATGGTATTGACGCTTGATGCCGACAGAACGTGGAGTGAACTGACGCAAGGCGAAACGCTATCTTCCGGTAAGCGTGTGCGCATTAAGGTGACGGACCCGGATGCCGTGCTGACGGTTGACGAGGCGGTTGAAGTCGGGCAGATCGTGTTTGTGGATGGAACGGGCGCGACGCTTCAGATCGATTCCGGGAGGACGCTTGCGGCCGACAGCATCAGCGGCATCGGAAATATTTTGAACAACGGCACACTCGTCAAGACGGGCGACGGGACGATTGAATTGCCGATAAACAGGGATTCCTCCGGTGAGACTATCGTTAGCAACGGAACGCTGAAAGTTGCTAGCGCGACTGGAAGCGGCACGAGCCATACAATCCGCGTGGCAAACGGCGCGACGTTCGATGTGAACGGCGTTCAAAACATACATGTTGTCGTGCGCCTTGAAGAGGGTGCCACCTACACCAACGGCAAAGTCTATAATTCTTATCTTTATAATGCCTATCTTCCCGTCCGTCTTATTCTCGACGGAAATGCCGTTGCGACAACCGCATGCGCGTTCGGTCTTAACGGGCCCGGCAAATCGGGGTCGTGGCTTGATCTTGGGGATCACACTCTCACCGTTAACGGGGGAAAAGACTTCATGCTGTTTAAAACGACTGTTACGGGAACCGGCACGGTCGTTATAGACGATGGTGCAACCATCCTCTCATATGATGCATCGGGCGGCGACGACTGGACGCTTGACGTTCGTTCCGGTTCGACGTTGTCGGTCAACGGCACTGGACTCACAGTCAAGGATTTTGTTAACGGCGGCAACGTCACCGGCAGTGCCAAACTGACGGTGAAGGGGACACTCACGCCCGGCAACGCGGCAATTAAAAAACTGACCTTTACCAATAACGCGGTCATCAAGGCGACAGGAACGGCGCAGGTCGTTTCGGAGACGTTCTCGGTCACTGCCGCCGCCGATGGTAAGAAGCCGACTATCACAATCAACGCCTCGGATATTACGAAGGATCAGCTGAAGGATGCTGGAGAAGCGGGCATTGCCGTCCTGACCGTCCCCGCTGATGCCGCAATCACCGATGTTGAATGGAAAATTTCCCCCGAACCCATTGTAGGTACTCGTGCCAGTTGGAAAAGTGATGAAGGTGGCTCGACCAAGACGCTCCGCCTTTTTAAGCCCACCGGTGTGATGGTGATAATCAGGTAAGGCTGTGGAATGTTGCCAGTGTTTCCAATGTTGCCAATAGCCAATTCCAATGTCCAATCATTGGGAGTTGACAACATTGGTATTGGCAATACGTTCAGATTGTCAATATTCAACCGTGAGGCTTCATGAATCTGACCAGGCGTGAGTTTGCAAAAAGCGGTTTAGCTGCGTTAGGTTTTATGGCTTTGGACGGCTGGAGCGTTTTCGCTGCGCCGTCCGGCTGGAAAACGAGTGGTAAACCGAAGCTCGTTTTCGGTGTCGTGAGCGATACGCATATTCGTACGGCCTGGGACGGGAAAAGCCGTTACAGGCTTTTCCCTCTGAAAAATTTCAGGGCGGCGCTTGAATATTTCCGAGGCGCGAAGGTTGACGCGGTCGTTCACTGCGGCGACTTCGCCCACCGGGGAATGGCGGCGTCGATGCACTTCCACGCCGAGGAGTGGCGTGAGATGTTCGGCAAGTCACACGGTCCCGCCAAACTGTTTGTCACTGGCAACCATGACATTGAGGGTTGGTGGTACATGGATTTCGCCAACGGCATTTTCCCGACAAGAATGAGCGCGCCAAGTACATTCTTGGTGCGGACACGGCGGCGATGTGTGAGGATATCTGGGGTGAATCTCGCTTATGGTCGTGAGCCGAACCGCGGCATAACGACACTCAAAATACCCAACGACCAGCTTCCCGCAGGAAAGAAGCTGACCATTGGCGTCAGGCCGCTCAGTTCGCTCGGCACAAAGGGCAAATCGATCTCGACAACTTTTAGAGTGTAAATTGGGATTATGGTAAAATAATAAGTGAAAACTACTAAGAGATTTAAATTATGCTAAAACCTGCTTTTTTATCTGTGATTTGTCTTATGGGCATAAGCGCTTATTCCGCGTCGTTTGAAGCTTCGGCGTGGCGCGGCGAGACCGCGTACGTGAGCATACCAGAGACGCTTCAAGATGATGCGGCGGCGATTTCTTCGGATGCTGCCGGTGAGGGTTTATCGTTTACGCTTCTTCGTTTTGATGATGTGAAGTACGATAAGTTTGAGCGCTATACCGATAAGGATGGTAAGAAGAAGGTTCGCGTCACGGGCAAGGGGACTGTCAGCGATGTTTGCCGCGAATGGAAGAAGGGTGATAAAACTTTTCCGACGATGATTAAGGTAGCTGTTGCTCCCGACGCTAAGCCCGGTAAGCGTACGGTTAAGTTAGGCGAGAGAGGCGGCGATAGCCTCGCATTGACGGTTGTCGATCGCGTTCTTCCGCCGGCGAAGGATTGGAAGTATTTTCTTGATCTTTGGCAGCATCCCTGGGCTGTTTCGCGTTACTTCAACGTTAAGCCGTTTTCCAAGGAACATTACGCTAAGATGGAGCCGGTCTGGCGTGCGCTCGCTGAAAGCGGGTGCAAGGCGCTTACGGTAACGCTTCTTGATCTTCCGTGGAATAATCAGTGTCTTGACGGTTATTATTCCATGATCGGCCGCGTTAAGAAAGCGGACGGCAGGTGGGAATTCGATTATACGATTTTTGATGAGTATGTCGAGTTTGGCCGCAGGTGCGGCTTGGGTCCCGATATCGCCTGCTACACGATGTGTCCTTGGGGGTATAAGGTGTCGTGGAAGGAAGAGGGAACGTATCCCACGAGCGAAGCGAGCGCCAAAGGCGGCTCAATGCGGGGTGGAAACGGGCTAGTTGAGAGGTGCGAGAAGTATTTGCCGGGAACTGCCGAGTTTGAGAATTACTGGGGAGATTTTTTAGTTGATTTCAAAAAGCATTTGGAAGCCAAGGGGTGGTTTAACGATGCGTATATCGCGATGGATGAGCGTTCGCCTGAAGACGTGAAAAAGATTATTGCTTTCATTCAGAAGAAGGCCCCAGGTATGAAGGTCGCTATGGCCGGCAACAAGAGCCCGTCGCAGTTTAGCGGAATGAATATCGACAACTATTGTCAGGGTCTTATTCATTTGAGAAAACATCCTAAGCTTCTCGATGAGTTGGAGATGCGCCGCCAAAAAGGCTTTAAGACGACATTTTATGTCTGCGCTACGGCGATGCATCCGAACACATTTATGGACAGCCCCGCAGATGAGGGATTTTGGCTCGGCGCTTATCCCGGTATTACTGGCTTCGACGGCTTCCTTCGCTGGGCCGCTAATTCATGGCCTAAAGATCCGTATGACGACGCTTCCTTTAAGACCGTCCGCAGAGGCAATCTCCACTGGCGTCCGGGCGACACGTTCCTTATCTATCCGCGAGGTGAACTCTCTTCACGTCTTATCTCGCTTCGCGCCGGCGTAATAGCCGCCGAGAAGATGAGGATTTTGAAGGAAGGGGATCGCGGAATGGTTGAAAAGGCGCTTAAAAAGCTTGGCGAGCCTTATGGATATAAGGGTGCGGTGAATAACGCTTTTGATTTCTCGGCCTTCCGCCGCGCTGTCGAAGAATTCGTCAATAAATAGAGTTGTAGAGATTATATGTTAAAATAATACTTGTAAGTTTTTTATACTGATGAAAGTTAAGGAAAAAACGTGAAGAGAGTAATTTTATCATTCGTATTTGCCGTATTATGTGTGGCGGTTTTCAGTCCTGTCGCATCGGCGAAAGAGATAAAAACATTCAGAGCGGTTTCGCCTCATTGGGTAAAAGGGTCAAACCCTTCTGTATAAGTGCGCCGTATATGCTTGACTGTTGGCTGTGGGATTTGGTAGACTGCATGCATCATGAGGAAGAAAAGATTGCTGGCAATACTCGCGATAGGGGAGAGAAGCAGAGGCGATCTTGCGTCAGAGTTGGGTATTTCGAGTCAGCCCTGGCTGTTCTGAGCTTACTTAAGTCCGCTGATGGCGTAGGGCTACATCATATACAGAAGGGTCCAACCCTTTTGTCAAAGGAACGGAAATGAAAAATAAAAAAATCATATTATCAGTCTCTTCCGCCGTTTTGGTGTGCTCGATGCTTTATGCAGGCACGCCTCTTGCTCAAGTAACAGTGGATATGACTAAAGAGATTGGTCCTGTTAAATTGATGAATGCGGTCAATAACGGACCTGCAGTACAAAAGCCAGGCGGAGATCAGTTGCGCGGAAATTTTGAAGACTACAAAGCCGCTCGCATTCCGTTTGCCCGCACGCACGACTCGATTAACTGCGTTTCCGGCGGCGCGCATACGTGCGATGTCAATGCTATTTTCCCTAATTTCGATGCGGATGAAACAGACCCTAAAAATTACGATTTCGTTTTTACTGATCATTATCTCGACTGCATTCGCCGCGCAGGAACGCATGTCTTTTTCCGTCTCGGTCAGACGATTGAGCACGGACCTAAGAAGTACGGCGTTCTTCCTCCGAAAGATTACGCGAAGTGGGCGCGTATTTGCGAGCACATCATCAAACACTATAATGAAGGTTGGGGTTGGGGCGTTGATAAAGCTCACACAACGCGCAACGTCGCATGGTCTAATCAGTTTAATATAGTCTATTGGGAAATCTGGAACGAGCCAGATCTTGATCCCCGCGATACATCATTGCCGCAGAATCCGCGTTGCTGGGGCGGAACGGTTACTAACTTCTTTGAATTCTACGAAGTTGCCTCAACGCATTTGAAGAAGAAGTTTCCTGAGCTGAAAATCGGCGGTCCTGCAATCTGCGGCAATATGAATTGGGGCGAGCGTTTCATCCGCTATTGTCGCGATAAATCGCTTCCTCTCGACTTCTTCTCATGGCATATCTACGCAACTGAGCCGAAACATATAGTAGGTAAATGCGTTGAAGTGCGCAAGGTGCTTGATAAATACGGTTTTTCTAAAACTGAGTCCATCCTTAACGAATGGAATTACGTAAAAGGCTGGACAGACCAATGGGTTTATAGCCTTGAGGTTGAGTCAGGTCGCTTCAACCAGAAATCAGCCGCGTTTATTATGTCCACTTTTATAGGATGTCAAAGCGTGCCGCTTGATATGCTTATGTTCTACGACGCGCGCATTTCATGCGCGATGAATAACTTGTTCAATACAACTACATATTGGCCGATGAAAGGCTATTATCCCTTCCGTGCGTGGTCTAAGCTTATCGATCGCGGCACGCAAGTTTCTGCAGTTGTCAAGGAAGGCCGCGGAAAGTGGTCGAACGCAAATACCGGAGCTGTGTTTAGGCATCAGGTCGGAAGGCCTGTCGGGAGTTTCTCGGCTGTCGCGGCGAAGGGCAAGAACGGTTCGGGAGCCGTCATCATCTCTCGTTATTCAGACGACAACAATGTTACTGACATTGCGCGTGTGACGATTGATATTCCTGGAGTAAATCTTGAATCTGCGCGCTGCCTTCTTACAGACGCAGTTCGCTCGTTTACGGATGTTCCTCTTGAAAAAGACGAGAACGGCAAGCCTCTTATCCGTATGCAGCCTAATTCGTTCGCGGTCGTTGAATGGTAAGACTTCATGGGGCAGACCCCACTGCATAGGAGTGGGTTAATGTTTGAATGTTGGAATGGTTTTTTCAACGCTATAATCTCAAATGTGCTATAATTTATTTCGTGATTACGCCGCGATCATATTCTTGTAACAGGCTTTGCCGGATACACCACTCTCGCCGCAGGCGAGGGCGCGAAGTATCACATTACGAATATGCCTCGTTTGGAGATATGATACTCACATCTGGCGAGCTCGCATCAGAGCTGGGTATTTTGAGCCAGCCCTGGTTGTCTATAGTAAATCATATACAGAAGGGGCCGACCCTTTTTGTCATGTTCGAATTTGAAAAAGAAGGAGGAAAATAATGGATGCATTCATGGTAATTGTTGGTGTAGGTGCGTCGTTGAGTGTTCCTATTATGTTGATTGTCTCGCTCGTTAAACTTTCAAGACTTGATGAAAGCCTATCGTCTCTTGGCAGAAAGATTGAGAAACTCGATTTAATTCTTAAGGGGCAAAATGATGCAAATGGCAAAGAGGCTAAAGCTGAAGTGACTAAGAGTCGTGAAGTTGCCGCGATGCTTGTAGAGCCAGGGACAGGAACTGCACCTGGGGGAATTATTCAGTCAGAAGAGCCGAAGATAGACAAAACAGCTAATGAGCCCACGGCTCAAATTCCTGACGAGCCTACCGCCCTCGACATATTTTGGAGGCGTATTGAGGATTGGTTGGCCGTGCGCGGCGACTTTGCGCCAAAAGGGATGACTCGCGAGTTCGCATTCGCGACGCGCTGGCTCGTGCGCATAGGCGTGGCGCTGATAGTCGGTGCGATCATTTATTTTGTCAAGTTGTCGATTGATCGCGGCTGGATGGGGCCTACAGGGCGTGTCGTTGCAACGCTTTTCTGGGGTGCGGTCGGTTGTATTGGCGGCTCCTATCTCGTAAAGAAAGAAAAATATTCGCTTCTCGGACACGCCTTTGTCGCGCTCGGTGTCGTTGCGCTCTATCTCGGCTTCGGACTTGGTCATCGTTTCTTCAATCCGCCTGTCATCGCTTCTCCCGTCTTGGCGTTCTGCGCACTCGCGGCCGTGACTTTTTGCGCAGGCGTGATGTCCGTTTACCTCCGCTCGCCATACATCGCCGTGATGGGGCTTATCGGAGGTTATCTCGTCCCGGTTGTCGCTGGAAGAGATAGTGGTTTTCCGCTCGGACTTGACGCTTACATCCTAGTTTTAAATATTGGCGCTTTTTACGTCGCATTGAAGCGAAGGTGGTCTGCGCTTAATTTCCTCGCCTCAATGCTCGCATTTTTTATCTGTTGCGTCTGGACCTCGCGTCATCCTCAATTCGGTGGACGCGCTGCAATCCTTGTGAACTTTGTGTTTCTCTCTGCCATCCATCTTCTTTATATGGCAGGAGTCATCATCGGTTCTAACGCGCGTTCGAAGGTCGGTAACGCCATTGCATGGGCGGGGCTCTCGGTAAATGCTTGCTGCTACTTAGGTTGGCTTGCGTGTGTTTTTTGTGGCCCTTTCGCCGAGAGGACGACGGGGCTTGTGCTTTTGGGGGTTGTTTCGGTCTATCTCTCCGTTGCGATTCTTGCTATTCGCCGCAGCTGGGCCGACAAGGAGACGGTTGGTATCCTCCTCTTTTTCGCGCTCGCGTTTCTCGCCGTTACTCCGCTTTTGCTCTTCGGCCGTCCGTGGTGTGTCGTTTCATGGTCTCTTCTCGCCGTCGCAACGGCCGAGGCAGAGTCACGTAGCTCTCGCAAAATTCTTGGGATTATATCAGACTTGCTGATTGCGGCTGCCGCGTTTGAAGGAATTTTCTATTGTGCACCTAGCGCCTATTGCGATCGTTCTGTTCAGGCATTGATGGAGATTTCAGGAGGCGCTTATATCAGCGAGTTTTTACTTAGGCTTGTTCGCCTTT
The DNA here is from genome assembly GCA_045540275.1 of Kiritimatiellia bacterium. Classification (GTDB taxonomy): domain Bacteria; phylum Verrucomicrobiota; class Kiritimatiellia; order RFP12; family UBA1067; genus RGIG8368. The sequence goes on along the minus strand of JAZQGX010000008.1, from coordinate 8,289 downwards.
GGACGCTACCTGTTGCAGCTCTCCTCGTTGCGCGTCGGCTTAAAGTCAATGCGCTTGGTGTGGCAGCACTTATTGTCTCGTTTCTCTTCTTCACTGGAGAGGCGCGTAATTTCGGATACGTGTTTTTCCCGTCGTTCAAGTCCGGCTCGGTGTCGGTGGCGTGGCTTTTCGCCGCATTTGCAGGACTGTGCGTGGGTATCGTGCGCCATAGCCGCGTTTTGCGTGTAACAGCTCTCTCGCTTCTCGGCGTCACCGTCGCAAAAGTTCTTCTTTTTGATACGTCGCATCTTACAACACCTGTGCGCGTCGGACTATTTGCGCTATCGGGTGTTCTTCTTATCATCGGCGCATTCCTCTATATGAAATTCAAGGAAAGGTTTGAAGACCATGCATAAGATGATTCTCTTCGCTATCATTTCGTTCGTTGCTGGAGCGGCTTATACTGAAAACTCTTGGCCTCTTACTGGAACTCTTACCCAAGAGTGTGCTGTCGCAGTTGCCGTACATCCTGCACTTTATGCTTCTGCTACGTGCGGGCGAACAGACGCACTATTGAGTGAGCTTCGCGTCCGAGACTCTAAGGGCCGTGATGTTCCGTATTCTTTCAGGGTGCAGAAGAGACGCTATAGCGAGGTTGTCAAAGAGTGGCATAAACTCCGCATTGTACGACTTACCGAGTTAGATGGGCGCCTCGTCGTTGAAGGAGAATATCCTTTGGCGGCAGATGTGAAGCCTCCCGAAAAATTTCATGCGTTGAAGGTTTCAACGCCGCTTAGGGACTTTGAGCAATCGGTCGAGGTTTCTGCTGACGACGTTCCGCTTGCCTCTGGCGTTCTTTTTGACTATAGCAAGTTTGCTTCTCTCAGCGTCTCAGAGATGCCTCTTAATGTCCCATATCGCCGCAAATTTACAGTCACCTTTGCAAAGCCGACTAGCGAGAGTATATCATCCGCCGTTGAGCGGACAATTCGAGAGAACGCTCAGGGTGAGTTACAGACGAAGACGCTACGCGAATCTGTTGTAAGAAGGCCGTTTCGCATAGATGCGATTTCTGTTGCCGTTCCTCGCGGGATTCGCTCAACGTTCAAGCCTGAGCTGCCGAAGGAGGTTAAGACTTACAGCAAAGTCGTAACGGAAAAGAAGACGAAAAAGACAATCATTGAGACTCAAGCGTTCGGGATGCCTGTTACGGCACTTGTCCTCAATGTGCGGGATCGTAATTTCTCGCGTCGAGTGTCTGTATTTCGCCGCATTGACGGGCGCTGGCATTCGCTCGCATCTGGGGAGATTCGTGCCGTCAATTTGCCTGGCGAGAATGTGCGATATAAAGAAGTTTCTTTCGGGCGCGCTCTGACGGAGGAAATATACCGCATTGAAATTGAGAACCTCGACAATCCTCCGCTCGAGCTTGAGAATACTCCTGTCGCGCTTAAAGTAACGCCGTTTGATGTCGTTTTTATCGCTTCGCCCGATGAAAAGTATTCTTTTTCAGTCGTTAATGGTGCTGAGCGTCAGCGCTACGGCGATAATCTCATAGACTATATCGATCGCGTTCGCGACCCAGTCCGCTTTAAGATGGAGATTCCATACGATTGGGAAGGCCTTCAATGCAGGGACAGTGATAATTTCGTTACATTTCTCTCGCCTGGGAATATTATACTTGTTATTTCGATACTCGTTTTTGCCTCTCTTGGATTTGTCTTAATTCGCCTTATTAAGGCGACAGGCCAAGAAGCAGATGAACAGAAGTGACATTGCAGGAGGAGTCAGCATTTGAAAATAGGATAAGGAATTATGAGTATGCGGCAGTTGATTCAATAGTTATTTTCTTGTTATGTTTTTTTACTGTACCATTCGTGAAAGATAGAATTCAATGAAGTTTTTTAGCAAGCGTGACATATGTGTGCTCCTATTTGGTGTGCTTCTCATGCAAGTACTGTCTTGTGGGCTTATTAATCAATTTATGTTTCATCCAGTGAAAGATGGATATGATAAGTCAATAGATGGTTATGTTGATATAGGTACGAATGGCATATCTATTGCAGCAAGATTGATAGGTATATCTAAAGGGAAGAAAGTTATCATATATTGTCATGGGAATGCTGAAGACATTACTTCAATAGATGGGCGATTTGATGGATTGATTGGTAAAGGATACGCAATCGCGACATTTGATTACCCTGGATATGGTCTCTCTATCGGATCGCCTGACGAAAAAGGGTGTTGCAGAAATGCGCATCGGCTTTATGATTGGCTGATACATGACAGGGGATATACCGCGAAAGATATCGTGGTTGTGGGGTATTCCATTGGAACAGGGGTAGCGATTGAACTTGCTGCGAGCCGAGAAGTCGGCGGTCTATGGTTAGAGGCAGCCTTTCTGTCTGCTCCCAGGGTAGTCACACGGGTTAGACTGTTGCCAATAGACCCGTTCCCTAATTACGAAAGGATAAAGGATATTAAGTGTCCTATTGTGATGCTTCATGGCACTGACGATTCCGTTATTCCCTATTCACATGGTCGTAAATTGTTCGATCTTGCACCCAATCCCAAATGGTTCATTCCCGTTGATGATGCGAGCCATTCCGATTTCATCGATCGAATGGGGCCGAGCAAATATGAGAAAACGTTGTTCTCCTTTGTAAGCGATGGACGCTTAGCCTTAGATATGAGCGCGGAGAGGGACTGACCCCACTGCATAGGCTTACCGATGGAAACAGGTCTGAATTTTCCTGAGCGGTAAATTGTGCTTGTGGTGGTGTGAGCTAAGCCGATAAATTTACGGTTCGGTAAATTTACTGTTGGCTTCCGCTGTAAAATGTGGGATAATACTGCTCGGTAAATTTAAGGAGGGTTATGACAGCCAAGGAATTAGGAGAGACTATCAGGAATACGCGCAAGGCGCAGGGGCTGACGCAGCCGCAGTTGGCGATGGCATGCGGAACAGGCGTCCGCTTCATAGTTGATCTTGAGGCTGGCAAGGAAACATGCCAACTCGGCAAGGCGCTGAACGTCATTCAGACCTTGGGGCTTGCCCTTGATCTGCGGGCGATTGGATAAGGAGGCGTTCAATATGGCCGAATCCGCAAAAGTCCAGCGCCGATTGAATGTCTTTTGGGGCGAAACGCTTGTTGGCGCCTACGATCTTCTTGAAGACGGCACGGAATTGTTCACCTATGACGCGGAGTATCTTGCGTCAAGCGGGGCGGCTCCCATATCCTACTCGCTTCCCTTGCGCGGCGATCCATACGGCAAGCGCAAACTGCGGCCGTTTTTCTCTGGGCTGCTTCCCGAAGAGGCGCAACGGCATCGCATTGCATCGTTTTTAGGCATTCCCGAAGATGACGATTTCGCTTTGCTTGAAGCGATTGGCGGCGAATGTGCCGGAGCATTGGCCATCGTGCCGCAAGACGCCGGAGTACAGAAGGGTGACGCGACTCCTACTCCCTGCACGGAAGAGAAATTGCTGGAAATCGTCAAGTCGTTGCCGTACCGGCCGATGATGGCCGGAGAGAAAGGCCTGCGGCTTTCGCTTGCCGGAGCGCAGAGCAAACTGCCCGTCGTTGTCAAGGATGGAGCGTTCTTTCTTCCTGAAAATGGGACGCCGTCAACGCACATCCTCAAGCCCGAGCTCTCAGAATGGTTCAGGGGCATCGTTCCCAACGAACATTGCTGCATGACGTTGGCACGTGCGCTTGGCATACCTGTAGCGGAGACGCAAATCGTCATGGCAGGCGACATTCCGTGCCTATTGGCGACACGCTATGACCGTGTGCCTGAGGAAGCGACAGGCAAGGTGCGACGCATCCATCAGGAAGATTTCTGCCAGGCGCTTGGCAGCCCTCCAGAGCAGAAATACCAGTCGGAGGGTGGGCCTCTGGTTCGCGATGTCATCCGTCTGCTGCGGAGCGGATGGTCAACGAGCCCGGCAAGGGATATACTTCATTTCATCGATCTTGTCATTTTCAACGCCATTATCGGGAATGCGGATGCGCACGGCAAGAACTATTCAATGCTCTATAATGGGCCTTCGCGTCGCCTTGCGCCTGGCTATGACCTTGTTTCTACGGTCTTCTGGCCGGCGCTTGCGGCGGCTCCGGCGATGAAGATAGGCGGAAGTGATTCGATCAATTCGATTCTCTCTGGCCACTGTCGCAAGTTTGCGGAAGAGGCGGGCATATCGGCGACAGCGCTGCGGGCGCGTATCAGGGTCCTTTGTGGCGAAACACTTAAGCAGACATGCGGGACACTGTCTCTGCCGTCTGAATGCGATCGTGTTCTGGAGATTGTCAAATCTCGTGCGGACAAACTCATCAAAACCTTGGCATAAAAGGAATTTTGCAGAATGAATTTGCGGATGATGTTTGTGCGGGCTGTCGCGGAACGGTTTTTAGACAGGATTAACTGGATTGACAGGATTTAGAAAAGTAGCAGGAGAAAACAACAATGAAGGCGGCATTTTCGCCATGTTTTGCGTTTCCGGCGTGGCTTGCGACGATGCCAGATGAGGCGGTCAGGAAGTGTCTTGATTTTATGGTTGACATGGCCGTCGCGGGATTCGTTTACTTTGCCGTCTGGAGTTTTGCCGACTGGTTAAGCTGCTTGGGAATGCGCCCTGCGTTTACTGTATATGCTTGACTGTTGGCTGTGGGATTTGGCAGAATGTATGCCGTCATGAGGAAGACAAGATTGCTGGCAATACTCACGACAGGGGATAGAAGCAGGGGCGAGCTCGCATCAGAGCTGGGTATTTCGAGCCAGCCCTAGTTGTCTAGGGCCTACTTAAGTCCGCTGATGGCGCAGGGCTACATCGCGCAGACATTGCCCAAGAAGCCCAAGTCGCCACGGCAGCGCTACAGGCTTCTGCGCAAGGGGAAGGATGTCCTGGCATGAATACAACATATACAGTAAGACATATACAGAAGGGTCCGATCTTTTTTACCTCGGCGCCTGATTGGCAAATCGGATGCCGCAAACAAATTAAAGAAAGGCGTGAAGTCATGACATTTGCTCCAAGGGGTGTACGGCGATGAAAACGGCATACGCGATGATTTTCTCCGCCTTTGCGGCGATCGTTCTCCTGGGCGGGTGTGTTGTCGGACCGGTTGATTTCCGCGACACGATAAGAGGGGCGAAAAGCGCGGTTTTTCCGGCGCTGGTTTACGTCCGCGTCATAACCGAGGGCACGAGCGACGGCAAGATCGAGAAGTTCGAGTCCTCGGGATCAGGCGTTATAATTTCCGAAGACGGCGAGCTGCTTACGAACCATCACGTGATCGACAGGGCTTCGCGCATCCGCTGCCAGCTTACGAACGGCGAGATGTACGACGCGACCGTGATCGGCAAGGATAAGGATCTTGATCTTGCGCTTCTTAAACTTTCTGCCGATGCGGGGGTTAAGTTTCCTAAAGCTAAACTTTCGAACAGGAATCTTGATGTCGGCGCCGTTGTTCTCGCGATGGGGGCGCCGTGGGGATTGGCGCGTTCGGTTTCTATGGGAATTATTTCGTGCAATGACCGTTATCTTGAAGGAGCCGGGGACTATACGCTCTGGTATCAGACGGATGCCGCGATTTCGCCAGGCAATTCTGGCGGACCTCTCGTCGATACGGCCGGAGAGGTGGTAGGTCTAAACGCCCGCGGCAACATGCGTGGAGCTCAGGGCTTTACGATTCCCTCGCCGATTATTCTCGAAGTGCTGCCGAATCTGAGAAAATACGGTAACGCTCATTGGGCGTGGTTCGGCATAAACTGGCAGCCCCTTAAAGATTTTGAACGTGATACGGCTTTCGGAGCGAGGAACGGGGTAATAATCGCTGGCACTGAGCGCCAAAGTCCCGCTCGGATGGCGGGGTTGGAGCCGAATGACCGGGTTGTCGCCATCGAAGGCGTTCCCGTTACCGCCGTTTTTCGCGAAGATATTCCCTATCTTAATCGTATGCTCGCTTTGCGCGATTGGGAGAAGGGCGTGAAGTTTGACTATATTCGCGACGGAGTTACGCAGAGCGTCGTGATTACGCCCAAGTCGAAAGGCGACGTTGAAGGTGTCGAGGTCGAATGCAAGCGTTGGGGGCTGACGGCCAAGGAGATTAACCGTTTCGATACTCCGGATCTCGCTTTTATGGCTCCCGAGGGCGGCGTTTTTGTCTCGTCCGTCGCATGGGACGGCAACGCCGACAATGCCGGGTTTAAGGAGCGCGACATAATAAAGCGTATCGGGGGTAAGGAAGTTAAGGACGCTGGCGAACTTAAGAAAATTTACGATGACGCGGTCGCGAATGTGGAAAAGACATTCCAGCTTAGCGTTGAAGTCGTCCGCAAGGGCCGTAAAATGCAGCTCGTTTTGAATTTTAGACTTGATCCAGAAAAGGAGGAAATGTTATGAAAAAAGTAAATTTCGTGAAGTTTTCAATTACCGCTTTATGTCTGGCTTCATTTACTGCAAATGCGGTCGTATCGGAGAATAAAACAGAATCGACTCCTTACGAAATTGCCGCTAAAAACCGTAAACTTGTCGGTAAATATTCCGATTCGATCGCGGTAGTGCGCTATTATGTCAAAAAGAATGATAAAGGCGTCGAGCCGTCTTTCAGAATTCCGTATATATGCCCCAATTGCAGTTCTACGCACTATCGCGACGATGTAGTGTCCGCTGCGAAGAAAATTCCTGCCGAATTTGCGGGATTTCTCATTTCGAGCGACCGTGTTTTGATGATGGATATAATGCTTCCGCCGGAATTTATCGATCGCATCGAGGTCGAGTGCGCAGGCGAAGTTGTCGCGGCGGAAGAGTACGAGTATTCTAGAGAACATAAAGCTCTTTACCTAAAGCTGGCGAATCCGCTTGCAAAGGCGAAGCCCATAAAGTTTGTCGATGACAAAAATCCCGAGAATCCTTCTTATTTCTTTATGGTTCGCGAGGAAGGAATGACGGTCGCGGGTGTTTCGGGCTCTAAGGTCTCCCAGTTCAAGCATTTTGTAGAACTTGACAAGGATATTTACGAAGGTAATCCCAATACTCTCGTGGTCAATAAATCGCTCGAGCCGGTAACTGTCGCGCTCAAGGATAAAATAGAACTCGGCAAGGAGGTGTTTTCATCTCCGCTTGACTGGCCCAGAGAACCCGCCTGCAGGCGCTTTGAGCGTATTGCGTCTCTTGAGACTAAATTGATTAAGTCCATAATTCCGGTCAATATTCAACTCGAGGCTAAGGCAAAAGAGTCAAATAGCCGATTTTCGATAAGTTGGAATAATGACAATGATCTGAATAATAAAAACGATATCGATTGTCCAGGTATAGTTATAGATGGCGGAAAAGTTATCGTTCTTGCCGCGTTGCAACCCCAGGCTACGGCTCGTCTTGTTAATATGAATACGGTAACTTCCGACGGGAAGAAAATTCCGCTTCAGTTTTTAGGTTCCTATCAGGATGAGGGTGCGTTCCTTGCCTCTGTTCCGACCGAAAATATCGCCGATTTCGAACCTCTTAAATTGGAAGGGCGCAAGGCGATCGAATTGTGGCAGGATGAGTTTTATCAGGTTTATTTTCTAAATGTAGGCGGCAGAATCGAATTCAATACGGGGCTTTCGAAAGTAGACGGCTTTAGGAGAATCGAAGGGAATGTTTCTGTTGCCGAGTTTGAAAAAGTCAGCGGTGCAGAAGCCAGTTTTTCCAACAGTCGCGAATATAAGAATTATTGTATTTTCGCCCTAGACGGATCTCTTGTAGCCGTAAATCTTAAAAGCCGTCATTCGGAACGGTGGAGTTCGGATGGCCTAGATATTCTAGGCGAAAAATTGGCCAATATGATCGCTTCTCCAAAATTTGATTCAGAGAATATTCCGCGTAAATTTTCCGACCGAAAGCGCGTCGCTTATTTCGGCGTAGAAGTCCAATCTGCGGGGCTTGAGATGGCGCGCGAGAAAAAGGCCGTAGGTTATCTTAAGACCTCTCCGGAATCAGCTCCGCTTGTAACCGAAGTTTATCCTAACTCACCCGCCGACAAACTCGGCGTCAAGGCGGGGGATATTCTTGTTTCGATAAAGCATGTCTCTGCTTCGCGAAATGAGGATTTCTCTGTCGAGCGCGAGAATATGTCCGAAATAAACTGGGGCGAGGCTTTTGAAGATAAACGTTTTGTGGAGTTCGCGTTAATGCATCAGCTCGCTCCATGGTCGAGTCTAGAAAGCGGGATAAAAAGTGTCATTTCGAAGTTCAACGTCGGAGCGAAAGTTTCCGTTTCCTGGGTTTCGAACGGCGAACTTAAGGAGGGTGAGACGACACTCGCT
>JAZQGX010000007.1:0-7171 GCA_045540275.1 Kiritimatiellia bacterium | reverse complement strand
GGTGACACTTTGCGATATTGAAGTCTGCGCACCTACCTGCTCGCCGCCGTCGGGTGCGGTGAACCACCCGACAAATTCATGCCCGACGCGGACGGGAAGCGGCAGATCGCCCAACGCCGCGCCGTTGGCGACGATGCGCGTAGACTCGGCAACGCTGGCGCCAGCACCGGGATTGAAGGTAACGACGCAATTATCTTCCTCCCAGCGCGCCGAACAGGTTAAAGCAGTACGGATAATATAGCTTTCTGATATCTCGTTCTCGCCATCGAACCATCCGATGAAGCGATACCCGTTTCGCACCGGTACCGGCAGGGTTCCAATCGCCTTCCCGTAATCTACCAGTCTGCGGGTTTCGCTTACCGTCCCGCCGGCGGCGTTGAACGAGACCTCAAACTGCAGGACACGCCACTGCGCATAAAAAGAAACCGCGGCGGTTATTATCGTTTCTGCGGAGATTTGCGTTCCACCCGCACTCGCGGTGAACCATCCGAGAAAATCATATCCCGTGCGCGTCGGAACCGGCAGCGTGCCAATTGCACTACCGTATGCAACTAGTCTGGTACTGGGAGAAACAACGCCCCCGTTTCCTTTAAAGGAGACGGTGTATTTCGACACCAGCCACGATGCGTAGCAGATTATATCTCCGTTAAAGTATGTGTTTTCATTGATTTCCGTGCCGTCATCAGTAAACCACCCCTCAAAATTGTACCCTTCGCGGGAGATGGACGGCAGAGAGGTTCCGACTTTAGAACCGATTGCCTTGGTAAGTTCTGTAGTATGCCCGGTTCCGTCATTGTGGTGAAAGACAATGGTGAAGGTAGATTCGGCGGCATTTGCAACAGACAGACCGAGCCACACGGAAGCGAGGCATATTGCCGTTTTTAAGGAAGAAAGAACTATTTTGAAAAAACTCATCTGGACCTCGTCATCGTCGGAAGAAACGGATACAATGCGCTACGCATTTATCATTGGAATCATTTTACCATTTATGCAATCGGCATGGCAATGCTGAAAACCTTTCTCTCCGATGAGCCAAGTTTGGCGGTTTTATTGAATACTGACACTGTCAACACTGGATATTGGCAACATTCCCCCGCCTCACTTCATCCTCACGCGAATGAAGAAACTGGGAGGGCGAGCGTCCTTAAGAGCCGTTTCAGGAACAACCGCAACCTTCACATCCCAGTTCACAGGCGCGGCAGCACTCAACCTTGTAAAAGCTGAATCTGCAAACTGATAAAAGTAGGTCTGACCTACTTTTATCAGTTTGCAAACGATCAGGAAGCCGTCTAAAAATGCTTCACCGTTTCATCTTTATGCGCATGAAGAACTGCTTCGCCGCCGGCTCCTTCGGTGTCGCTTTGATCTTCACCTTGCCGCCGTCGGGCTTGCCGAATTCGATATCGACATTCTCTTCCTTGAATTCGCTCTCATCCAGCGATTCTGCGCCTTTGAATCAGCTGATTTTAAATATTTACGGCAATTTTCAAATTTGTTAGAATTTTGAGACCAATTATCTTGATACAAGGAGTTGAATATGGGCCTCAAGTTAAACGACCTCAAGGGAAAAACCGTAGGAGTTTGCGTATCCGGCGGTCTCGATTCTAAAACCATTTGCTGCGTCCTGAAAGATGCCGGCGTCAAAGTCAAGGCTTTTTCGGCAAATGTCGGACAGCCTGACGAAAAAAACATCAATGACATCAAGAAGAAGATGGCGCCAACCGGCGTATCCACCGTTATTGTCGATGTCACGAAAGAGATGGCGGAAATCTGCTTTGAAACCGTCAAATGTCAGGCGATGTACGACGGCGGATACTGGAACTCCACCGGAATTGCCCGCGCCGTGACAGTGCAGACTCTCATCCCCGCCATGAAGAAAGCCGGATGCACGGTACTCGTTCACGGCGCTACCGGCCGCGGCAACGACCAGATGCGTTTCGAACGCTACACCAATGTCATCGACCCTGATTTCGGCGTCTACGCACCTTGGCGCGACGAGGACCTGCTCAAGAAATTTCCCGGTCGCACCCAGATGGTGGATTTCCTCGCCGAACGCGGCATCGTCGCTTTCGTCGGCACCAAAAAGAAATACTCCACCGATGCCAACCTTGCCGGCCTTTCTCACGAAGCGGAAGATCTCGAGAGCATGGAAAGCTCCATGCGCATTGTCAAGCCGACGATGGGCGTTTGGCCGTCTGACGCACCGGACAAAGTCGAAAAGATTCGCCTTACCTTTGAAAAAGGCCGCTGCGTGGCCATCAACGGCAAAAAGGCAACCCCGCTCAAGATTATGCTCCAGGCGAACAAAATCGGCGGACGCAACGGCATCGGCATGAAGCATGCGCTGGAAAACCGCATCATCGGCACCAAGAGCCGCGGCGTTTACGAGGCTCCGGGCATGGAAATCCTGAGCTGGGGTCTGAAGTACATCTATGAAAGTATCATGGACCGCAGATCCACCCTGCTCTTCCAGCAGCTTTCAAAGCTGGTCGCCGACCAGATTTACGATGGTCGCTGGTTCGATCCCGCCACGCAGGCCGCGCGCGCCGCAATTCAGGTCTGGGCAGACAAGGCAACCGCTGAAATCACCCTTGGCCTCTACAAGGGCAATATCTTCTTTGAATCGCTCAAAGGGCTTGAAGCATCCATCTACAATGAAGCCGACAGCTCAATGGAGGAATCCGACGGTCTCAATCCTCATTCGTCACAGGGATTTGCCGAGATTCAGAGCGTCGAAGCCAAGATGCTGGCGAAATCCGGCCAGATAAAAATGGACTAGCATTCAGGAAAGGATAAAAAAATGGCAGAGAATATAAAGCTCGCTGAAAGAGTCAAAAACTACCGCGAGCGTTTGGGATTAAGCGTTGAAGAACTCGCCCAAAAGTCTGGTGTTGCACTTCGAACCATTACTGATCTCGAGGCGGGAATTTCATATCCCGCGCTTGGAGCGATGGTAAAGTTATCGCGCGCACTGGGACAGCGGCTGGGAACCTTCACCGACGATCAGTTCTCTGCCGATCCTGTCATTGTCCGCGCCACCGGTCGCGTCGGCGAAAGTGCTACACACAACTCGGCGCAAAGCGGTGGATTTACCTATTTTCCCCTCGGCAAAGACAAACCGGACCGTCACATGGAACCCTTCTTTATCGAAATTGAAGGAGATGCGGAGGCCGAGTTCTCTTCGCACGAAGGGGAAGAGCTGATTTTCGTGCTCGAAGGCAGCGTGCGGCTTGATTACGGAAAAGAAAGTTTCGTCCTCAATCAAGGCGACTCGATGTACTACAATTCGGTGGTTTCCCATCGTGTCAATACGGCGGATGGAAAGCCTGCAAAAATTCACGCCGTTGTCTTCATGCCTTTCTAAACTATGAGCACATTCAAACTAACCGATCCGTTCGGCAGTGCTCCGAGCGCCGCCCCTTTCACCCAGAGCATTTCAACCGGCCGCCCCTGGAACAATCTGCCGATTACACGCGAATACACGCTTGGGCAACTGCTTGATCAAACGATAGCCCGCTGCGGGCCGCAAGATGCGGTGGTTTATGCTGACCGCGATTTCCGTCTGACCTGGTTTGAATTCGGCGAAGAGGTCGACCGCCTTGCGCGCGGTCTCATGACGCTGGGGGTGAAACGAGGCGAGAAGATTGCGCTCTGGGCCACCAATGTCCCCCATTGGATCGTTTTGATGTTCGCCGCGGCGAAAATCGGCGCAATTCTTCTGCCGCTGAACACCAACTACAAGAGTGCGGAAATGGATTTCGCGCTCAAACAGTCCGATGCCGAAAACATTTTCATCATCAACGGGTACCGCGACTGCGACTACATCAAGGTGATGGAAGAACTCGTTCCGGAGATGAAAGAGCAGCCTCGGGGCGAGCTCAAATGCGAAAAATATCCTCATCTGAAACGAATTATGTTTCTCGGTCCGGAAAAGCACCGCGGGATGTATTCGCTTAACGAAGTGCTGGCGCTGTCGGTTGAAACGACACAAGCCGAATATCTTGCTAGACAGGCCGAGTGTAATGTAAATGACGTGGTAAACATGCAGTACACCAGCGGAACCACCGGTTTCCCGAAAGGCGTGCAGCTCACCCACCGAAACATTGCCAATGACGGTTTTTGGATCGGTGCTTGCCAGAATCTTTCGGCCCGGGACCGGGTCTGCATTCCCGTGCCGCTGTTCCACTGCTTCGGATGCGTTCTCGGCGTGATGAGTTGCGTAAACCACGGCTCAACCATGGTGATGCTTGAAAAGTACGATGCTCTCAATGTAATGACATCCATTCAGAAGGAAAAATGCACCGCAGTTTACGGTGTTCCTACGATGTATATCGCCATACTTGACCATCCGCGTTTCAACGAATTTGACATGTCCACGCTGCGCACCGGCATCATGTCGGGATCGACCTGCCCTGTCATCAGGATGCAGCAGACGGTCGATCGCATGAACATGAGGGAAGTTACCAATCCCTATGGCCTGACCGAGGCCGGCCCCGTGATGACGATGACCAGATACTTCGAGCCTAGTCTGGAACGCAAGTGCCAGACGATCGGTCAGGCGTTGCCCGGCATTGAAGTTGCCATCATCGATCCCGAAACGGGCGATTTGGCGCCGATTGGTCAGCCCGGGGAAATCTGCTGCCGCGGCTTCAACACGATGAAGGGCTACTATAAAATGCCCGAACAGACCGCCTCTTGCATTGACGAGCGCGGATGGCTGCATTCCGGCGATATCGGGCACATGGATTCCGACGGCTACTACTACATCACCTCCCGTCTGAAGGATCTGATTATTCGTGGCGGCGAGAACATTTCGCCGCGTGAAGTCGAAGACTTCCTCACCCAGTTGGACGGAGTGCAGGATGTTCAGGTGGTGGGATGCCCCAGCAAAAAATACGGCGAACAGCCTGCGGCCTTCATCATCCGGACACCCGGTTCAAACATAACCGAGGCGGATGTTGCCGCTCATTGCAAGGACCGCATCTCATGGTTCAAGATTCCGAAATACGTTCACTTCATGGACGAATTTCCAATGACTGCCAGTCAAAAAATCCAGAAGTACAAACTTCGCGAGCTGGCAGCTCAACTTTGGCCAGACGCATAAAAAAAACACCGCCTTGCACAGGCGGTGTTTTTTTTATGCAAATTATTTTGCAGCAGCGTCTTTCGCTTCTTTGGCGATATCCTTGGCGGCTTCCTGCGCGGTGGCGGCGGCCGCTTTGGCTTCGGTAGTTGTAGCTTTCACCAAGTCCTTGGCCTGCTCGGCGGGAGCTTCTTTCTTTTCGCAACCAACGAACGCGAGCGATGCAACGGCAATCGCGGCAAACATGATAATTTTTTTCATTGTTGTCTCCTTGTATTGTTGCCTTCCTTCATGGAAAACACATTTATGTTAACACACAGCGGATTCCCCCTCAAGCGGTTTTTTCTCAAAAAAGGACAAATACTAAAAATAGTGCCAACAAAGGATGATAAGCATAAATTGTGTCAGACTATTATCCGGACAAAACTACAGCCTCCGCGACAATATCGAGATATTCCTTTTTTGATATCGACGTCGTGCCGAAAAGCGTCTTACCGTCATAAAGTCCTCACTTCCGGCGCATCACCTTCTCCTGCAGACACTCCGCGGGCCAGACGGGGAGCGGTTCGCCGATCTTGTAGACCTTAAAGTCCTTAAGCTCGATGCGGGTATGACCGGCCGTGATTTCAGCCTGGACGTCGATATAGATTTCGTCCGCCCCTTCCGGAACGCGCACAACCACCTCGCCCGACTGCCATACATCGTCCTCGCGCGGCGCCGTCATGACAATCTGCGGAACGACGACGTTCGATTTGACTTTCTCTCCGTTGCCGCGGAAACGCGGATAGAGGAAAATATACCCAGGACCGCGACGCTTCATCGAAAGACCTACCGTATAAAGTTCACCCGGCCTGACGCCCTTGACCGCGATGTCATGAGGCGCGCCTTCGTACGCAACGAACCGGTTGCGGTAATCGACGGCGGGAACCTTCCTGTCCAACTGGGCGGGAATGAGGCCCAAGGTCTTCAGACGGCCGATTCTCTTGGCGACGGGCGTGACGAACGAACTATGGGTCTTGATTTCGCCGACTACGACGTCGGCCACGTTGGAGCATCCGGTAATACCCCTTTCATACACGCCCGTCACGTCAGGCGCGTACAACGCCGTCATCGAAAGGATATTGTTCAACTTTCCGATCCCGACGACGGCATATCCGGTGTCGGCCTTGACGTCCGTAAAATCGAGCACACCCGAACCGGCCGTTTCGGCGTTGTCGCCTTTGACCACGAGAGTGCCCGCTTTCTTGTTGAGTTTAGCCGAAAGCTTCCAGTTCCCGTCGGTGAGGACATTGGTCTTCTCGTCGAATTTCCACTTGCCGCCCTTCGCTTTCCTGAATTTCTCGGGCAGCTCGAAAAGCCTGTTGATCTGAATCGACCGGTAGAGGACGCGCTGATCGGGAGCGAGCGCGGCAGCGAGATCGAGCACAAGTTCGTCCGCGCCTTTAGGAACGACGACCTCCGCCTCGACCGGATAGAATCCCCAGTAGCCCCTCTCTCTCACCGGCTCGTCCGGCATCTTTATCGCGACGGGATCGATCGGCGCGATCTTGCCGTTCTTCTTCCAATACACGCGCGGAGTCGCCGCGCCGTCGATGAACGCGAAATTGCGGGTCGTTTGCGAAACCTTGAACGTGATGAAGAACTTTTCGCCGGGCATGACGTTCTTGACCGACGGGCGCTCTTCGTCCTTCTGGCGGAACTCGCGCTTGTTGGGGTCGCGCTCAAAGACAAATCCCTTGATATCCTTGGCGAGATTGACGAGTTTACCCTCCTTGGCGAGCGCGGCTTTACGTTTCGCGGCAAGACCGAGAGGATCCTTGACCATCATGATCGTCTCGGTCATGCCCGGAGCGAGTTCTTCCCAAGTGGCCGTTTTGCCGTAGTGGCCGTCGCGCCAGTTGAAAACCTTTCCGCCCGATTCGCCGTAAATCCAGACGTACTTCGTGGCCGTCTGCAGCGACTGCTCGAAATTAAGGCGCATGTGCTCCAAGCGCGAACCGTTCACCGGTCCGTGATACCACATGCTCTTCGGTGTTATCAAGGAAGAACTTTTGGTTATTAAAAATAAATACGGTGACGAGAGAAGAA
>JAZQGX010000006.1:0-1676 GCA_045540275.1 Kiritimatiellia bacterium | reverse complement strand
ATCGTCACGGCACCAGTAGATGATGGCGTGATGGCGGAAATCTCCGCCGTGCTGCCAATGATCCGGTATGTCCACGTGTAGCCATTGGCGTATTCCGTCTCGGCCCACGCGCCAAACGCCACGGCAACCGCAACAGCCATCAACATCAGTTTCGTTTTCATTTTGCCTTTCCTTACATCCATCTTCTATTGACAGCCCGGGGTAGCGTATCATTACTCCAGCCAGAGCGTAAGGCGAAAGCCAGACATTTCAGCCCAAGACGGAGGCGTGAAATGGCAACACCACGAAACCGATACGGTCGGTTTGTCATTCCAAGCGCCACCGCACATCGCCCGTGTACACTCTCCACCCCCTGTACTTTCACTTGGATCGACACATAGTTCCCAGACATTGCCATACATGTCGTACAGCCCCCATGAGTTTGGCAGATACAACCCAACAGTCGTGGTTCCACTCATGTAGCCGCCCTTCCCGTCTGGTTTATTGCGCAACCAGTTGGGTTGACCCGATTGCCTCTCTTTCTGATTATTAAGGCATCGTCCCAATCTATTCAACGCGTAGAAATTGCTATGATCCCATGCAAAGCCGTTATTATACTTCGATCCATCATACCTATCTGTCGTAGTCCCCGCCCGGCAGGCATATTCCCATTGCGCCCGAGACGGAAGGTCTAAACCCTCCATTCCCGTCCGTTCGCGGATACGTCCGAGGAATGTATCCGGCGCAACGGTCTTTACCTTCGGCCAATCGTGTTTCGCAGCTGGGCCTCGCAATTTTTCCCATGAAAGGTTGTCGACTGGACGCATGTCTCCGGGATATACCGCAGACTTTTCTCCCGTCACAAGTTCGTATTGCTTCTGCGTAACCTCGAATACCCCTATGTAAAATGGCTTGTCGAAAGTGACACGGTGCGATTCGTCTTTCTGATCCTTGCCCATGATAAACGTGCCTGGTTCGATACGGCGCAAGACGAGCTTCGTGGTCTTGTACTCGTCCGACCAGCCTCCCCTCGGTTCGGCCTTGAGGTAGGTGACTGGATACCTTCGTGCTTTCGGGCCGCGGGCAAGGTCTATCACGCAATAGATGTTCTTTGCATCCGGTATCCTCTGCGCCGCCGGAACTTTTGCAGATGCTGTAGATTTGGGAGTGTCAGAACATCCAGTGGACTCCGCCTCCGCAATGCGCTTGTCCACGAGCGCCTTCATCAGCCCCGTCACGAGGCCTTCGTCCTTTGCCTTGCGATAAAGCGCCGCCGCATGGATTCGATATGGCGTCGGGTCCTTCGCCTGAACCCCCCACCAGTAGTCCGCCGCCTTCAGCGCATTGTAATCCTTGGCATCCTCTGGATTGCATTCGTATATTGCCGCCTGAATGCCAAGTTTGGAGAACACCTTGAGAGCCCGCGGCCAGTCGCCGCAGTACACGTATGCGCTGGCGAGTCCGCGCATGGCGGTGACATCTCCAGGCTTCTTTTTCAATTCGGCCTTCCATGCCGAGACGTTAATCATGGCCTTCGACTGTTCGGACGCGCGCCGTTGGATGTTCCGCAGACGCTGCGCCTCGCTTTTCCCTGCGCGGGCAAGCGCCCTCGACGCTATGGAATTAACTTCATCTGGCGGCACATCATTTATCTGCTTACACATCGCCTCCAATGCGTCAGCGGCCTGATCAAAGTC
>JAZQGX010000005.1:0-2792 GCA_045540275.1 Kiritimatiellia bacterium | reverse complement strand
ACAGAACCAACCTTGCGCCTATGCACACGGCGCAAAGTGCTGGTTCGTTTATTGTCGGGTATCAGAACCTCGAATCGAATTCTAGCGGATTTACGATGCTTGCACCGACGTTTCTGTCGGTTGCATCCGAGACAGGTTGCACTCTCGCCGATTTGAAAGTAACGGGCTACTCGGCTCCTGTTTACAATGAGACGCGCAAGCGTTGGACCGGTGGCACTTCTGGCGCGTTCAACCTTCAGATTCTCACGAGTTCCGGCACGACCGAAACAACCTACAAGTGGTATGACAACGGCACAAAGACTGGCTGGTATGATGAAGCCGGAACAACGAAGATCGAGGAGTCTTCGGTTGCTCTTGTGGCTGGCAAAGCCTTTTGGTGCCAGACAGAGGGATTGACCCTCGTTCCCGCCGGTGCGGTCAATGTGCTTGATGTCGGCTTCGACACCAATGCAAGCGGTTTCTCTGCCATCGGTAATCCCTACCCTGTTACCCTCGATCTCAACGATTTGACGGTTACAGGTTACAGCGCACCTGTTTACAATGAGTCGCGCAAGCGCTGGACGGGCGGCACTTCTGGCGCTCTCAATATCCAGTTCCTCACCAGTTCCGGCACAACCGAAGCAACCTACAAGTGGTATGACAACGGCACAAAGACAGGCTGGTATGACGAAGCTGGCACGACGAAGATTGAAAACGAAGCGGTTTCGATTCCGGCGGGCAAAGGTCTTTGGGTTCAGGGCGAAGGCTTGACCATCAACTTCCCCGCTCCCGAACTGTAATGATTTTCTGCCGTGCATGGTGTGCGGCGGAGATAAACAAGGAAAACGAAAATGAAGAAACTGATAATTGCAGTAGCAATGCTCGCTATGGGTGTTGCCGCAAATGCCGCTACCTATAAGTGGCAGTATGAAGGATACCTCAACAATGGCGACGGAGAATACGGCGCAATCAACGATACGACAGCGTACTTGTTCAACGCGGCTACGCTTAGCCAAAGCGACCTCCTGAGCAGTTTCTATGCTGCGAACGGCGCGATTGACTTGTCAGCTAAAGGTGCGGTGAGTTCTTCTTCCGCGACAGTTGACGGTGTCACGCTTTCTGCGGCGTTTGAAGATTCTGGCACATCCAACTGGACAGCCTATTTCGCAATCATTGATGGAGGCAACCTCTACATCTCAAGCGAGAAAGAAGCAGCCTACGCCGCTGTCGGCACAAGCACGATTGGTTTTGGCGACCAAGATGACTTCTCGAACGCGACCTTCGCTCCGAATGCATCTTATTCGGGGGCTGGCTGGTATGCCGTTCCGGAGCCGACGAGCGGCTTGCTCATGCTTTTGGGCATGGCCGGACTTGCTCTACGTCGTCGCCGCGCCTAATCGTGTAGCGTAGAAGCGCAACGGAAGCCCGTCCGAGCAATCGGGCGGGCTTTATGTCATTACGGAGATCTGTTGCATGGCTTGGAATCAATCTACAACATGCTCCAAAAAGAGGACGATACCCGAGGGCGGGAATTGGCGGTTACTTTGGGTTCTTGCTATCGCTGTAATCTGCGTGGCTATTGGCGTTTGGGTTTTCATTCCTACAGACGGTTTGCCTGAAAACGATACCGATAGCCATACCGCACCTACCAAGACTAAAATTGCAGACGCTAAACCAAGCATCAGCAAGGCACGCTCGGACCGAGGCGATGTTCAGCAGCCAATCAAGAAACAAGAAAGACTCAAGTCTCTGCCGCCCCAACGTGTTGGAGAACTTAGGGATGGCTACAGACTTTTACCGTCAGGGCGCAAGCACAGGGTTCTTGGAACTATCAAAGCGAGAGACACCTCGAACGAGTGGCTAGAAAAAACGTTCCCCGAGCCGTCCGACCAGTTGATTGCAGGATTGATAACCATTGAACCTGGAGAATCAATCGTCGGCAATCCTGATAGTTACTACAGGAATTTTGCGGAGCAGTTTCAGGCATCATTGCTGAATCCAATCAGAATCGAGAAGGATGACGATCAATACACCCGAGAATTGAAGGAAGCAGTCAAGGCTACGAGAGAAGAACTTGTGGCACGTCTCAAAGCCGGAGAAGACATCGTTCAGATAATGACCGAAACCCGAAAGCAGTATCAGGAATTGGGCCTATATCGAAACGAACTCAAGGACATCGTTTGCAAAAATCTATCCGACGGCGAGATTTCGGCGGCTGAATATGAAGATTTGGTCAAGGCGGCGAACATCATGCTTGAAGATAGGGGGAGCAAGCCTCTCGACCTTCCTGAAACATTTAAGAAGTATGTTGAAATTATGAATCTCAAGGGAGACAGACAATGAAGAATAAACTGGTTACGGCAATTGCCGTGATTGCGGTCAGTGCGTTTGTGTTCGCGGACACGGCGTCGGAAGGCGGCATGGTGCTGAACCCGAAAAGTTTTCAGGGGAAGGCCGCCATAATAAATATGCAGAAGCGCGTTCGACATAGGGAGATTGAAGCCGTTGCAAAAGTCCTCGCCGAGGCTTCGGGATGCAATGTAGTCGCGGAGATTGCGAACGGCGGCGCGGCGGACGCCGCTGCATTGAAGAAAAAATCCGAAGCCGGAGTCGTGGTGATAATCGTCAGCGACGAAATCACTCCAGCGATGCTACTTGCGCCAGAAGATAATTGGGGCGTTGTTAATGTCCAGCGTCTCGTGTCCGATCTCGTTTCCGAACGGGCGAAGGAGAAGTTTCTCGCAGGGAGAACACGCAAAGAGACAATCCGCGCATTCTCGATTCTTTGCGGCGGCGGATCATCGCAGTTCAAG
>JAZQGX010000004.1:0-9632 GCA_045540275.1 Kiritimatiellia bacterium | reverse complement strand
GTATTGCTATTGCTGTCCTGCGACGCACTGACCATGACTTTTTCCTGGTTGGCCGCTTCGGCGCTTTATGCGTTCGTTTGCGGCGAGCCGCTGTCGTTTTGGTTCTGTCTGGTCCGTAAAAGTCTGCTCGGCTCGTATTTGATTTTGAATGTGTTCGCCCGGCTTTATCACGGAAATCCCATATATCCCGGGTTGCCGCTCTCTCCGATAAGCGAGTTTGCGCGGTTGGTTATCACCTCATTCGGCGCCGGAATCATATTCTACTCCTACCGATATGTCTATGAGATTTCAGAAAACGATTTGAGCGCGGTGGCATTGCTGGCGGTCTGCGTCAACATGATTGTCGCGCAGCCGGCGCGCAACATTGTGCGTTCGCTGGTCTTCAGATTCTGCAATTCGCTTTTTTCGATTCCGGTTGTGATGCTCGGACCCCAGAAGGCGCGCTCGAAACTTATGACGCTTTCCAATGCCGATTCACATTCCGGGTTGAAAATCGTCGCCGGGTTCGAGAGGGTGGAGGATGCCGGAAAATATGCCGCAAAGCACGGGGTGAAGCATTGTCTCTGCGTTCAGCCGGTCAGAGTGTTCCGCGAAGCGATGCCGTCCTTGCTGGCCGCATTCCCGGTGGTTGCGGCGATCCCTGTTTCGGAGGCAATGCCCGCTTCGGCGGCGTATCCGGCCGAGTTTTGCGGAAGCGGCGGCATTGAATTTGTAAATCGTTCATCTTACCGCATGCATCGCACGATTAAATTTGCCCTGGAATTGACATTGGCGTGTCTGGCGTGTGTTCTCTTCGCCGTTCCCGCGCTATTGATCGCTTTGATGATCTGGATTTCAAATCCCAAAGCTCCGGTGATTTACAAATCTCGGCGCAAGGGATATCGCGGATCGGATATCAATGTCTTCAAGTTCAGAACCATGATTCCGAACGCCGACGAGGCGTTGGCCAGAATATTGGCGGAAGACGAGATGTTGAGAGAGGAGTGGAAAAACCGCTTCAAATTAAATAACGATCCCAGAATCACCGCTTTCGGGCGTTTCCTGCGAAAAACATCGCTGGACGAGTTGCCGCAGCTGTTAAATGTGATCTGCGGCGATATGGCGCTTATCGGTCCGCGTCCGATAGTGGAGAAAGAGGTCGCGCTGTACGCGGAAAGTTACCGTGAATTCTCCTCGGTCAAGCCGGGAATAACGGGATTGTGGCAGGTCAGCGGACGAAGTGAGACCGACTATGCGACCAGAGTCGCGCTCGATCTTTATTATGTGCGCAACTGGTCGGTGTGGATGGACTTGTGGATTGTCCGGCGCACGATAAGCGAAGTGATCCGAGGGACCGGTGCCAAATGAGTAATCCCGCAATCAGTGTCATTGTTCCGGTCTACCGGGTTGAACGATACCTAAAGCGTTGCGTGGAATCAATTCTGAATCAGACCTTTTCCGATTTCGAGCTGCTACTGATAGATGACGGTTCTCCCGACCGGAGCGGGGCGATGTGCGACGAATGGGCTTTGAAAGAGGGCCGGGTCAGGGTCTTGCACACGGAAAACCGGGGACTTTCCGCGGCGAGGAATCTGGGTATCGGTATGTCGCGCGGCCGGTATCTTTCCTTCGTGGATTCCGATGATTACATCATGCCTCGATATCTTGAAGAGCTGTTTCATGCGCTGGATGAAAATCCCGGGGCGGGATATTCCGAGTGCAGTATCTGCATCATGCGCAACGGCAGGATTTTTGAACAGGACAATTCCGGCGCGAAAAAAACGTACTCTGCGCTGAAAGCTTTTGCCGATGTGCTTTACGGTGAAAAACTGAGTGTGGCGGCATGGGGGAAGCTGTTCAGACGGAAGTTGTTCGACGGCTTGCGCTTTCCCGAAGGACGGCGGTTCGAAGATGTGTACATCATAGGTGAATTGCTCCGTGCTTCATCTGGTGTCGCCTACAGGGGGCTCCCTCTTTACCGGTATGTACTGCGAAGCTCATCGCTTACCACCGGAGCCGCCGCGGCCGGATACGCAACGCTTCGCCAGCACTACGAAGCGGCCAACCGCTTTGCGGACATTGCCGTCGCCTTCGATCCATCGCTTGAAGATGCGGCGCGCCGCTTCCGCGCCTACGGTGCGATGAGGATGCTCCGCCATTATCGAAAGGGGGATTTTCCGAGAAGCGAAGCCGACGGTTTTCGCAGGGAGGTGCTTGCCCGGGCGGAAATTCTACTGCGGGACGGACGGATCGCCCGGCGCGACCGGATGGGGATTAGACTGCTGAGACTCGGTTTGCTTCCGTATCTTGCGGGCTGGAATGTCTACGAAAAGCTGCGCGACGTTTTTGGCGGAGCTCCTGCAAAGGAGGTGGAGTCATGATCGCGGCAACCGCTTCGCTCGTCAGTTACAAAACCTCTCCCGGTGTCGTCGAGTATTTGCGTGCCGCCGCCGAAAAGGACGGGGTGAACGATTTTTATGTGGTCGACAATACCGTCAATAACATTGGTTTCGGTCCCGGTCACAACATCGCTTTGCGCGCGGCTGAAGCCGACGGCGCCAAATATCATTTTATCGTCAATCCCGATATTGCCTTTGAACCGGGAACCATGCGAAAAATCATCGACTTTATGGAGCGGAATCCATCGGTTGGATTGGTCATGCCCAAAACTTTAAATCCGGACGGAAGCACCCAGTACAATTGCAAATTGTGTCCGGGACCGCTTGACCTGATTTTCAAACGTTTTCTGCCGAATCGCTGGATCGGCAAACGTTTGGCGAAATTCAGACTGGAGCGGGAGACCGATGCCGGGGTCAGGATGGAAGTTCCGTATCTCTGCGGATGTTTTATGTGTTTCCGCATCGAAGCGCTGCAGGCCGTCGGTTTGTTTGACGAGAGGTTCTTCATGTATCCCGAGGATATCGATATTACCCGCCGCCTCTGGGCGGGGGGATGGCATCCGACCTATTTCCCTAATGCCGAGGTCGTTCACTCGCACGAGGCGGCTTCATACAAAAGTTTCAAAATGCTAGGTATACACATGTGGAATATGATAAAATATTTCAATAAATGGGGTTGGGTGCGCGATGAGTCGCGCAAGAGGATAAATAAAGAGTTTTACCGCTTGCTGGAACAAAACCAGTGTTCGGGGAGCAATAAATGAACAGGTGTGCGGTTTTGGACAAATTGAATGCGGCGCTGTTTTTTGCAACTGTACTGTTGCTTCCTTTTCAGCATTATCCGCACGGCGTTTTTTCACGATTATCGCTGTACCCGCTGATGTGTCTGGGAGCGTTGAACCTCCCGCGGCTAGTTGGATTCGTTAAGGGTGGCGGATTCCTCCGGCTTATGGCTGTGCTTTTTGCGCTGTGTCTGGGATGCCAGATGCTGATGATGACGGCCTCGTCGGGATTTGCGGCGGCGGCGATAAAGTCAAATTTCAAGGCAATGTTCCCCGACGTATGCACCTGGGGCTCGTTTTTTGTTTTGATCGCTTCGTTTCGTCTTTTCCCCGCCGGCAGGGCGCAACGCATATTTCACCGGGCGTTTTCAACGACGTTTCTGATGTGCGCCTCATACAGCGTTATTGAAATTCTCCATTTTTGCGGTGTTAAGTCCGCCACCCGCTTTCTGTCTGGCGCAATCCGTTTCTTTTCCGACGTCTGTCTGGACGGTGGGTGGTGGCCGCCGGTGCTGTGGGATGAAGTCCGTTTGCGTTCGTTTTTCGCGGAGCCCTCCGGATATGCGATTTTGTCGGTGTTTGCAGTGTGGTATTTCGGAATCTGCGCATGTACCGCATTGCGTCGCGCAGACCTTCTGAAGAATCTGGCGCTGTCTTTGCTCGCTCTGTTGATGGTTTGCGGCGCGAGGAGCTGCAGCGCGTCGATAACCATGATGTTTTTCACCGCGTTTTTCGCCGCGGTGTGGTTTTGTCTGCGGACGAAACTTCAGATTCCATGGCGAAAAAGATGGATTCCGTATCTGGCGGGATTTGTCGCCGCCTCGATTCTTATCGCCGGAAGCCAGCGCGGAGGATTTTGCGATTTTGGAAAATTGGTATCGACATTCTCCGCCGATTGCCAATCGGACGAGCAGGGCGGTTCATCTTCAAAAACCAGAATGCTTCATTTGCAGGCTCAGCTCCGTCTGATCAAAGCTCGCCCGGTATCGGGATACGGTGCGCAAAACTACGCTCCGGTCATGCGGCGCGAACTTGCCGCCGGTAGAGTGCGCACGTCCGAAATCGATATGTGGATACGGAGCGGCAACATCCCTCCGTTGAACTTCTTCGGATATACCGCGGTCAAGTACGGCGTTCCATGTATGCTCATGCTGATGGCGGCGATTTTCCTGCCCGCGTTTGCGGAGGTCAAATCGAGATGGCGCCGGGGAATGGGGGCGTTCGATTTCGGGGTTTGCGCCGCGGCACTGCCGCTGTTGGCGATTCTGGTATTCATGAACGGCTCGTCCCTCGCCTTTGTTTTCGGGGTGCTGCTTTCCGTTCCGCTGACGGCGGTTGCGAATAACGAGATGATCGGGGATTTTGCTACGGAGCATAGTTGAAATATGACTGCCGCCTTCAGTGTGAACAAGCGGATAATTGCGAAGAACACCATGTATCTGTATATACGGATGGGATTGGTGCTCGGCGTCAATTTCTATGCGGTTCGGTTGCTGTTGGAACTGCTCGGGGTTGAAGATTACGGAATATACAACGTAATATTCGGCTTTGTTCTGCTCTTTAGCGTTTTGAATGGCGCTTTGACCAGCATGATGAACCGTTTCCTGTGCCATGAAATGGGTGCGGGCGGAAGAGATGTGGGATCGGTTTTCTCTGTAGGTTTCTGGTTTTTCGTGTTGTTGACGGGATTGCTTGTGCTTGCCGCCGAAACCGGGGGACTGTGGTTTGTCCGAACCCATTTGAATATTCCCGCGGACCGGGTGGCGGCGGGAGCTGCCGTATATCAGTTTGCCATACTCGCGACGGTGTTCAAAACCATGCAGATACCGTTCATGTCGGTGGTTACTTCCTACGAACGGATGGGATTCTTCGCCAAGCTTAGCGTGGTTGAGGCATTGTCGATTTTGGCGTCGGTTTTGCTTCTCGGCAAAATCGGCGGGGATCGGCTGCCGATTTTCGCCGGACTGTACGCGTCTTGCTCTGGACTGGTACTGCTGTCGTATTTCCTGTATGTTAAAATCGGGTTTCCGGAGTTTTCGTTTCGCCCACGGTTCAACCGCGCGCGGATCGGCGAGATGGGGTCGTTCTTTTCCTACAGCATTCTCGGCGCGGGGTCGAATTTGATAAAGGAGCAGGGACTGGACGTGCTGCTCAATATGTTTTGCGGCGTGGCGCTGAATACGACCTGGGCGCTGTCGCGTAAAATCGGCAATGCGGTTGCGCAGATTGCATGGAATTTCCAGACCGCATTCTATCCTCAGATCATAAAATCGTTTTCATCGGGGAATGTCAACGCCTTTTACGATTTGATTGTTTCGACTTCGAGGTATTCGTTCGCTCTGGTGTGGCTTATTGCGATGCCGGTGATTTTCGATACCGATCTTTTTATCGGACTCTGGCTTAAAGGTGAATTGCCGCCGCTGCTGACCGATTTTACCCGTCTGCTACTGGCGGGGTTTGTGCTCGAGGCCATGTGCGCGCCGCTGTGGATGGCGGCGCAGGCCGATGGTGACATCAAGCGGTATCAGCTGATGATTTTCACGATTGTGCTGCTCGGGTTCGGTGCGGCCTGCATCGTGTTGCGCGCCGGTTTCGGCGCATTGAGCGTTCCGGCGGTTTTGCTCTGCGTCAATATACTTCTCCAGCTTTATCGCACGCTGTATTTGAAGTTGCGCTACGCCTTTCCGGCAGGCGGGTATTTTTCACGGGCGGTTCTGCCCGCCGTCTCGTGCGTCATGCTTTCGTACGGCGTTTCACTGTTGCTCCGTCATTATATCGCGCCGACGGAGATTGGAACGCGTCTGGCGGTTTGTGCGATGGCCGTGGCGGTGAATGTCGGCGTGTTGTGGCGAATAATGCTGAGCCGTGGCGAACGCTCAAAAGTGAGAGAATTTGCGGCGGTGCGTCTGCTGCGGGGAGGCGGCAGATGAAAAGTGTCGGTATCGTCACGGTTCATGGTATCCCCAACCACGGATCCGTCCTGCAGTCGCTTGCACTGTGCAATGCGGTGCGCAGGCTCGGATACGATGTCAGTCTGATCGATTATGCGTATCCGACGTTCTATCATCAACTGCGCTCCCGCGGTTACGATATTGACAATGTCGCTCCGGGGAAAAGTGGCTTCCGGGTTTTCGTGAAGCGGTTGCTGCTACAGTTAGGGCTCAAGCCGGTGATTGTGATTTGGCGGATGATGAAGTCATATTTTCCTCAACGGCGAAAAAGGCGCAAGTTCGCCGATTTTAGGCGGGAATACTTGCCGCTGACCCCACGCATGGGGTGGCGGAGTCTGCACGGGTCTCCGCCGGTGTTCGATATTTACATGACGGGGAGCGATCAAACCTGGAATGCGCGTTATCTTCACCGTGATTATACTTTTCTTCTGGATTTCGTCCCTGTTGACAAACCGCGCATTTCGTATGCCGCCAGTTTCGGAACGAAAGGGGTCGACGAGGTCTACTGGAGCGACTATTCGCGGTTGCTGAGACGCTATCGGTCGATATCGGTGCGTGAGGCGTCGGGGGTCGAGACAGTGCGCGATCTGGCGGGAATGGAGGCCGTGCAGGTTGCAGATCCGACCCTGCTGATCGGATATGGAGAGTGGATGAAGTTCGCCGCGCCCATGGCTGGATTGCCGAATCGGTTTATATTCTGCTATTGCATAGATTATGTGTTCAACCCGTTCCCGGAGATCAAGACCTTTCTGTCTCGGCTTTCCGATCGGTTAAACGGCTGTGATGTGGTATTCTATTCATGCAACGGCGGACACAACCGCGAGGCGGCGGGGCTCGGGTGGCAGATCGTGCCGGACATGGGGCCGGGCGAATTTCTGCGCCTGATGGATGCGGCGGAACTGGTGGTGAGCACCAGTTTTCACGGTGTGGCTTTTTCGGTGAATTTTCAAAAAAACTTTTTTGCGGTGATCAATCCATGGCCGTCTGCAGATTGCCGGGTTGCGGATTTTCTGGACTCCGTGGGGTTGAGCGATCGGGGCGTGAATCTTGTGCGTGACGGATTTGGAGACGGCATGTCGCTGCAGGTCGACTACGGGGCGGCAACGCCGCGTCTTGACGAAATGCGAAAACGATCGATGGCTTATCTGCTGAGTTCTCTATCGGAAGCCGGGGGGGCGGGGCGATGAGAAAGATGCTGTCTGCGGAAAAATGCACCGGATGCGCCGCATGCGCAAATGTCTGTCCGCGACATTGCATCAGCATGTCCGAAGACGAAGAAGGTTTCCGGATTCCGGCGGTCGACGATTGTCAATGCGTCGATTGCGGACGATGCGCCGAAGTGTGTCCGGTTCTGACCCCTGATGGCGGCGTGGCGCCGCAGCGGGTTTTGGCGGCGTGGGCGTCTGACCTGTCGATGCGCCGGACGGGGTCGTCGGGCGGCGTGTTTCAGGCGCTGGCACGTTGCGTGGTGGAAAGCGGCGGTCTGGTCAACGGTGTGCGTTTCGACGCAAATGGCGAGCTGGGGCATTCGCTTAGCGGAGATGTCGATGATATTGCCGTGTTCGGCGGTTCGAAATATGTTCAGAGCGATGTCCGGATGATTTACTCCGAGGTTGGAGAGGCACTCGGGCGCGGGCGGAGGGTGTTGTTCGTTTCGGTTCCGTGTCAGATTGATGCGCTGTATCATTTTCTTGGAGGACGTCAAGACCGCCTTGTTACCTGCGATCTGATTTGCCACGGAGTTCCAAGCCCGGGATATCTGAGAAAGGTGCTTGACGAAGCGGGAGTTCCCGTCGGCGATTATGCGTCGGTGTCTTTCAGAAATCCGTCGTTATGGGGTGATTTTGGATTGCGTCATCGTGGACGCGATCTGGGGTGCGGCGCAAAACTCTATCTCGATGCTTTTATGGGGGGGATGAATCTCAGAAATTCATGTTACAACTGCCCTTATGCCCGCCGCGAGCGGATTGGGGATTTGACGCTCGGAGATTTTTGGGGTATCGGCAAGTGGCGGAAATTTAAAGGGAGCAGGCGGGACGGGGTTTCGCTGGTCTTGGTCAATTCGCAAAAAGGGCAGCGGTTGCTAGAGGAGGCAGCAGGGCATGTCGTATGCGAAGAGCGTTCGTGGCGAGAGGCGTCAAGGGTTAATTTGCAGTTGCTTCGTCCGATGTCGCGTCCAACTCGGCGAAATGAATTCTACCGCAAGGTGAAATCGTCCAATGCGTCGGAAGTTTATAATTGGTGCGGTTTGGGAGGGGCTCCGGCTTGGAAAAAGGCTTTGCTGTTGCCGCGTCGCGCAGCCGGAGCGGTGATTCGCTGGTTTGTTCGGTTGACCGGTATCATTGATTGAGGTGATGCATGTTCGATGTTTCGGTATGTGTGGCGATGTTTAACGCCGGCAAGGTCATTGTACGCGGTGTTGAAGCTTTGTTTGCCCAGACCATGCGTGATGGGATTGAATTTATTTTTGTCGACGATGGTTCGACGGACGGTAGCGTTGACGAGTTGAGAAAACAGCTGGAGCGGTTTCCGGAGGTGGCGGGGCAGGTCAGGATTATCGAACTTGCCAGCAATGGCGGAGCGGGAAATGCTCGTATGCGAGGATTTGCAGAGTGTACGGGGCGCTATGTAATCTGCTGCGACATTGACGATCGGCCGGACCCGGAGTGGTGCAGAACGCTTTATCGTAAAGCGGTGTCGGAAAATGCTGACATGGTTTACTGTGATTTCACCGAGGTGGAGGTTGACGGCCGCAGGCGCGCGGTCAGCGGCGGAAGTGCCAATACTGCGGAGGGAATGATTCGGGAATTGTTGTCGGGCAAGGTGATGGGCAGTTTGTGGATGCGCATGTATCGGCGCGAAATCGTCCGGCTTGAATTGCGCAAGGCGATGCCCGATGGGGTGCGCTGCTGTGAAGATCTGCTGATGAATCTGATTATGCTCAGGCGGTGTCGAACCATTTCAAAGGTGGAGGCTCCGTTGTACGACTATATTCGAAATCCAGCTTCGGTTACGAAAACCCTTAATCGTGAGGCGCGCAAGAGTATTTATGTTGTAATGCGTTGTGTGGTTGAGATGTTTTCGGAAGAGGTTCCGTTCGAATATTTGCAATATCCGATGCGGCGAGCGTTATATGCGGCGATCAGCGTTGATGTTCCAAGCGGTGGCGAGTGGCGAAAAATGTGGTGCGGGGCGAAGAGGGGAATGTGGCGTGATTCGAATTTTGGAATCTTTCAAAAGGCGCTATTTTATTTAGCGTGCATAAATCTTCCGCTTGCTCGGTTTGTTTACTGTTGTTGCAGATGTTCGCCGTGACACGCTAACCCTAATTTTCGGAGCGTGGAGAAATCATCCTGTATATATGAAAACCCTAGTAAATATGAGTAAAAATTGTTCTGTTGTCTGAAACAAAACCAGACATTCCCCAGAGAAACGACTCCATGCCGAAGCTAATATCAATAGCAAGATAAGCCTGGGATTTCTTACATTTTATGCAAATTTAGAGGTTGGACTTGGCATTG
>JAZQGX010000003.1:0-3048 GCA_045540275.1 Kiritimatiellia bacterium | reverse complement strand
GGGGAACGGCGGAGTTCGCAGTTTTCGATGGTGATGTCGCGGAACGCGTTGTAACTGCCCGTGCCGAACTTGATCGCGTTGCAGATCGATCCCATGCGGCAGTTGCGCACCACGACGTTCGTGACGGGGAAGGATTTGTCGCTCTCGGCCTTGAAGCAGAACGAGTCGTCGTCCGCGTAGAAGTCGCAGTCCTCCACCGTCACGTTGCATGACTCGATGTCGAGCCCGTCGTTCATCTTGTTGCAGTAGTTGAAGCAGCTCGTGCCCTTCACCGTCACGCCGTCGCAGTTCCGCAGGTGACACGCCCACGAGCCGGGGTTGGTGTAGTGGAAGCCCTCCAGGCGTACGTTGCGGCAGCGCGAGAAGCGCATGAGGAGCGGCAACGTCTTCGGCTGGTCCTCGCCGCGCAGCTTGGCCGTCTCCCGGAACCCGCCGCCGCGACCGTTGATCGTGCCCTTCCCGACGATGGCGACGTTCGTCGCGTGGTCGGCGTAGATGAACACGGGGCACTCGCCTCTTGTCGCGTAGTCGGCTATGTTTGTGCTCGCGAGGATCGTCGCGCCATTTGCGAGCTCCAGCGTGACGTTGCTCTTCAGCTCGAACGGCTTCGTCTCGTGTTCGCCCGGTTCAACGCGCACCACGCCGCCGCCTTTTGCCGCCGCCGCGTCGATCTGCGGCTGCAGGTCAAGCATCGCACCCTGCGCGGCGCATGAGAAAATGGCACCTACTATGATTGCTTTTGTCTTCATTACTTCACCTCACAATGATTGTGAATCCTGGTTTCCTCTTTGCATACACGCCGTCGGCTTGCACCACGAACTCCCCGGCTTTCCATCGAGTGCTTTTCCTGTTGTCATGGCTTTCTTCCTTTCTTGGGCTGTTGAACGTATATTATACGATTTTTCCCCCTGTCAATTCTATGGGGTCAGGCTACTATGGGAACCAGATAGTGCCGCCATTTTCCTGGGACTGAATTTTGCCTCGGCAATGATTCCCGACAAAATCGATTCATCAAGCAGAAACGGAATGATGCCAACGTGAAAGATGCCGTCGTCATCGGGCCTGAGCAACCCATAGCCCCACTCTACTATGATCTTGCTGAAGAAGTCTCCGCTTTTTATCAGGGGATTGCGTTCCTGGCCAACCTTCCCCTTGCTTTCCAACGAATACGCAGACTGCACGTATACCTTGTTGAAACCGGCATTCACGACAAAGTCTATTTCATACCTCTTCCTGACGACCTTGCCAGAACGATTTCTGTCCAGCACGTCAACAACGCCGACATCGACGCTATACCCTCGCGATACAAGTTCGTTGAACAAGACGTTCTCCATCAAATGCGCCTCGTCGTTCTCCCTGAAGTTCAGGCGGGCGTTTCTAAGCCCAACGTCTTCCGCATAGTACTTGCGCGGAAACGCCAAATGCTTCTTGCCTCGAACATCGTATCGTTCAGCCTTCTCGAAAAGAAACGCATCGGTGAAATAATCGAGGTGCTTCGCCAGCGTGCGCGTGGTCGTGGCGATGTGCGCCTCCGATCCAAGAGTCTTGCAGAGTTTGTTTGGATTTGTAAGGGAGCCTACGGACGAGCAGAGTGCGTTAAGGACTAATTCGCATAGTTCAACACTCTTGAGCCTATTCCTTTCCACGATGTCCTTCAGATAGACTTTTCCGAAAAGCGACTTGAGATATTCCGCACGGGAAGCGTCATCAGAATCCATGACCGCCATCGGCATGCCGCCCCAAATCATGTAGTTGGACAGCGCCTCGCTCTTGTCGGAAAGGTCGGAAAACTCAAAGTACTCCGCGAAAGAAAGCGGATGCAACTTGATCTCGACGCCGCGATCCCGGAAATTCGTTGCGACATCCTTTGAAAGAAGTTTGGAATTAGACCCCGTCACATACACGTCCACGTTCGGCTTCTTTCGCAGGGAATTAAGAATGTCATAGAATGTAATGTAGGAGTCGACGACATCTTCAGGCAAGACATCCTTGCGCCTCACCCCGTCCATCAGAACCTTGCGGCACATTTGAATCTCGTCGATGAACACATAGGTCCATTTCCCGTCGCATGGGATGCGTTCCATGATATAGTCGAAAAGCCTGTTGGGATTACGTAACAGAGCATATTCCTTGTCTTCAAGGTCAACGCCGATGATGTGCCCGCCGTCAACGCCCTCCGCCTCAAGATGTCTGCGGAAGAGATTGAACAGCAGATATGACTTCCCGCATCTTCGGATGCCGGTAATGACCTTTACGAGACCATTGTGCTTCCGTGCAATGATTCGTTGCAGATATCTGTCTCTTCTGATCGTCATGTGTACCTACTTTCGTTGCATGCAACACTACTTTATACTCAAACGCCGCATATTATACCAAAATTTCGCCGCGCTGTGGCGGTCGATTTTCAAAAAAGTTGATAATGTGGCAAAGTCTGGGATGAGGGTCTGGCGATTCTCAGCCACTATTGTACCTCCAGGATCTTGAAGTTGAGCATCACGGACTGGTTCAGGTCCATGCGCTTGCGCCAGTATTCCTCCCATTCGCCTTCGGTGGCGAACAGCTTCAGGACAATGCGGGCGATCTTGCCCACGCCTTTGTCCTTCCAGTTGTAGCCAAGCTTCTTGATGCGCCTGCCTATCGCCCGCATCGTCCGTTCGATGAATGACGACGCCCTTGGGCACACGAGGCCCAGTGCGAGCCATCTGCGCACATAGCCGAACATGGCGTGCTTGGCGCGCTCGAGATAGTTTACGGCAACGGTGTAGCCCTTGCTCCTGATGTCGCCGATTAGTACGTCAAGATCCCTCTCTGCCTGTTCCATCTTCGCCTTGATGGATGCCTTCTGGTCTTCGGACACCTGGGCGAACGATTCCTTCGGAAGCTCGATGGCCATGATGCCCCTGAGCCGTTCCTGCATCGGCCTCACGTCCTTGATTTTGCCGCCGCCGACGTAGAGCGCGTCCGCCAGGTGGTCGGCGTAGGCTTCCTCTGCTCTGTCGCCTACGTCGCCGTCCTCGGCGGCAACTACGCGCGGTTCGCCAAGGCGCG
>JAZQGX010000002.1:0-12881 GCA_045540275.1 Kiritimatiellia bacterium | reverse complement strand
ATAGTAGGAAATTAGACCTGTCGATAGGAATAGCAGGAAATTTAAGTGTGGATAAGGCAGGGTATCTTTCCGAATTAGGAAGTATTAAGCCTATTCAATGGCAACTGTTTGGAGTTGGTTACAAAAAAGATAAGATAAATGATGAGAATGTCAACTATATGGGATGCTTCTCGCCGGATGAGCTTCCGAAGCATCTGACTCAAAGCTTTGGTCTTATATGGGATGGGGATTCAATTGATACATGCACAAGTAGATTTGGTGAGTACTTAAAAATCAATAATCCACATAAATTGTCTTTGTATCTGGCAGCTGGCATGCCTGTTATCATATGGAGCGAAGCGGCAGAGGCTTCGTTTGTCAGTATGCATGGTATAGGTCTGGCTGTTGATTCACTTTCTGATTTACCCAAGGTTCTTAGTTCTTTATCTGGCGATGTGTACAATTCTTTGTGTCGGAATGCTAGCTTGATATCTAACATGGTGACAAAAGGGCACTTTACTATAAATGCCATTAATCAAGCTCTAAAGATTTGTTACGAAACATAGGAGATGTCGAATGACTACTACTGGATCTAAAGTAAAGCGATCAATCAAACTTAAGCTTGTTGGCTATGGAAAGGATTGGGGTGGGGTTGGCAGATGTGCACCGCATCAAGATAAAATTATAGCGCTTCTTCAGCGTCATTATGAATTAGAATATAGCGAATCTCCAGATTACTTGTTTTTTGGTGGAATGGGGCATGAACACTATAAATATGATTGCATTAAAATAGCGCAGATTGGAGAGAATTATGTTCCTGATTTTAATGCATTTGATTATGCAATCGGCATGTATAATTTAGATTTCGGGGATAGATACATACGAATACCTCATTACGCATATTTTAATGAGTATAAGAATCTTGCAGCATTGCCACAATGGGAGGATGATGCATTGCTGAATAGGGGTTTTTGCAGTTTTGTCGTTTCAAATATGAATCGCAGTGATCCAATCCGCATTGAATTCTTCAAGAAACTATCTCAATATAAAATGGTTGCTAGCGGTGGGAAAGTTATGAATAATGTTGGGGGTGTTGTCCCTGACAAATTAGCGTTTTGCAAGAACTATAAATTTAATATTGCGTTCGAGAATAGTTCAAGTGATGGTTATACAACCGAAAAAATTATGCAACCATTGACGGTTTGCTCGGTCCCAATTTATTTTGGCAATCCGCACATAGAGCAGGATTTCAATCTTGATTGCATGGTTCGTGTGTTATCTTTTGAAGACATTCCAAGGGCTATAGAAGAAATCAAGTATCTTGACAAGAATCCGACGGCATATCTTAAGAAGTGCAGAGCAAAGGCAATTGCTCCTGAGTCGATTAACCGCTATGATGACGCACTTGAGCAATTCCTTGTGCATATTATAGAGCAGTCGATAGATAAGGCTAGACGCGTCAACCGTTATGGGTATCAGAGGGACCTATGGACGCAGTACAGACATATGGCGAGAGTGAATCGGATAATGTATCGTTGTAAGGTGTATAAAATTGTAGATGCGTTCAGGCGTGTTCGCAAATGGTTTTCATAAACTGTTTTTTCAGGAGATGTAGGTATGAAAATACATGTTGCACTGTCGACAAATGAACGGTATGCCATTGGAGCTACGGTTGCGGCGGCTGGGGTGGCGGCGTATGCAAAGACTGATACGGAAATAGAGTTTCATTTATTCACAGAGCAAGTCTCAGATAAGAGTTTTGCCCGTTTTGAATCGACGGTTAAGTCTTTACATCCAAACTGTCGCGCTATAAGGCATGAGTGCACAGAGGAGATTCTTTCGGGATTGCCATATTGGGCGGGATCAAGAATGGCCGCCGTTCGATGTTATTATGCAAGCCTGTTGCCCGATGTGGATTGGTGTTTGTATTTAGATTGCGACGTATTGTATTTCGCTAGTGTGGAGGAGCATTTCTCCTTTTGCGACGACAGATTTTATGCGTGTGTTGTTCAGGAAGAGAGCGTAGAAACAAGACAATGTGAATGCCGTTGGATTCGTGAAAATTGTGATATAAATATTAATGATTCAGAATATTTCAACTCTGGTGTAATTTTGTTTAACTTCAAACAAATGAGGAAGGATGGAATTCCTAACCGCTTAGCTACATTTTTCTCAGAGCACAAACAAATACCAAGCCCAGATCAAGATGCATTGAATGCTGTCTTGGGTGGAAATGTTAAGATGTTGCCTCAGAAATTTAATCGCATTCAGGTGCTATTAACGGATTCCAAGCTTGATGAGCGTCCAGTAATACATTATGTAAGCGGAAATCCGTGGATCAAAAGGTATATGGAGGTTGCGTCGAATAGATTCTTTTTGTGGCATCAGTTTGCAGACAAGTTCGTTTGGCATAAGGAAGGAGACTCTTTGAAGTATTGCTTTAAATGGCACCAGTTGTTCATCAAGAAAAGTTTATTCTTTTTCATGAAGATGCCGCTGGTAAACATAGTGTTCTGCTTGGCGTTGCGTGTAATGGGTTATCGGCGTGCATTTGCATGGCGAGATGCACAGGTGCGGTTTGATTGTACCAAGAAAATGATTCACAAAATATTGGAGGTTGCATGAGTAGAGTCGTTTGTTTGGGCGAAATCATGATGCGTCTTAATCCAAAGGGGTATGAGCGCTTCATACAAGCCGACGAGTTGGAGGTGTCATTCGCAGGTGGTGAGGCGAATGTTGCTGTGTCTCTTGCTAATTTCGGCATGGATGCCACTTTCGTGACAAAACTTCCCCTAAACGAACTTGGCGAAGCGGCGAGGAACTCCTTGCGAAGATATGGGGTCGATACTTCTGAAATCGTCTGGGGTGGTCCGAGGCTAGGGGTTTATTACGTAGAAAAAGGGGCGTCGCAGCGTCCATCGAAAGTGATATACGACCGTGTGGGAAGTTCCATCCATCTTGCAACTAAAGATGATTTTGATTGGAATCATGTTCTTTGCGGCGCAGATTGGTTTCACTTTACAGGTATTACGCCAGCATTGGGGGGGGGGCTGCCAGGAATCTGCAGCGATGCACTGGAGACATGCAAGGCGAAAGGAATAAAGGTCAGCTGCGATTTGAATTACCGGAAGAAACTGTGGTCGAATGAAGTTGCTCAGAGTGTAATGTCCAACTTGATGCCATATGTTGACTTGTTGATTGCTAACGAGTCGGATGCTGAGGATGTCTTTGGAATCAAAGCCGTTGGAACAGAAACAGAAAAAGGCATTCTTGACAGAAATTCATATGAGACTGTTGCCAAGACGATATCGGAGCGGTTCGGCATAAAGAGAGTCGCTATAACATTGCGCACAAGCATATCCGCCAGTATTAACAGGTGGGCTGGGATGCTCTATGCCGACGGGAGAGCGTTTTTCTCGCCAGAATATGCGATACAAATCGTTGATAGGGTCGGCGGCGGTGATTCGTTCTGTGCAGGACTCATCTATGCACTGATTTCGGGAAGAAACCCGCAGGCGGCCATTGATTTCGCTGTTGCTGCTTCATGTCTTAAACACAGTGTTGAGCATGATTTCAATCTTGTGAGCTTGGCGGAAGTTGATTCGCTCGTTGCGGGGAATGCGTTTGGGCGAGTACAAAGATAAAGAGAGAGTACCCATGGAAATATTGGATTGCACACTTAGGGATGGTGGATACTACACCGACTGGGATTTTGATTCGCAGACAGTGTCCGCATACGCGCAGGCAATGCGCGTTCTACCTGTTGATGCTATAGAGGTTGGCTACAGGAGTCTGCCCGATAAGACTTACCTTGGGCAGTTCGGCTACTGTCCGGTATCCACTATTGAACACATTAAGAATATCACTGGGAAGAAAATTGCTGTCATGTTGAATGAGAAAAGCGTTCTCCCAGCAGATTTGGATTCCCTGCTGAAGCCTGTGTCGGGTCTAGTTGATAGGGTAAGAATTGCCGTCGATCCGAAGAACTTCAGCCGTGCTGTAGTGCTCGCAAGGGCAATAAAGGGCCTTGGATTCCAAGTTTCGTTCAATATGATGTATATGTCTACCTGGAATTCAATCGATGGCATATACGATAAGCTAAAGTATCTCAATGGCGTGGTCGACTATTTTTGCATGGTCGATTCGTTTGGCGGAACTGCGCCACAGGAAGTGAAATCGATTATTTCGTCTGTAAGGTCAGTAAGTTCAGTACCAATAGGATTTCATGGACACAATAATCTTCAGTTCGCGCTGGTAAATTCATTGATGGCTTTGGACTGTGGCGCGACTAGTGTGGACGCTACGGTTCTTGGTATGGGGAGGGGGGCAGGGAATCTCAAGCTGGAACTTCTTTTGACATATATGAACAGCCGAGCGGGGCTAGACATTGATTTCAATGCGCTCGGAGAAGTGTTGACCGCTTTTGAGCCGCTTAGAAAGAAACACGCCTGGGGAACGAGTCTGCCATACATGTTGAGTGGTGCAAATGGGATTCCGCAAAAAGAAGTAATGGAGTGGGTCTCAAATCGTGTTTATTCTTTCAATACAATAGTCCGCACGTTGGATGAAAGAAGGAGCAATCAGAAGCTCGTAAAGAGATTTCCAGTTCTTTTATCGAAAAAAAGATATAAGGGCATTCTTTTGATTGGGGGTGGCCCAAGTGCAAATATTCATCGTCAGGCTATTGTAGATTTTCTCAGACTAAATCCAGATGTTGCAATGGTGTTTTCGACATCAAGACACGCTGGGGAGTATCTTGTTGTGGATAATCAACATTTTTACTGTCTTGCAGGTGATGAGGGAAAAAGATTCATGACAACTGTCGGGACTGGAATCGGTGATGGGATTTGTGTGTTGCCTCCATCGCCACGCGAAATGTGCGTGGACGTGCCTAACTGCGTTAAGAACAGAACCTATGAACTTGAGCATGTTGGGTTTGATCTAAAGTATCAAGGCTCAGTGACGACTATTGCGCTTCAATTGGCAAGTGAGTTGACGGATGGGACTATTTGGGTAGTCGGCTATGATGGATATTCAGGACTGGCATTGTCCGAAAAGGAACTTGCGTTGATGCGAGAGAACAAGGAGATCTTTTGTGCATTTCGCGAAGCATTTGGTGACAGGCTCGTATCGTTGGTCCCTACATTGTATAATGAACTTACGATAAAATCTGTTTATCAATTTTTATAAAGGAGCGTCGAACGTTGAAAATATATCTTATAAATCTTGACAGAGATAAAGAGCGTCTAGAGTGGGCTATAGGGCAACTCGCTGCGTTTGGTCTGCCTTTTGAACGGATGGCCGCAGTTAATGGCAGAGGTTTGCCAGACGAAGAAGTATCTAGTGCCTACAAGCGTTTCAGGTGGTGGTGCGCACTTGGGAGACCTATTCGGATTGGCGAAATCGGTTGCGCGTTGTCACACTTTACAATCTACCGAAAGATGCTTGCTGATGGTGATTGTTTCGCATGCGTTTTGGAAGATGACGTGATTCTGGAGCCTGAATTTGGTGCGATATTGCAGGAAGTAGAGATGTTTCTGGATGTTACCAAGCCGCAGGTTGTCTTGCTATCAAACCATACAGGTAAATCGCTAGGAGCCAGAGGTGTTGTAAGATGCAAAGGCGACCGACATTCTGAGGGCTATGTGCTGACTGCAAAGGCGGCCAAATCGCTTTTAGATGTGAATTATCCAATGGAGGCTCCTTGCGATTATTGGGATCGATTTGTGAAGAAAGGCGCTATTGAACTTTATCACGCATTTCCGTCAGTTTGTTCTCCTAACGAGGAAGATTTCTCCTCTAACACCGCCCCCAAAGGGTTGTTTGTCGTCAACGAACTGTCAATGCCCAGATGGATTATCCATAAAATGAAACGTGTTGTTGGAAAGACTATAGATGGTTGTTGGCTTGCAGTCGATATGTTGTCACACAGAAAGGATACAACAAAATGAATGTAGCGTTCTATCTGCCTGTCCGCGCCGGAAGCGAACGGGTGAAAAACAAGAACACAAGGACTTTTGCTGGAATTGAAGGCGGCCTTCTCGCCAACAAACTTCGGCAGTTGTCCGAGATGAAATTGGCAACGGAGATTATCCTTTCAACTAATGACCGCGCCTGTATTGAAGTCGCAAATGGATTCTCTGGGCGGCTGCCTAGGCTGAGAATCATTGAGCGTCCTGATGAACTTTGTTCGTCGTCTACAAAACTCGAAGAAGTAATCCGTTATGTTTACGGTATAACTGAGGCGGAACATATACTTTGGGGACATGTTACGACGCCGCTTGTGCACGCGCCAATATATGATGAGGCAATCGGGGTTTACGAAAGGGCGCTTGCTGAAGGACACGATTCGCTTGTCAGTGTGAATAAATTCCAGAACTTCCTCTTGGATGGTGAGGGAAGGATGGTCAACAACGATACATCATTGGAATGGCCTCGTACGCAAGACTTAACACCACTCTACGAAATCAACCATGCGATTTTCCTTTGCCCTCGCGACTTTTATAAGTTGGGGCGTAGGACGGGCAAAAAACCGAGGTTGTTTACTTTTGACAAACTTCGATCCCACGATATTGATTGGGAGGAAGACTTTATTGTTGGAGAGCAATTGTATAAGTTTATGCAGGGCAGAGGGCTTGGCTTGTGAGCAACAAATCAGTAGGATATGACAGTAAGGCATTGGTGAAGGCCTTATCTGCGACACTATTTACCATGGGTGCCATGATGGCAACAAATGGCTCTGGTTTTGTGGTAATTTTGTGCCCAATATTTTTTTCATTATTAACTGGGAAAACGTCGCAATTGGTCACATGGTTGCTTGTTTCTATTGCGATGCTGATAGGTAATCAATATTTCATGCCTAAAGATTTGGTCTTTGCCGTAAGCCAACGCGGCATCATGCTTCTTCTTGGCGTGGTTCTGTCTGGGAAGGTTGTGGCTGGGAATGTCCCGCGCGGTATTGGAGCGTTTTTAGGAATTATCCCATTTCTATTGTATATGACGATTCCTTCGGCAATGGGGTGGAACCCAACTATTTCTTTTTTGAAATTATTGCTTTTCTCCGTGGTATATCTAGCATATGCAGGGGTTGCGTGCAGTATAGTGCGCACGCGAGATGAATTGATTGCAATCAAAATTCGGTCTTCGGCGTTAGCATTTTTTGTTTTCATCTTGTTGGGGTCAATCGCCATTATCCCATTCCCAGCAATCAGCCAGTTAACTGGCGAAGAATTTTTGAACAATCCGTATGCGGTCAGTTTGTTCAAGGGTATGACAATGCAGTCTCAAGCACTCGGTCCAATTGTCGCAATCTGCTTTGCCTTTCTGCTTTCTGATATGCTATTTTCTTTGAAGAAGACCGATCGACTATACCTTCTTCTGCTTGGAGCATGTCCTCTGCTTATATATAAGACATCGAGCAGAACAGGAATGCTTACATTTGTGTGCACAGCTTTTTTTATCGTATATCTGTTTATGTCATCAAGACATATAGCTGGCGGACGGCGGGCAAAGGTTATGAGGAGCATTATGACATTGATGTTGGGGCTGAGTGTTTTGGCCACGACCTTGCCTTCTGTACAAAACAAGATTGCTAGTTATATGCTAAAATATCAAGGGAATGATGCTAAAATAGCGGATGTTTCTGCCGAGAAGTTATTAGAAACTCGCGCGGGCAAATTAGAGGGGGCATTATATTATTGGACAAAGAAACCTATTATTGGGAATGGTTTCCAGGTGGCCTATTTCAATGAAGGAGTTGAAGGCGAAAGCATCAAGGATTATTTGTCTGCTCCTGTTGAAAAAAGTATCTGGTTTGCTGCAGTGCTTGAAGAAGGTGGTGTGATAGGGCTTTTGTTGTTTAGTGTTTTTTTGATGGTAGTATTTGTTACGACCATAAGGAGGCGACTTTATATTACTGCATCTACAATGTTTGCTTTCATACTTTCAAATCTTGGGGAGTGTACGATTTTTTCCATGTCAGGCATCGGCGGTTTTGCATGG
This sequence comes from Kiritimatiellia bacterium, assembly GCA_045540275.1. Taxonomy (GTDB): domain Bacteria; phylum Verrucomicrobiota; class Kiritimatiellia; order RFP12; family UBA1067; genus RGIG8368. The sequence goes on along the minus strand of JAZQGX010000002.1, from coordinate 4,901 downwards.
GGCATAGTATTTATTGGACTTGGATTGGATATTAAAAGAAATGATTTAGAAAAAGGAGGGGCAACTTATGCATTTTGATATATGGAAATGGCTCGTTACCAAAGATGATTTGTTGCTAAGCGCAATTGAGTTTATCTGGAGCGCAAAAAATCTATACGGTCTTCGCAATTTGAAGTGGAGGCGAATTGGTGCTGAGTTGATCAAGCAGCATAGGCTTGCGGCGGAAGGTCGCGACGTAGTAATTGTTCTCAATGCTCCGTCTATCAAGGAACAGCCGCTTGAACGACTTAAGGGTAAGGACTTGGTTTTTGTGAATCAGGGCTTTCGGCTTCCTATGTACAAGGACTTGAAACCAAAGTATCATGTGTTCATTGATTCAAAGTTGATTCATGGCATTTGGGATATAAAGTGGCTTGATGCGATACACGATATTAATCCGAATGTCACTTATGTTATGCCTGCATCATGGGCGCACTTGCCCTTGCTTAGACCTTATATTCAAAAAGGCTACTCTATCATATGGATAGATTCTTGTATATCAGGTTTGCGTGGGCTTGGTGTCTCTGGCGCATGCTTTAACTTGGCGCTTGCATTGCGGTATGGGACTGTATATTTTACAGGATTTGAGGCAACGAGCTTTGCCGCATCTCTAATGAAAACAAGTTCCCATTTTTATGGCAATGATGGTGATGAGGCTAGTATGACAGCAAGTGACATAATGAAGGGGTATTATATGAATGCTCGTCAAATGAGGGAACTGATTGTTATAGGGGAGAAGTTTAGGAAAAAGAAAGTGAATATATACAACCTAACGGCAGGCGGACTGTTGAATATGTTTCCCCGAAAGAGTTTTTGTGACGTCTTTCCAGTTTAATAATGAGGCAATATGGGCTAGACAGACTTCGCGGGATTGCAGCATTTGGCATTGTCGGGTGCCATTTGAGCTTGGCGCCTCGCACATCTGGTGGCGAATGGGCTACTGCACTTTGCGACTTCAATGTCGGATTGTTTGCTGCAATAAGCGGCTTTTTGATGGCGAACGCCAATGGGATGCGGATTGTCGAGTATGTCAAGAAACGAGCAGCCCGTCGGATGTCTGAACGAAAGATATTTTTCGCTCCACAATTGGATGAGAGTACTGTTTTGGGGCGCGGCATCGGCGCACCTATGGTTCTTGATTTGCCTCTTTTACGGGCAATACCTATTGCGGGGGCTTGTAGGAGTTCTTGATGGATTCAAGGTTTCGCAATGTACGCAGAAAGCATTGCTTGCAATTGCGAGCATGATGTTGCTGTTATGCAGCGTCAGTTCCGATAGTTGGTATTGCCTGTACCCGGTAAGGCTTTCGGCTTTTTTGTTGTTCGGTTTTGTGATGAAGGGTTACAAGAAAGATGCACTTCTTGTGCCATCCATTTGTGTCATAGTCATGGGTGCTGTGCACTTGGCGATGCGCGGCTGTATCCCCAATTTTGTGCGTGATTATTTGCTGGTTATCCCAGTCATGTGTCTTGGCTTGTCTGGTAGTGTTAAGAAGTCTAGCGTCGCATCAATGCTTGCAGCAACAAGTATGGGTGTATATCTTGTCCACCCATTGTTTGCCAGAGGGGTGAGCTACGCGGTTGGGAAAATGTTTGCCGCTCCTTATAGTGCAACCATTGTGATTGGCGAGTGGGTGTTTGTTTGGTTTGTGTCATTGCTGTCTGCATGGTTGATGAATAAGACGGCATTGTTCAGTAGGTTTGTGAAATGAAAATTCTTCATATCATAACTGGTATGCGCAAGGCTGCAGGCACAACGACATTTGTTGAGAATGTTGTTACTGGGTTGCGCCAACAAGGTCACGATGTTGAGATCGTGATGTCGCCAGATGGTTTTCGCCGATGCGACATTATTCACATACACGGGCTTTGGAGCGGCCTTTTGCACAGGGCGGCTTGTTATGCTAGGCATAATAAGATACCTGTTGTGTGGTCCACGCATGGCATGACGGCACCTTGGGCGATGCGGCACAAATGGTGGAAGAAGCTGCCTGCGTGGTTGCTTTACCAGAAAAGAGATTTGATGAAGGCGGCAGCAATCCATTGTACTACAGATTTGGAGGTTGAATGGAACAAGTCGCATGGATTCGAAAATTGCTTTGTTGCTCCCCTAGGTACAAAGGAAAAACAATTCCATTCTCCAAATCCAACTCGCAACTCGAACTCTTTCCCCCTCACCGCTACCGCTTCCCACTACACCTTATTGTTTGTTGGCCGCATTTATCCTGTTAAGGGGCTTGTCAATCTCATCAGAGCGTGGGGAATTGCAATGAAGCAATTATCTGTTTCCTGTTCCCCGTTCCCAGTTCCCCACTCAAACTGGAAACTGCGTATCGTAGGCCCTGATCAAGCTGGTCATCAAGCGGAGTTGGAGAATCTGGTTCGTGAGTTGGGATTGGATGGTAGCGTTGACTTTGTTGGCCCGAAGTTCGGCGACGAGCTTAGCGAGGAATACGACAACTGCGACTGCCTCGTGCTGCCGAGCTTCACAGAGAATTTCGGGGCTACAATCGTAGATGCCCTCGCCCACGGCAAGCCGTGCATTGCTTCGACCTTTACACCTTGGAAGGAGTTGCAGGATTGCGGTTGCGGGTGGTGGGTTTCAAATGAGCCTAACCAGCTGGCGAACGCTATTCAAGAAATGATTGATGCTAGCGATGAAAATCGTCAAGCAATGGGTTCTCGAGGACGCCAACTTGTTGAAGAAAAGTACACATGGGATGCGGTGGTCAAAGCAATGGTTAATGGGTACGAGGAGGTGTTGAATGGCAGAGCTTGATCTAAAGAACTACAAAAATCGCCATTCGCTTAAAAGCAAAATTGCGAGGGTGTTGTGGAATGTCGTGTGGTTGGTGTTGTTTCGTCCGACACCACGGGGCAATTTGTTTCGTCCGTGGCGAATTGCGTTATTGAAGTTGTTTGGTGCGAAGGTGAAATGGTCGAGCAACGTCCTGCCTAGTTGCCGTATTTGGCAGCCATGGAAGTTGACGATGGGCGAATATTCATGTTTGAGTGAGAATGTAGATTGCTATACGGTGGACGAGATAGTTCTTGGCGATCAAGTGACCGTTAGTCAGAATGCGACTCTTTGTACGGCAGGGCATGATATATCATCGCAAATAATGGCGCTTACCTATGCTCCCATCAACATAGGATCAAATGCTTGGGTTGCTGCATACGCAAGGGAAATGCCAGGAGTTACAATCGGAGAAGGTGCTGTTGTTGGTGCTGGTGCTGTAGTTACCAAAGATGTCGAGCCGTGGGCCGTCGTCGGCGGTAATCCCGCCAAGTTTATCAAGAAGCGGGTGCTGAATTATCAGCTTTAGAGTACAAGTTGGTTGCCCGAGATTAGATTAAATTGGAGGATGTTATATGGAATCTAAAAACGTAGATGAGACTGATGTGGGGAGTGTATCTCGAATAGTAAAGTTTGTTGATTACTGCGTGAGTTGGTTTTTTTGGCCATCAGTAATTGTATTGTTATCCTTGGTTATATTTTTGGTCGCAAGAGTATATGGGCTAAGGTGCCATTGTTGGTGGGCGGACATAGTTGCAGGTCTTTTGGCGATGTTTGCCTTGATGGGTGCGGTTTTTGCGGTGACCAAAGCATGGTCGAAAAGCGCTAGCGTAGAGACATCATCCCCCAAACATACACCTCCAGTTATCGCCACTCGAGGAATTTTCGTTTTGACGGTTATAGCCGTTTTGCTTGCATTCGTTTACACCATAGTACTAAAAACAAAATATCCTAGCCTATGTCAAAGGGGAGTATTCGGAGATGCTTTTGGAGCACTAAATGCTATAGTGTCGACAGTTGCATTAATAGGGTTGTGGCTTACGGTCTGGCTTCAATATCGGCAGATGAGGGAAGATAGAACTCGTTATGTTGAAGACCGGCGTGCAGAAGAACAGCGACGTGCGGACGATCGATTGGCTGCGCAGAAACGAAAATGGCCTGCTGTGGTAGTGTCTAAAATTTTGGGGTTTGTTAAATTGGCTGGTGTTGATTCAGATGGTAATGTCACGTTTAAATTTCAGTTTGAAGTTGAGCAAACCAATTACTCAGATATGGTACTTATCAATGTGGTGCAGAATTTAATGACTTCCAAAAGTTCTGATGACTCACCTATGATTAACCTTTTCACGGCAGTTGAGAGATTTCTGTTGCCTCAAAAATCGGTTAGCGCAGTTGCAGAGTTTGTAGAAACGTCAGAATCTGGTGATTTAACTACCGATGCACTAGCGGAATGTGATAATCGTGTTGTGCATGTTAATATTTTACTTTGCACTGTTCAGAAATCCTATTATCTTATAAGTCATCGGTTTAAAATCTGCGTAATGAAAGATGTAGAATCAATTCGTGTCTTGCGGTCTTGGATTGACGCACTATCAACGATAAAAGGTCGAATATCCAAGCATATAGTAGGCAAAAGCCTTGATCAGCAGTTAAAAGAAGAATTCGCTGTCCGTGGCATCAGCTTTGAAAGCCAAATTTGTCTTGATTTTGAGCCGATACCAAATCGATATAAGTTCATAGAAATTTCCGAGTTGGACTATATGAATGCAATCGAAAAGAAAAAATGCCCTTATGGGTGAGGTTGGAAAGGAAATCGGGAGACAATATGAAAATAATATTAAGAGAAATTATAAATAGTGACATGCGCGAAGTATGCACGGCAAGTTTTACGCCGTCTCAACCTGACGATGTGGAAAAGATCGCAAGGGAGGCTTTTGACTTTGTTTTAATAAATTATATCATAAAGCAATTCCCAAATGGGTGTGGCGTTAGGACAGAGAGAAGAATCTTGCCAAACGGGAATATAGATTTGTATTGCCATTGTAGTGGGCGAAATGTGCGATATA
>JAZQGX010000001.1:0-24954 GCA_045540275.1 Kiritimatiellia bacterium | reverse complement strand
GCACCGTAATCTCATTTTGAATGTTGCCAGTGTGATAATGTTGCCAATTCCAATTGCCAATACCAATTGATAGTCTCCCAACCTCCCAATCTCCAAATCTCCCCGCAGCGAAAGCAATATGGAATGGGATTTCTCTCGCGGAGCCTATTACCTATTACCTGTTACCTTTTACCTCTAACCTAAAGAAAGGTAAGAAGTAAGAGGTAAAAGGTAAGAATTAGTGCGCGTGAATGTTCATGGAGAAAAGTGTAAAAAAGTTGTCAACTATAAAAACTGTAAAACTGTCCAACTGGCCAAACTGTAAAACTGTCACAACTCCCTCAACTTGAACAAAGTTTGCAAGTAGAGTCAGTTTGACAGTTTGCGAGTTTGACGATCTCCCAAGATGAAAATACCGCGCCGCCCACGCCGGAATTTCCTTATAAAACAAGACCCGCGTGCTGCGCTGAAGCACCCTCTGCATGAGGAGAATTTAGCATCGTACCGTAAAAACAAAAAAAAGAGTTGCATGCGATAAGCGCATGCAACTCATAGAATGGAGGTGCGAGGCGGAATTGAACCGTCGTACGAGGATTTGCAGTCCTTTGCCTGACCACTCGGCCATCGCACCAAAAAACGACATTGCAAGAAGACTATTTCTTCTTGTTGGCAAGCAAGCGCTCGGCGATACGCTTATTGCGTGCCTTGCGGCGTGCCCGCTTAGCTCTAACTCTAAGTTGCTGTCCCATAACGAGACGTTAATATATCAAAACTCCCCTCCCCGGTCAACTGCTTTTTTCAAAAATCATTAAACAATGCACTTTACATGCAAAAAACACTTGATTAGCCCCTCGAAATCAAATCTTCATAAAGCTCCTTACCTCAATCTGCAGCTGCGAGAATATTCTCTTGCAGGTTGTCGCAATAATCTTTTTTCGATCTCCGTCCCCTTTAAAATATTCTGGGATCAGTTAAAAATTGGTATACCTTTTTATTCGTTTTTTTGATACAATATTCGCCGATTTTCACCCAAAAGGATTAGTATGAACAGAATCGTGGAAAAAACCCGGCTATCAAACGACGTTTACCGCATGGTGATTGAGGCTCCCCTCATTGCAAAAAAACGTAAAGCCGGTCAATTTATCATTTTACAGATCGATGACAATTTCGGCGAACGAATCCCGTTAACCATTGCCGATGCCAACGCCGAAAAAGGCACCATCACTCTCATTTTTCAGCGCGTTGGCCTGACCACTTCGCTTTTGGCGGAAAAGAATGTCGGCGATGAAATTGCCGCCCTGGTCGGACCGTTGGGCAAACCCACCCATATTACAAAGGTTGGACATGTGGTTTGCGTTGGCGGCGGAATCGGTGTCGCCCCCCTCTACCCGATTGTTTGCGCATTCAAGGAGGCCGGCAACAAAGTCACCGTCATCATGGGAGCGCGAACCAAGGAGCTCTTCGTGATGGAAGAGGAAATGCGCAATGCCGCCGATGAACTAATTCTCATCACCGACGACGGATCATCCGGGAAAAAGGGACTAGTCACCGAGCCGCTTGACGAACTGTGTAAATCGGAAAACAAACCTGATTTGGCCGTGGTCATCGGACCTCCGATCATGATGAAGTTCTGCGCATTGACTACCAAACCCTACGCCGTGCCCACCATCGCCTCGCTCAACACGATTATGGTCGATGGAACGGGAATGTGCGGCGGCTGCCGCGTCAGTGTCGGAGGAGAAACCAAGTTCGTTTGCGTCGACGGTCCCGAATTTGATGCGCACAAAGTTGATTTTGACAACATGATGAAACGCTCACGCGCTTTCAAGCCGCGGGAAATGTGGTCGATGGAACACAAATGTAATTTAATGAAAGCAGCCGATGAATTAATGGCCGCGCAAGGGGATGGGAAATAATGAAATCACCGCAGGAACTCGATGGCGAAGCGTTGGAAATTCTCAACACGCTCAAGAACAAGGAACTCTCCCCGAAAGATCGTATGGCCATTCCGGTGCAGGAAATGCCATCCCAGCCAAGCGATGTACGTGCGCACAATGTACAGGAGGTTGCTCTCGGCTACTCTCCGGCGCAGGCACAACTCGAAGCGATGCGCTGCCTGAACTGCAAAAACGCGCCGTGCATGACGGGCTGCCCGGTCAAGATCCGAATTCCCGACTTTCTCGCCGCCGCCTCAAAAGGCGATTTTGACAAGGCTTACGCTATCATCAGCGAGAGCACTCTGCTCCCCGCCGTCTGCGGCCGCGTATGCCCGCAGGAGCGTCAATGTCAGAAAGAATGCACCTTGGGCAAGGTGTTTAAAACCGTCGACAAGGCGGTTGCCATCGGGCGGGTTGAACGTTTTTGCGCCGACCGTGCGCGAGAGTGCCCCGAGGCGGTCAAGCCGGCCATAGCCGTCAAACCCGACACCGGCAAAAAGGTTGCGGTTATCGGCAGCGGGCCAAGTTGCATTACCGTTGCGGCAGATGTGCGGCGGCAAGGTCACGCGGTGACAATGTTCGAGGCGTTGCAGAAGCCGGGCGGCGTTTTGGTTTACGGCATCCCTGAATTCCGTCTGCCGAAAGCGATTGTGAAAAAAGAGATCGACGGGTTGCAGGCAATGGGCGTCGACATTCAGACCAATTACATCGTCGGTCGTACCCGCACGATTGAAGAGTTGGTTTCCGAAGACGGCTTTGACGCCATCTTCATCGGGACCGGCGCCGGCCTGCCCAAATTCATGAACATTCCGGGCGAAAATCTGGTCGGTGTGGTTTCCGCAAACGAATATCTGACGCGTGCCAATCTGATGAAGGCATACGATACGCAGCGTGCCCACACCCCGATTTACCAATCGAAAAAAGTTGCGGTTCTTGGCGGCGGAAACGTCGCGATGGACGCGGCGCGTATGGCGCTTAGGCTAGGCGCGGAAGAGGTACGGCTCGTGTATCGCCGCTCCGAAAACGAAATGCCGGCGCGAATCGAAGAGATACATCATGCGAAGGAGGAAGGTGTGATCTTCCACACCTTGCAGACGCCACTGGAAATTCTAGGTGATGAAAACGATTGCGTTACCGGCATGCGTTGCATCCGTTTCGAACTTGGCGAACCCGACGCCAGCGGACGCAGAGCCCCCGTAGAAATTCCCGGAAGCGAATTCATCATGGAAGCGGATACCGTGATTGTTGCTATCGGCAACGGTTCCAATCCTCTGATCAAAATGACCACTCCCGGGCTGGAGACCAACAAGCGCGGCAACATCGTAGTCGACGAAAACAACCGCACTTCGATCGAGGGTATTTATGCCGGAGGCGATATCGTCCTCGGTGCGGCCACGGTCATTCTGGCGATGGGCGAAGGACGTCGTGCGGCAGAGGCGATTAACCGATATCTGGCACAACGGTAACGAAAAAATGGAAAAAACACCAAAGCGCTTTGTTGTTGCCTGCGGCGGTACCGGGGGGCATGTTTTCCCCGGCATCGCGGTTGCCCAGGCTTTGAAAGCCCGGGGACACGTGGTGGAGCTCTGGCTCTCGGGCAGAGCCATTGAGAAAAGCTCCGCTCACGGATGGAACGGTGAAATATTCCGCTCTGGGGTGAAGCAGCTCTCGGTCAGAAACATCCCAAATCTGATAGCATCGCTGTTCCGTTGCAGACGGCAGATTAAAAAGTTCAAACCCCACGCCCTGTTGGCGATGGGATCCTATGCTAGTCTCCCTCCTGTTCTCGCCGCGAAAATGGGGGGAGTGCCGATCATCCTCCACGAAGCCAACACCGTTCCGGGGAAAGCGGTCGATTCGCTCTCGAAATTCTCGAACGCGGTTGCCGTTTCGTTCAAGAAAACGGCGGAGTATCTCAAAGACCGGAATACGGTTTTAACTGGGCTGCCGGTTCGTGATGAACTTTTGCTCTGCGAACCGTTTGAAAATCTGCCCGAAGGGAAGTTTAAAGTTTTTGTAACCGGCGGCAGTCAGGGAGCGCACCGGGTAAACGAACTGGTATCGCAAGCGTTTGCGTTGCTGGAAAAAGAACATCCCGGCCGCGCGATGCTGATACATCAATGCGGCAGGGAAGACGAAGCCCACTTGAAGGAATTTTACGGTAAAAACAATGTTGATGCGCAGGTCAGCGCTTTCATCAGTGAAATCGGCCGGGCATTCGCCTCCGCCGATCTGGTGATTTCAAGGGCTGGCGCTTCCACCTGTTTTGAGATTGCGCTTTTGGGCAAACCAGCTCTGTTGATACCGCTACCGACGGCAATTCGCAACCACCAACATGAGAATGCCCAGGCGATGGTGCTGGACGGCGGTGCGGACGAAGCGATTCAAAAAGAGCTGACCGGGCGTTCGTTGATGCGGTATCTCGTAAGCAAGATGAACAATCCTGCGGTTTTGCATCAGATGTCGCTGGCCATGAAATCGTTTGCCGTGCCGGATGCCGCCGAGCGCGTTGCGCGCCTTGTCGAACGACACGCCTTGAAGTAAGGAGTCGAAAATGTTTCCAGACACTCGTTTGCGCCGTTATCGCCGCACCCCGGAAATCCGCGATCTTTTTAACGAACCGATCCCTCCCCCGTCCAAGTTTGTCTGGCCGGTTTTTCTTACCGCGGGCAAAGGAATATGCGAGCCGATCGATGCGATGCCCGGTCAAAACCGCATGAGTGCGGATGTTTTGGTTCGGGAGTTGGAAAAGGTGGCAAACCAGGGGGTGAACTCGATTTTGCTTTTCGCGCAATGCGATCGTCAGAAAGACGACGCGGGCACGGCGGCTTTTGCGCCGAACGGGGTGGTTCAAAAAGCGATAGCGCAGATAAAAAAAGAATATCCCGGGATGATTGTCATGACCGATGTATGTCTGTGTGCATACACGAATCACGGACATTGCGGTCCGCTCAAACCTGACGGATCGGTGGACAACGATGCGGCTTGCGAAATGCTTGCCAGAACCGCCCTCTCCCACGCCCGGGCCGGCGCCGATGTGGTTGCACCGAGCGCAATGATGGACGGTCAGATTCTTTCAATTCGGCAAACCTTGGACGAACATGACTTCAGCGATACGCTTTTGATGTCGTACTCGACAAAGTTTGCCTCGCACATGTACGGGCCGTTCCGCGATGCGGAAAAATCGGCACCGGGCGATGGCGATCGTCAGGGATATCAGACATCGTTTTCCAATGCCCGACTTGCGTTGAGAGAATCGGAATGCGACGAGGAGGAAGGTGCGGACATTTTGATGGTCAAGCCCGCGCTTTTTTATCTGGACATGATAAAAGAGGTGCGCGATCGCACTGATCTTCCAGTCGCCGCATACAATGTGAGCGGGGAGTACTCGATGTTGATAGCCACCGCCGATCGTGGATGGGGAGATCTTCGCGGCATGGTCCGGGAAAGCATCGTTGCGTTGCAGCGTGCGGGCACAGATATTTTTATATCCTACTGGGCATCGCGCTATAACGAGTTTTTTTATTGATATCATTTTCTTTGTTGCGGACAGACCGCTTCTCCGCGACAACGGCAGACGATAAACCATTGAATGAATGCATTACCCGACATTTGGATTTTCAACCCCTTCGATAATCTTCCGGAAGAAGGTGTACGGAGACAGCGCTACGCGATGTTGTCGAAATCGTTAGTCCGCGCTGGCTTTAATGTAGTCTGGTGGACCGGCCGTTTTCGGCACGCGACCAAAACTTTTCGTCGCGCACCGTTCGAATACACCAATGCCGACGGCGTGCGAATGCGATTGCTGCCGACTAGCCCCTACGGAAAAAACATCTCTTTAACCCGCATTCTCTCCCACCGGAAAATCGCTAACAGCTGGCTGAAACAGGGGCTGGCCGAGGTCAAAAACGGAACCCTGGCAAAACCCGGCATTATCATCACCTCGCTTCCGCCGCTCTCATCGGCCCGTGCCGCCCGCGTTTTCAGAAAGAAATGGGGGTGCCGGTGGATCATCGATATCCAAGATGCCTGGCCTGAAACCTTTTATCAGGTTCTCCCCGCTTTCTGCCGCAAAATCCACCTGCTTCTCCCGCTGGAGTTTTCTGCCCGGAACATGATTCGCGATGCCGATGCGGTAATTGCCGTAAGCGGTGCCTACTGCAAATGGGCCGAGAGCTGCGGAGCATCCGGAGTTCTTGAAGCGCGGATCGGCATCGAGTTTGATGAAAATGCAAAGTCACCCCCTCCCAAGAATTACACTTCACCGAAAATCCTCTACCTCGGCAACATGGGGAATTCCTACGACCTGAAAACCGTGGTGGAAACCTGCGCACGACAAGGCTGGGAGCTTCATCTTGCCGGAGCCGGTGAACAGGAGCCGGAACTCAAAAAATTCAGCAAAGAATGCTCCAATATCCATTTTCACGGATTCCTTGACTACGACCAACTGGTACGGCTGGGCATGAGCTGCAATATTGCGATCATCCCGATGTTCGACCGATCGCAGGTGGCAATTCCCAATAAGATTGCCGACTATGCAATGATGGGGCTGCCCATTGTCAATTCTCTCTCCGGCGAAACCCGCCAGCTGATTGAACAGCACGACGCCGGCGCCTTCTATCATGCGGGCAACGGGGACAGCTTTGCCTCCGCAGTAAAATCCATCCGATCCGAACACGCGATCAACTCTCTCGAAATGGGACGCTCCGAATTTGACGCACACGTCATCTATCGACGCATAATCGATTTTATCGACGCAATCCCGATAATCGAACCGCAAGCACCAGACCGTCATCTCTTCGTCAAACGGCTGTTCGACATTTTACTGACCCTGACAACCGCCCCCTTCTGGCTTGCCGCCATCGCTCTCATCGCCATGGTTTCACTCATAGTTCAAGGCCGTCCCATATTCTTCCTGCAGGACCGCCCCGGTTATCAGTGCCGAATCTTTAAAATCATCAAATTCCGAACCATGCGCGACGGTGACGGCAGCGACGGCGAACGGATGACGGCGTGGGGTTCGTTCCTCCGGCGGAGCAGTCTGGATGAACTTCCCGAACTGATCAATGTCCTCAAAGGAGAGATGTCATTGGTCGGTCCCCGTCCGCTTCTGGTGCGCTACCTCGACCGATACAGTGACGAACAGCTCCGGCGGCAGGAGCTTCCGCCGGGCATTACCGGCTGGGCCCAAATCAACGGACGCAATGCGATTTCATGGAAGGAGAAATTTTCGCTCGACGTTTGGTATGTCGATCATCACTCCTTCCTGCTCGATTTGAAGATTCTTTTTAAAACGTTTTTTTCGGTTGCAAAACGCCAGGGTATCTCGCACGGAAACGAAGCGACTATGCCGGAATTTACAGGAGAGGAATGAAATATGGAGAAGCTAGTAATCATCGGCGCGGGGGGACTTGGACGCGAAGTGGCGTGGATTGTCCAACGAATCAACAGCCGCGAACCCGCCTTTGAAGTATTGGGATTTCTCGACGACGACAGCGATCTGCCGGGTAAATGCATCGATGGTATTCCGATTCTTGGCAACACCTCGGCCATTCCCGAACACGTTTCGGTAATATGCGCAATCGGCAACAACCGCATCCGCCACGAAATGACGCTGAAACTTGCCTGGAACGGGATAAAACTTGCAACCGTCATCGATCCCAGCGCCTCGATCGCGCCAACCGCAGTCATCGGTGAAGGTTCATACATCGGTATCGGCGCCATCGTTTCAGCCGGAACCGCACTTGGCCGCTCGACCATTGTCAATCACAACGCCTGCATCGGACACGATGTAAATGCTGCCGACGCTTGTCAATTCTGCCCCGGATGTTGCATTTCAGGCAGCTGTTCATTCGGTGAACGCGCGATGGTCGCCACGCTTGCCGGCATCATTCCCGGAAAAAAAATCGGCACCGATGCGATGATCGGCGCCGGAATAGTCGCATACCGCGATCTCGACGACGGGGCGGTGCTGGTCAGCACCGCCGGCATTCGTCAAAGCCGCATTTAGCACTCAGAATTCGAATCCTTTGCGCAAATTCGGACGGATCAGCGCATTCGCCGCCGCCGAGTCGAATTTGCGCGCATCGGCATCCCATTTGATTTTGCCCTTTACCCGCTGTGCAATGCATCCGACCAATACGCCTTCTACCAGCGGGGTTGTGAAATTGATGTCGGAGTAGCAGCGCGAATTGACCTCCTCGATCACCGGGGTCGTCTTTCGGATGGCATGCAGGAATTCAAGATAGTGTCCGCTCTCATCGCGGCGGTGCGGGAAGCGGACGATGCTCTCTTTCACCTCCTTGCAGGCGGGATGCTTGCGCATGCTCTTGACCTTCTTCTCGCCATTCAACGCCACGAATGACTCTGCACCGTAATCGTTGGTCGAGCAGAGAATACCCTTCGATCCGATAATCAAACATCCCGTCTCGGGAACCTCACCGAACGAATCGACAACCTGCGGCATGATTTTGGCATCCGGCTTGAGGCGCCCGTCATACCAGTAGAGAGCAACCGCCGGAAGCTCCGCATCGCGGAACCTGGATTTGCGTGCGGCATAGTTCAAACGGACAATCGACGAGAGCGGATAGGCAGTATCGCTAGCACCGTTGATTTTGATGCACTCAGCATCCATCACCCGTCCAAGTTCAAGACCGCGGAACGGCAGATTCATCGTATGGCATGCCATGTCGCCAAATGCGCCGCAACCGAAATCGGTAAACCCGCGCCATGCAAAGTGGTGGTAGACGTTATTGCAGATATTCCAAGGATCGTACCCCTTCTTTCCTTTCGGATAGGCGCCTTTGTATGCGCGTTCCTTTGCCGGTCCGAGCCAGACATCCCAATTCAAAGTGGAGGGAATCGGATCCGCCGCGCCGAGAGCGCATTCGCTTGCGATCGGCCCCTGCGGCCAGACCGGACGATTGGTCCAGACGTGAACTTCGCGCACTTCGCCGATAATACCGCTGCGGAGAATCTCAACGCCTCTTCTCATGCCCGGCGTGGAACTGCCCTGATTGCCCATCTGCACCACTACTTTGTTCTCGCGGGCGGTTTTATCGAAGTAATCGAGTTCCCAGAGTGTGCGGACATGGGGTTTTTGCACATAGCAGTGAATACCCTGTTTCATCGCGGGAATCGCAATTGCCGCATGGGTATGGTCGGGGGTAGAAACGGTCATCGCCTCTATGCCGAGTTTTTTGGCGTCGGCATGAAGCTTGCGGTAGTCGTCGTAAAAGGGAATTTTCGCCAGATCCAGCTTCAGCGACCCCTCTTTTACGCGCTGAGCGAGCACTTCCTGTGCCTTTCGGTCACAATCGCAGAATGCGACGATTTCCACAAGTCCGGAATCGAGCATCGTCTTCCAGTCCGAATATCCCTTGCCCAGCACACCCACTGCTGCAAGACGGATCTTTCCCGATTTTGCAACCGTCTGCCCAAAACACGCAGTACCAGCCACCGCCACCGAACCGGCCATGAAGGTTCGCCTGTTGATCTTCATCATATCGATTATCCTTTCTTCATTGTTTCACTGACTCTATTCGTAACGCAAACAATCTATCGGATGCAGGCGAGAGGCACGGAATGCCGGATAAAATCCGAAAAACACCCCGACCATCGCGCTGAACAAAAACGATATTGCTACCGACGATGTCGTAATCAATATCGGCCAATGCTGAATCTCTCCCACAATTTTAGCCCCGGTAATTCCAAATACGATGCCAATGCATCCTCCGGATACCGACAACAGAATCGCCTCGGTGATGAACTGCATCAGAATATCGTTCGGAGTCGCCCCGATGGCCATGCGCAGACCGATTTCACGAGTTCGTTCGGTAACCGACACCAGCATGATGTTCATGATGCCGATGCCGCCGACCACAAGAGAAATTGCTGCGACGGTCGTCAGCAGAATCGTCATCAAACTTGAAACCGACCCGATCGTTTTTGATATCTCTGCCATATCGCGCATATTGAAGTCGTCGTACATGTCGGGCTTGAGTTTGTGCCGCTGGCGGAGCAGCGCGGCGATGGCCTCTTTGGCAGGTTCGCTGTCCTCCAGACGGTGAAGACTTACAAACAGCATGTTGACATTGTTGAATATCGACTTCTGCAACACGCGCTTTACCGTTGTGTACGGTGCGATAATCAGATCGTCCTGATCCTGCCCCCAATTGTTGCTCCCCTTGCGTTCGAGCACGCCAAGCACGCGAAAAGGCATGTTGCGCACCCGAATCACCCGGCCCACAGGATTGTTATCGCCGAAAAGATTATCAGCCACCGTGCGCCCCAGCACGCAAACGCGCTCGCCGCGACGCTGCTGTGAGGAATCAAAAAAGATGCCTTCCACCACATGCCAGTTTCTGACATCGGGGAAATCCACCGACACGCCCTGAACCTGTGTCGCCCAGTTGTTCTCCTGATAGATGACCTGAGCGTTCGACCTTACCACCGGAGTAACCTTGTTGACGAAATTTATCTCTTCGGCTATCGCCTCGCCGTCAAGTGCCGTCAGCGTCTGAGCGCCGCCCGACCCGGTTCTGACTCCCCCGGTATTTCGGCTTGCCGGAAAAATCATCACCAGGTTGTTGCCCATGTTGTTGATCTGCTTGACCATCATCGACGAGGCGCCCTGCCCGATGCCGACCACAGCAATTACCGCACCGATGCCGACAATAATGCCGAGTGCCGTCAACAGCGAACGCGTCTTGTTTCGCCATATCGCCCGCATCGCAACTTTGACAATCATCAGAAAATCCATCGTTTCACTCCGGTATCAAGTTTTTGCATCGGGGTCATCGACCGATTCGAAGCGCGCCCCCTTGATGATTTTTCCGTCGCGCACGATGATATTTCGCTTCGCGTATCTGGCGATATCATTTTCGTGCGTCACCATAACGATGGTGATGCCCTCGTTGTTTAGCTCGGTAAACAACTTCATAATGTCCACGCTCGACTTGGTATCGAGATTGCCCGTCGGCTCGTCCGCGAGCAGCACCGGCGGATTGCACATCAAGGCGCGCGCAATCGCCACGCGCTGCTGCTGTCCGCCGGAAAGCTGCCCGGGAGTATTCATCGCTCTGGACGCCAGCCCCACCCGATCCAGCAGCGCCATCGCCCGCTCGCGTCTTTTAGAACTGGGGAAATCAGCGGAATAGAAGGAGGGAAGTTCGACATTTTCAAGCGCGCTCGTACGGGGCAGAAGATTGAAATTCTGGAAGACGAAACCGAGTTTTCCGTTGCGAACCCGTGCAAGATTCGCATCGCTCATTCCGCTGACTTCAATGCCGTCGAGCAGGTAACTGCCCGAAGTGGGCACATCGAGACATCCGAGAATGTTGAGCAATGTGCTTTTCCCCGACCCGGAAGCCCCCATGATGGCGACAAACTCGCCGTAATCGATCTTCAGCGACACGTCATCCAGCGCATTTGTCTTCATGTCGCCGATCTGATAGGTTTTAATCAAATTGTTGACTTCAATCAGCATTTTGCGCTCCGGAGCGTTTACTGAGGTTTGCCGTTGATTTTGCGCTGATTGCGCTTGGGATGGCTGGGGGCAAACGGATTTTTTACCTCCGAAGCGCCCATGTCGGAATTGCGCGCAATTCCGACCAGCACCTCTTTGCCCAACAGCTCCTCGCTGTTCTCGCGCATTGCATATCTCGTGCTGTCGGTAATTCCGACCTTGACCGCAACCGCCTTGAGCGAACCATCCTCCTCTTCAATCCAAACCTTGCGTCCGCGCACATCGGACACCGCTCCCGGAGGAGTGAAACGCAATGCGGCCGCGGGTATGACCACCGCATCCTTCGCTTCGGCTACGATGATGGAGAGATTGGCCGTCATGCCGGGGAAAAGCTTCTCTTCCGGATTTTCCGCCTCGACGATTACGGGATAGGTCACCACATTGCTGGTGGTGGTTGCCGCCATGCGAATCTGGCGGACTCGGCCGCGGAAGGTATTGCGGTAGGCATCAACCGTAAAGGTCACCACCTGCCCGACTCTGACCATGCCGACATCGGCTTCGGGAACACTCGCCTCGACCTGAACCGTTTTCAATGTTTCGGCAATTACAAAGAGCTTTTGCGCCGACATCGATGAGACGACGGTCTGCCCCTCGTCAACATCACGCGAGATTACCACCCCGTCTACCGGGGAGCGTATGGTGCAATATCCGAGATTGGTCCGCGCCTGATCGGCGTTGGCCTTTCCCTGCTCGACATTCGCCTCCGCCACCTTCAACTGCGCTTCCAGCGAACCGACGGTGGATATGGAGTTGTCCAGCGTCGCCTGCGCCACCATCTGCCGCTTCGCCAATTCGCGATGACGGTCAAGAGTCTTGCGGGCGAACTCCAATTTCACCTTGATGTCCTGGACATTGGCGAGATATGATTTAAGCTGCGCCTCAGCTTTGATAAAAGCCGCTTCATAGACTGCGGGGTCAATCTCAGCGATAATCTGTCCATTGGTAACCGGCGAATTAAAATCGACATAGAGATGGAGAATCGGTCCGTTCACCTGAGTGCCGACCTCCACCTCCTTCACCGGCTCAATGGTTCCGGTTGCTGTCACCTCCTGAACCACATCACCTTTTTCAATCACTGCTTTGAGATAGGTGTTGACCACTGCCGAACTTTTAAACATAGTTTGGTAGTACCATACCCCGCCGCCAGCCAATACGGCCAAAATCAGAAATATCGCAAGTTTTTTCATAAAGCTGACCTATGTTGTTAAATGCGTTTAGGTGTATCGATTCCCAACAGATTCAATCCGCTGCGGAGCACCTGCGCCACCAGCTGGCAAAGGCGCAGACGCGATGCGCGGATTTCGCTCTCCGATTTGAGTACTGGCGAGCGCTGATAGAAACTGCTGTACTTCTGCGCAAGACCATAGAGATAATCTGCCAAAACGCTCGGCTTGAACGAATCGGCGGCACGAAGCACGGTTGCCGGGAACTGCATCAAAGTCAAAGCAAGCTGCTTTTCAACAGGGTCGGACAACAACAACGCTCCAGGCAATGCTCCGACTCCGGCGGCCTTGTCCAAAAGCGAGTTGATCCGTGCGCAGGCATACTGCAGATACGGCCCGGAATTGCCTTCAAGAGCAAGCGCCTTATCCCAGTTGAAATCGATCGGAGTCGTCGGGTCGTGGCTCAAATCGGCGTATTTGATAGCTCCAATGCCGATCTTGGTGGCAAGCGCAAGCGCCTCTTCGTCGGGGATTGAACTGTCGCGCGAGCGAACGATCTCAAGCGAGCGTCTGATTGCCTCCGAGATAAGATCGTCAAGCTTGATGAGGTTTCCTTCGCGCGTGGAGATGGCCTTGCCCTGATAGCTCATAAGTCCGAACCAGACATGAACGAGCTGTGCCGTCACGCCGAGCTTGCGGCTGATGGTGAAAAACTGTTTGAAATGGAGCTGCTGACGCTCATCGGTTACGTAAATTATGCGCTCCGGCGCATAATCGGCGACACGGCTGTCCACGCAAGCCAGATCGCTCGTCGTGTAGTTGAACCCTCCGTCGGACTTGCGGACGATGGCGATGGGGAGTTTTTCCTCCTCAAAGCGGACGATCAGCGCCCCCTCGCTCTCCTCGGCCAGCCCGGCCTTGCACAGACGGTCGATTACGCCCGGCATCATGTCGTTGTAGTAACTTTCACCGCGCCAGGTATCGAACGAAACCCCGAGCTGATTGTACATTCTGGTAAATTCATTGATTGAAATTTCGATGAATTTTTTCCACAGTGCGACGCACTGCTCGTCGCCCTGCTGCAGTTTGACCAGTTCTTTGCGGCAGGCATCCTGCCATACCTCATCCTCTTTCGCGCGGGTCGAGCTTTGCACATACGCCGACTCTAGGTCGGAAACCGTCAATGAGGCACGCTGCTCGTCGCTAAGACATTCGCGATAGCCCTTGATCAAAATTCCGAACTGGGTACCCCAGTCACCGAGATGGTTGTCGGCAATGACCTCGTATCCCAGCGCGCGGTGGAGACGATCGATGGCATTACCGATTACGGTGGAACGGATATGCCCGATGTGCATCTGTTTGGCTGCGTTGGGGCTGGAATAATCAATCACCACCTTCTTGCCTGCTCCTGCCTGCGGAATGCCGAAGCTGTCAGTGGAGGCGAGCGATTCGAGCTGCTGCGCCAACCACTCGGGCTTGACCGAAAGGTTAATGAACCCTGGACCTGCCACCTCCGCCTTTTCCAGCATATCCGCCAGCGGAACCGCGGACAGCGCTGCCTGCGCGATATCACGGGGAGCACGATGAAGTGTCTTCGAAAGCTTCATCACATCGTTGCACTGAAAGTCGCCAAACTTCGCATCCTGCGCCGGAAGCACCCTGGGTTCAAATCCCGCCACCGCTTCGCCAAAGGCATTGACAAACGCCTCTTTGAGCCACGATGCCAACTGCATTTCGCACAAATCAACCGAATTATCCATAATTTCCATCACCTTGTCTTTGCAAGCTTCTCCAGCGGACCTGATGCCGCGGAGGCTTAATTAAAAATCAAAAGTCCCGTCTCCGGCAGATTTCGATGATTCCATCAATCCGCCGTTTTTCCACAGCAGAACCGAATATGCAAAACCGATTCCGCCGGGGTGCACCCCAACCCCCTCGTCGACGATTTCCGCCGACTGGGAGGGAAACTTCACATTCCGCGCCGCGGCGAATGACTCCAGCTCGCGCAACGCCGATTCTCTTGCCTTCCGTCTCGCTCCGCAAAGCTCATTGCGCAACCCTCGACCTCTTCTGCCGACAAGTTTGCGGCAGGGATGCTGAGCGAATGCAATGACGCACGCCTCACCGGCTTCGTTCCAAAAAAAACGAGTCCCAATAAGTTGCGAGGAGGAAAAAACTCCGCCCGGCGCCAACACTCCGGGCGGGACGCCCCCGGATGCCTTGACTCCGATCTTGCCCATTGCCGTTGCCGATGCGCCGTCGAGTTTGACGACGACCCCGACGGCAAAGCGCTTGACCTTGGGATTGATCCTGCGTTCTGCGCTGCAGACGGTGCAGAGCGCGCTGTCCACATCGGCAAAACCGGCACTCTTCAGCTGTGCTGCGGCATTGCGCACCGCATTGCGGTAAGCCTCATCGCGAGCCGCGAAAAAACCTTCAGCAGCATCGCACTTAACTTCGCTCATTCCGAACGCATAGACAATTCCAGTTGCATCGGGCTTGAGCCACTGCACTTTGCGCCGAGCCAAAAACTCATCGGCGAAACTTTGCAGACCTCCCACCGCCGGAGGATTTGCCGCCACATCCAACCGCAAAGCCGATGCGGATTTTTCAACCAATGAACGGTAATCTCCCGCCGATACCCTAATCGGCAGGATGATCGCCAACGATAATGCCATGAAACGAAATACCATAACCATGTATTCGCCTAAGCATCCGGTTTTTCCGGATTTATTTTCCGATTCCGAGAATTTTTGCCGCTCCACTGACTCCGAGTCGGGCAACGCCCATCTCGGCGTACATTTTAGCCGTTTCGAAATCGCCGATCCCGCCCGAGGCTTTAACCTCAACACCGGTGTCCTTGGCCGCATCCAACATGATTTTCACCGCTTCCGGGGTGGCGCCGCCGCCGGCAAAACCGGTCGAAGTCTTGATGAAATCGGCACCGGCCTCAATGGCGATTTCAGAAGCCTTGCGAATCTGGACGGGAGTAAGCAGCGCGGTCTCGAGAATGACTTTGCAGAGCGCACGACGGGCGTGTGCAGCGGTGGTAACCGCGGCGATGTCGCGATGGACGAAGCTATATTTGCGAGAAAGAAACTGCCCGATATTCATCACCATGTCGATTTCCGCAGCGCCATCCTCAACCGCCTCAATGGTTTCAAGAATCTTGGTTGCGGTGGTACTCGCGCCATGGGGGAAGCCGACCACGCAGGCAACCTGCGTTTTTTTAGCGCCGTATTCACGGAGAGTTTCCACGGCATACGCCACATCCGTAGGACGGACGCAGAAGCAACCGATCGAGGCCTCGGCGCAGAGTTTTGCTCCGGCTGCGATCTCGCGGTTGGTCACCTGCGGCTTAAGCAGCGCATAATCCATCATTTTTGCGATTTTCGATTTCGTGTATGCCATTGTCAGACTACCTTTCCTTGCGGGCGCGGCCGCCCCAACCAAGTTTTCTCCGCATGACATCATACGGATTTGCATCTTTCAGCGAAAGTACCGTTACCCGTTCGGAACTTTTGCTGATGTTTACGGTCTGCCCGTCGCCAAGACGCAGACACTCCCCGCCGTCGATGCAGACAAGCAGCGGTTCAGAGCGGTCCACCGAGCGCAACCGAACCTGTGCCGAATCGTTGAGGACCAACGGACGCGAAGTGAGCGTATGCGGACAGATCGGCGCCAGCACAAAAACCGACGCCTCGGGCATTACGATCGGTCCGCCCGCTGCCAGCGAATAGGCCGTGCTTCCGGTGGGCGTTGAAACAATCATTCCGTCGCAGAGAAAACGCGAAACATCCAACCGGTCGATTTCCAACGCCAGTTCAATGGCGTGGCAGGAGGTGCCGCGGCTGAACACCACCTCATTGAGCGCATCGGTAAGGCGCGTCGTTGCGCCGTCGCTGTCGCCTATCTCCACCCGGAGCGCGGTGCGTATGCTTTTGACGCATTCGTCGTTGCGCAGCTGACTCAATGCATTTTCGAAACAAGCCTCCTCGACTCCGGTCAGATAACCGAGCGATCCGATATTCAGACCCAGCATCGGCAATTCAAGACCGTGGAGACGATGCGCGGCGTTGAGCATGGTTCCATCGCCGCCCAGCACCACCACCGCCTCGACCTGGGACTGGCTGAATCCGTCCTGAATCACGGTCAAACCAAAACGGTTTGAAAGCTCAAGCACCCTTTTCATCGCTTCGGCTGCTCCGGGCTTGTCTTTATTCACTATCAATCCAACGGTTTTCATTACGGCCGATACTCCTATCGTTCGATGCCGAGACGCTCGTAACAAAGCGCTGTTGCCACGCGTCCCTTCGGCGTTCTTTCGATATAGCCTTCCTGGATTAAATACGGTTCAAAAACCTCTTCCACCGTATCCGGTTCCTCTCCCACGGAAATCGCCAATGTATTCAATCCCACCGGTCCACCGCCGAATTTGCAAACGAGACTGGTCAAAATTCTGATATCCATCTCCTCAAGACCGCGCTTGTCGATTTCAAGAAGCGTCAACGCCTTTTCGGCCACCTCTCTGGTGATGAAGTTATCGGCCTCGACCTGTGCGTAATCGCGCACGCGGCGGAGAAGATTGTTGGCGATGCGCGGAGTTCCGCGGGCGCGTGAAGCGATTTCCGCCGCTCCCTCCCCGTCGATATCCACGCCGAGCTTGGCTGCCGAGCGCATGACGATTGATGACAGATTGTCGACATTGTAATAGTCAAGGTGGTTCACCAGACCGAAGCGTGAACGCAACGGAGACGAAATCAGACCGCTTCTCGTGGTGGCGCCGACCAGCGTGAAGCGCGGCAGTTCCAAACGGACGGAACGGGCGTTGGGGCCCTGATCGATCATAATGTCGATTACAAAATCCTCCATAGCCGAATAAAGATATTCCTCCACCGTTTTCTGCATGCGATGAATTTCATCGATAAAGACGATGTCACCGGCCTCTATGCTCGTCAGAAGTCCGGCAAGATCACCGGGCTTGGAAATCACCGGACCTGAAGAGGTCTTGACATTCACCCCCATCGACTGTCCGAGAATGAACGCCAGAGTGGTTTTTCCCAGCCCCGGAGGACCGAACAGCAGAACATGGTCAAGCGCCTCTTTGCGCTGACGCGCCGCTTTAACCGCCAGTTCAAGGCGGTCGCGAACCTTCTCCTGTCCGACAAAATCGCTAAAGCCCTCCGGGCGCAAACGGTTGTCGAATGAGGCGTTACGCTGGTTCAATCGTTCCATTGTCCGAGCTTCGTTCATCTGATGTCCAACCTTTACTTCAGCAGAAGATCCGCCAAATCAGACCCCTTCATATAACCGAGCGTCCCGCGTTTAGCCGACTTTTCGTCATAGCACATGACGTTGTCCGGTTCGTTGCCGGGTTGATAAACCGCAACCGGCACCGGGGTTCTCGTATGCTTGCCAATCGCCACCGGAACAGGATGGTCGGGCAATACGCAATAGGCGCACTTGTCGCCGAATTCGCGCATAACCGGTGCAATAAGCTTTGAGTCGAAATCTTCTATCGCCCTGATTTTAAGCGCGAGATTCCTGGCATGGGAAACTTCGTCCGTGCCCTCGATATGGACATAGACGAAATCGTAGCCGTCTTTTACCGCCTTGATCGCCGCCGCCGCTTTGGCGGAATAATCGGTGTCGATGTAACCGGTTGCTCCCGGCACCCTGATCACATCCATGCCGAGGCAGCGCCCCAGACCGTTAATGACGTCAACGGCGGAAATCACGGCGGCGCGGATGCCGTAAAGCTGGCAGATATTGTGAATCGCACCTGCCCGGCCGCCGCTCCATGGCCAGATGGCGTTGGCGGTGCGGCCTTTGAGCACCTCGGCGGCGCGACCGATTAAATCGCGGAGGAAGCTGGCGGTATACTCGCCATTGTCTCCCTTGCAGCGCGGAAGATGCTTGTTGACGAGTTGGCCGTAATTGTCATCGGGCTTATCGCACGCAACCTGATCGGAAAACTCTTCGCCGTGAAGAATCAGCAAATTGCGATAACTTACCCCGACATGGAAGGAGACTTTGTCGGAGGCGAGTTTTTCATTGAGCAGAGCCACCGCTTCCTCCGCGTCCCGCTGCGAAGCGTGACCTCCGGAGTAATCGACAAGAATCCCGTTGTCGTCGACCGTCACCAGGTTCATGCGAAACGCGATATCCGTGGGACCAAGTTCAATATTCTGGCTCGCCGCTTCCAGAGCGCCGCGACCGCAAAATTCAGCGGCCAAATTGCAACCGAGTACCGACATGTTTGCCACGTCGCTTGAAGTGGGAAATCCATCGGGCAATGTCAACAAAGTTCCGCTCCGTCCCATCTGCGCGATCTTGTCCATCGCAGGAGTCGCAGCGGCCTGCAAAGGGGTAAGATGATTAAGTTCCTGTAATGGCTCATCTGCCATGCCGTCGCCGAGAAATAATATGGTTCTGAAAGGTTTCATAAAGCATCCATCGCAATTTGATTTTTCAAAGTGTTTATTATATCAAAATTGTGAAATTATTGGAAGGTTTTCACAAAAAACTTGCAAGGGGCAAGGGGACTTCGGATTAAAAGAATGGAAACAAAAGCGGGGCATGCGCTTTCGCTCATGCCCCGCCTGAGAAGACCAGCCGCCTAAATATCGGCAAAAAGACTCTTCTGGGTCTTCCAGAGCCCGCGAGTGAAATCGGGCACCTGAACCGGTGCGCCGTCGGCAAGAGTCGACTTTTCAGTAAGCTCCATCAGGCATGACCACGATGCGGCGTCATAGCAGTCCATCAACATCGGAGCACCATCGCGCAGACGGGTCAAAATGTCGAGGTTCATCAAATAATCCATACCGCCGTGACCGCCCTTTTTCTTGGCATCCTTCCCCTCTTTTACCCACAGCTCGGGCATATACTGGCTCTTGAGTTTGTTGATTTCCTCATCCTTCAGCCAGTGATGGCTCTTGGGCACCAGCGACATGCGGAAAGGATAATCCATCACCGTGCCTTTCGTGCCGCGGATCGAATTGATGCGCGAGTACGGTTGAGGACAGGTCGTGTCATGCTGCACGATAATCGTCTGCCCACGATAGGTTTTTATGATGGAGGTGTTGACATCCCCCTGCTTGTAGTACGACTTCTCGCGCTCCGGACGCCCTTTCGAAAACATTTTCGAGGCGAACTGCGGCATTCTGAACACATCGCTGCTCAACGAAGTCAAAACTCGGAACTGATTGCCGTGATTGATATCCATCATCCATGAAATCGGGCCGAGTCCGTGTGTCGGATAGGCATTACCGTCGTGCTTGCGCGTGTAATCAAGCCGCCAGCGCTTGTAGTACCCTCCTTTGCCCTCGTTGAGTTTGGAGAAGACCAAATCGTGGATGTACCCGCATTCGCCGTGAACAATATCGCCCAACACTCCTTTGTGGCAAAGACTGTTCATAAACAACTCGTTTTCGCCGTAGCAGCAGTTTTCCAGCATGATGCAGTGCTTGCGCGTGGCCTCCGATGTCTTGACCAGATTCCAGCACTCCTCGATCGTAACCGCGGCAGGAACCTCGATTGCCACGTGCTTGCCGCACTTCATCGCATAGATCGCCATCTCCGCATGGCAAAGCCACGGCGTACAGATATAAACCATGTCAATGTCGTCGCGTTCGCACACCTTCTTCCAGATTTCTTCGCTTCCGCTGTATCCGTCCGGTCTGAAACTCTGGTTCTTCTGCTTTACCACCCAATCGCAACGCCAGTCGACTCTCCCCTTGTTGACATCACACAACGCGCGCATTTCAGTCCATGGGATGAACTTGACCATTGTATAAAAATGGGTCGGGCCGCGATTGCCCAAACCGATGTAGCCGATACGGATTTTTGGAAGCGCCGGAGCGCAAAAACCAAGCATGGTATTGACCGGCTCTTCCGCAGCCAGAACTTTGCCCGGCACGCCGGCCTTGGCCGCGAGCCCGGCCAAAAGCGATCCTCTGAGAAACTCTCTCCTGTTCATGTCCTCTCCTTTTTTTTGTGTATGCACCCTCATGCGTCAAACGCGGCCTCACCGTGCCACGGCTCCGCATCAGGAACCTGTTCTATCCCGGAAGCGATGCGCTGACGCACCGCCTCCGCCAACAAAATCGTAGTCGCCGCCGCGACATTCAGCGAGTCCGCCGTGCCCAGCATCGGGATGCGAACGCGTAAATCGGCGGAATTCATCCACCGTTCGGTAAGCCCGTACTGTTCAGTGCCCACCGCAATTGCCACCCTCCCAGTCAGATTAACATCGAAATGCATTTTCTGCGCATGAGGCGTCGCTGCCAGAATTGAAAAGCCGTTATCCTTCAAAAACGCCAGAGCCTCCTCCCCGCTGGTCTCCGCGACCGGCACGGTGAAAAGCGTCCCCGTCGAAGCCCTTACGACATTGGGGTTGAAAATATCGGTACAACGGTCACAGACAATCACCGCCTCAACTCCGGAGGCGTCCGCCGATCGCAGCATCGTGCCGAGATTACCGGGCTTTTCAATTGATTCGGCCACCAGCACCATTGCGTTTTCGCTCAGCTTGAGCCGGTCTAACGAGAGGCGCGGTTGCGGTCCCACCATCAGCAATCCGTCGGGACGCTCGCGGTATGCCATCTTCTTGAACACCTCAGGCGTGCATGAATAAAGCTCCGCCCCGCGTGCGGCGCTCTCTTTGACGATCTCCGGCTCATGCTCGCCTTTCAAATAGAGCGCATCGCAAAAGAACAGCATGCCCGGTCTGTACCCCGCATCCAATGCGCGGCGACACTCGCGATATCCTTCAATCAGCATTTCGGAAAATTCGTCGCGATGAGAACGCTGGCGCAGTTTAACGCAATGCTTGATTTTCGCATTGGAAAGTGATGTGATGCAGTTTATCATGACTTGGAATTAACTCTGTTGGTCAGCATAATCGGTTTAGGCGTCTGGTTGTAGACCGTCGTACACGGCGGGACGGAGTGAATCAGCCAGACATTGCCTCCAATTACCGAGTCGTGCCCGATTACGGTTCCTCCGCCAAGAATGGTCGCTCCGGCGTAAATTACGACATTGTCCTCGACATTCGGATGGCGCTTGACTCCCTTGACCAGCGTCCCGTCCTCCTCCTTCTGGAAAGAAAGCGCGCCGAGCGTCACCCCCTGATAGATCTTCACATTGCGACCGATGACGCAGGTTTCGCCGATAACCACACCCGTTCCGTGATCAATGAAAAACCCCTCACCGATACTCGCCCCCGGGTGGATATCGATACCGGTTCGCGAATGAGCCCATTCGCTCATCACGCGAGGAATCAGCGGCACTCCGGCGCGATACAGACAATGGGCGATACGCTGCACCGCAATTGCGGTCAATCCGGGATAGCTCATCACAACTTCAAGCTGCGAACGTGCGGCAGGATCGCCCTCATATGCGGCGCGAATGTCGTCGGTCAGCATCTGGCGGATTTTGGGAAGTTCACCGAAAAGCGCCGTCACCGCCGAAACTCCCTTTTCCCGGCCATCTTCCCGGGAAAGCGAAACATCGACATGGCAATAGGCTCGCGCGCACTGCTCAATCAACTTTTCAGACAGTTCACCGAGCACCGACTTAAGTTTGTCCGCGCACGGTCTGCCCCCGCCGTGGCATCCCGGAAACAGCAACGCCTGCAAACCGAGCAAAATCTCGATTACCGCTGCCGCATCCGGCATATCCGTCTTCTCGCCGCCACGGCATCCGTTGCACGGGGAAAGCCGTGCGGCCAAATCGTCGAGACCTGCGATCTCATTCATAAAAACCGCCTCCGTCTTCCTCGTGCGTCAGGCGCGCCGTCACCCGCGAAGCCCCGATATTGCACAACCCAAACAGGCAGAGCAGCCGCCCAAGAATTCCCCGCGGAGTGCAAAACGACTTCACGATGCGCAGTTTCTCGTCTCGGCACAGCTGCAGAAAGTCATTTAAGGTGAAAAGATGGATATTTGGCGTATCATACCATTCAAACGGCAGCTGCTTGCCCTTCGGCATCTTTCCCGAAAAGAGCAGACGGAACCGCACATCCCAACATGCGAAATTCGGAAACGAGACCAACGCCTCTTCCGCTATGTTCAAAATACGCTGCATGAGACTGCGCGGCTTGCGGATGGTCTGCAACGTTTCGCTGAGAATGGCGACATCCGCACTTCCCTCCGGAATCATCGCCAGATCGCCGTCCAGGTCGGCGTTTATCACATCGCAGCCCGAAGCGATCGCTTTAATCACCTGCTCGATATCCATCTCGACTCCATAGCCGGTGCATCCGCACTTCTCGCGCAAAATGGAAATCAGCGCGCCGTCGCCGCATCCAAGGTCCGCCACGCGGCTGCCTTCAGGCACCATACTGATCACATTGGCATAGTGCCGCTCCTGCCATTTGTGGAAAGCCGGCTGCCGATTGACGCCTGACGACGGAGGAAGGAAGGCGCGGACCACGCGCTTGAGATCCGATATGTGGGTAAGGAATGCGTCGTGGCCAGACGGAGCATTCAGGCGGCAGTACGAAACACGCACCCCCTCCTGCAAACAGGCGCACACCAGCTCCTCAGACTGCTTCGGCTCAAAGAGCCAGTCGCCGCTGAGCGAGACGAAAAGAAGTTTCGCTTTGACATTTTTAAACGCATTGCGCAGAGAACCGAATTTTTCCGCAGCGTCGTATTCGTCCAGCGCGAACGTGATGTGGAGATACGAATTTGCGTCGAAACGGCGGCAGAACTTGCTGCCCTGGTAGCGCAGATAGCTTTCAAGCTGGAAATAGGTGTGGAAACCGCGATCCATCTCCTCGCGGAATTCGCGGTCGTTTTTGGCGCGCTCCAACCATTCGCCGCGACGTTCGCGGCCGAACCTCTCCTCGAGGACATCGTTCGACAGATATGTGATATGCGCAATCTGCCGTGCGCTGGTCAAACCAGCGTTGGGCTGCTCCGACTCGCCGTAGTAGTCGCCGCCCCGCCACTTGGGATCTTCGACGATGGCGTTTCTTCCGATGAGATCGAACGCCAGCGACTGCGAACTCATGTGCGATGCGGAGGCGATAATTACAGCCTTGTCCATGTCTTCGGAGTGGCGGGTGACCCAGTCGATAACCAGTATGCCGCCGAAGCTGCCGCCGATGACCGCATTTACATGACCGATCCCCAACTGCTTAAGCAGCAGCCGGTTGACATCGACGATGTCGCTCATGGTGATTTTAGGAAATGCCGACCCGTACGGTTTGCCGGTTGCGGGATTGATCGACGACGGCCCGGTTGTGCCCATGCACCCGCCGAGAACGTTAGCGCACACCACCTGATAGCGATCGGTATCCACGCCCTTGCCGGGACCGAACATACCCTCCCACCAGCCGCTGGGCGACGACTCGTCGGGATGCATTCCCGCCACGTGGGCGTCACCAGTCAATGCATGGCAGACAAATACGACATTGTCGTTTTCCGGGGTGATTTTTCCGCAACGTTCGTACGCCACCGTAATTTCGGGAAGCACGCCGCCCTTTTCAAGCCTGAATCCGCCTTCGGGAAGTTCAAGTTTGAGATACTGAGTTTCGACGATTCCGACGCTCCGCTCTTTTCCGCCGTTAGACTCCATTTGGTTCCCCTTGTCAATTAAACTGCTGCAACACCTGCTCAAGCCCCATTCCTCGCGATGCCTTGAGCAATACCGCATCCCCGTATCGAACCGCCGCGGCCAGCAGCAATCTGGCATTCGCCGCACCATCGGCGCAGAACACCGAAGAGGCCGGCATTCCGCGCTCTCTGGCCTCCGTAGCGGCATTTGTCATCGCATTGCCGACAAATACCGCCAAGTCGGGTTTCAACTCCGCAACCAGCGCGCCGATTGCGCGGTGCATTGCCTCCGATTTCGACCCCAATTCAAACATATCCCCCAAAACCAGCACGCGCCGCCCGCGGCAGGGCATTTTCATGAACGTGCGTATCGACGCCTCCATGCTTTGGGGATTGGCGTTGTACGCATCGTTGATAAAAACGACCCCCTCGGACTGAACCACCTTCCAGCGCATACCGGGCAAAGAAAATTCCTCCAGCGCATCCGGACACGCATCGGCGGGAATGCCGCATTCGCGGGCGACAGCATAGGCCAGGAGCAGATCGGCGGCATTGTGCGCACCGGGCAGATTGCACGTAAGCTCCACCTCCGCGCCGGTGGCACGCTCAGTGATGCGGACGCGACCGCAAAGCTCGTCGAGAAGACGCGCCGAATAATCAGCATCACCACCGGCGCTGGACACGGTAACGATGCGCGCGCGCGTCTGCGAACGGAGCGTGTCAAAGCAGGCGGTATCCACATCCATAACGGCAAAACCGTCTTCGGGAAGTGCCGCCAGCAGCTTGCC